>NZ_JMCB01000001.1:600000-900000 GCF_000737315.1 Hyalangium minutum
GCTCTCGACCGAGGCCCGCGTGGCGCTCACCCTCCGGTTGCTCGGAGGCCTGACCACCGAGGAGATCGCCCGCGCGTTCCTCGTCCCGGAGCCAACCGTCGCCCAGCGGATCGTCCGGGCCAAGCGGACCCTCGCCGAGGCCCATGTTCCCTTCGAGGTTCCCCGGGGGCCCGAGCTCGAGGCCCGCGTGTCGTCAGTGCTCGAGGTCATCTACCTCGTCTTCAATGAGGGCTACTCGGCGACCGCCGGGGATGACTGGGTGCGGCCCGCGCTCTGCGAGGACGCGCTCCGTCTGGGCCGCATCCTGGCGGGGCTCGTCCCCGAGGAGCCGGAGGTCCACGGCCTCGTCGCGCTCATGGAGATCCAGGCCTCGCGCCTGAGGGCGCGGGTGGGTCCGTCGGGCGAGCCCATCCTGCTCCTCGATCAGAACCGCGCGCTCTGGGATCAGCTGCTCATCCGCCGAGGGCTCTCGGCGCTGGCGCGGGCCGAGACGCTCTCTCCCGAGCGAGGCCCGTACACGTTCCAGGCCGCGATTGCCGCCTGCCACGCCCGCGCACGGACCGCGGAGCAGACGGACTGGCCGCTCATTGCCGCGCTGTACACGGGGCTCGCCCAGCTCTCGCCCTCTCCTGTCATCGAGCTGAATCGCGCCATGGCGCTCTCGATGGCGTTCGGCCCCGCGATAGGGCTCCAGCTCGTCGATGAGCTGACCGAGGAGCCGTCGCTCCAGGGCTACCACCTGCTGCCGAGCGTGCGCGGAGACCTGCTCTTCAAGCTGGGCCGCTACGACGAGGCTCGCGGGGAGTTCGAGCGCGCGGCCTCCTTGACTCGCAACGCACGCGAGAAGGGCGTGCTGCTCGAGCGCGCCGCAGCGTGTGCTCGCGACCCCCTCCCGCAGCCACCCTCATCGCCTCCCGAGGGCAAGGCCCCCACGCGGCGGCGGTGAGCACAGGAGGGCTCAGCGCAACACCGGAAGGGGGAAGCGATCCGGGCGGGAGTCCCGCAGAACCTGTGAGGCAGGGCCCACCTCCGCCGCGCCCAGCCCGTCACGCTGGGAGCGGAAAGTGGCCTGAGGATCTCTCGCGCTCGCCTTTCCCCCGTGGAAGAAGGCAAAGCGCATGGCCAGGGCGCCCACGGTGGTCAACGCACTGGCCGCCACCGTCTTCCAGCGCTGGCGCCCAGGCCACAGCGCCAGTCCGAGCCCCGCGACGGTGCACACCTTGAACGCCTTCCACAGCGCTCCCGATGCTCCGGTCCGCAGCGGTCTGGCCACCGGCTCCGAGCGTGATGCATCCCGCTCCACCGCCACGGTTGCCGCCAATGCCGCCGCCGTGCCGCTCAGCCAGAAGACGCGCACCACCCGGCGCTCGTGGCGGTGCAGGGGGAGCAGCTCGAGGAAGGCGCCACAGCTCGCCACCGAGGAGCTCATGAAGAGCAGCGGCAGGGTGCGGTGCGTGTGCTGCCAGAGTGGCACCGCGCTGTTGCAGAGAAGCACCGCGGTGTAGCCCGCCAGCGGCATGCCGAGCAGTCCGCCCACCACGCCCGCGGCCCGTCCCGCCCATCCCAGAAAACCGCGTCCGTGCGACAGCACGACCGCCGCGCTGTTGGCCGCACCCGAGCCGGCGAGCGACCAGGAGCCCATGCTCATCGGCGACTTGGGCCGGAACACGCGCAGCATGTTCAGGAAGCGCTCGGGCCGTCCCAGGTCATGGATGAGCAGACCTCCGCTCACGGCATCCCCCACGGCGCCCACCCAGTGGCAGCGCTTCGCCAGTCCATCGAGCCGCCCCCGCCCACAGAGCTGCGCGGCCACCCCGAGCAGGCTCGCAGCCCCGGCGAGCCCTCCCACGTAGAGGTAGAGGGGAACGCTCCAGATCCACACGGGCTCTTTGACAGCGGGCTGGCCGTAGTACGTGGGCGTGGGCTCGCCCTGGCCAGCACGCACGGGCAGCTCTCCCCGGGCCAGCGCGGAGGGAACCGGCGCGTCGATCTGCTCGACCCGCTGCTGCGAGCCCTCGCCGCGCAGGAGCCCCAGCTCGGGATCCACGTTCCGGCCATCGTGGCGCCGCTGTGCCTCGTCCAGCCTCAAGTCGCTCATGTCCCCTCCCCTCCCAACAGCACCGCCCCCACCGCGAGCACCGCCATCCCCAGCGCGCCCAGCCCTACGCTGGCCCAGCTCGACTTGCCCTTGCGGGTGGGCACCACGGGATCCGGCGGCAGGTTGTAGACCTCCGGCCGATCCACCAGCAGGAAGAAAGCGTTGAGGCCTCCCGTGCCCGGCTGGTTCTCTCCGTCCACTCCGTAGAGGTACGCGTCCGTGACGCCCTGCGCGTGCAGCTTCTCCACCCGCTTCCGGGCGCGCTCCTGGAGTTCCTCCACGTCACCGAACTGGATGGACTGCGTGGGACAGTGCTTGGCGCACGCCGGCGTCATGTCGTCCTTGAGCCGGTCGTAGCAGAGCGTGCACTTCCAGGCGCGCCCGTCGTCCGGGCGCCGATCGATGACACCGAAGGGACAGCCCACCACGCAGTAGCCACAGCCGTTGCACACGTCGGGCTGCACGTAGACGGTGTCGAACTCGGTGCGGATGATGGCCCCCGTGGGGCACGCCTCCAGGCAGCCGGCGCTCTGGCAGTGCTTGCAGACGTCCGACATCATCAGCCAGGAGAAGTTGCCCAGACCGGACTCCTGGCCCTGCAACGGCACCGGCCGCTCGACGAAGGCCACGTGCCGCCACGACGAGGCACCCAGGTGGCCCGTGTGGTCGTAGGACATGCCCGTGAAGTGGAAGCCGTCGTCCGGCAACTGGTTCCACTGCTTGCAGGCCACCTCGCACGCCTTGCAGCCGATGCACAGCGTGGTGTCGGTAAAGAAGCCTTTGCGGCCCATCTGGCGCTACTCCTTCCTCTCCTGCATGGGCTGCGGCAGCGGCTCCTTGGGCCCAGAGCCCCGGCTGGGCTCAAGCGTGCCGGGCGGCAGCGGAGGCACCCGCTCCCGAGCCGACACCTCATGGCCCTCGCTGCGCCGCCCCGGACGAATGTCCCCGGTGAACGCCTTGGACTCCTGAATGGTCACGTTCGGATCTCCCACGAGCGCGGCCAGATCATTCGCGCTATCGCCTCGCGTCCGGCCCACCCCGCCCCAGTGGTACGGCAGGCCGATCTGGTGCACCCGGCGCCCGTCCAGCTTCAGCGGGCGCAGCCGCTCCGTGACGAGCACCCGGCACTCGATCTCCCCGCGCGCGGTGGACACCGTCGCCCAGCCTCCGTGAATGAGCCCTCGCTCGCGCGCCAGCTCCGGAGACACCTCGCAGAACATCTCGGGCTGCAGCTCGGACAGCCAAGACAGCCAGCGGCTCATGCCTCCCGCGGTGTGGTGCTCGGTGAGCCGGTATGTGGTGAGCACATACGGATAGCGGGGATCGCCCCAGGCCAGATGGTAGGGGTTGTCGCGGCGGCGCCACTCCAGCCGCATCGGGTTGCACTGCTGCATCGGGTACAGAAAGTTCGGAACGACGGACTCGTGCGGCTCGTAGTGCGTGGGCATCGGCCCGTCGATGATGCCGCTCGGGGCAAAGAGCCAGCCCTTGCCGTCGGCTTGGAGCAGGAACGGATCGATGCCCGAGAGCGTGGCCAGGCCCGTGTCCCCCTCCTTCGGACGGTACGAGGGAGGCCGGTTCACGATGAAGTCCGGCACATCCTCGCCCGTCCACCGCGCCGCTTGAGCGTCCCACCAGACGTACTTCTTGCGCTCGCTCCACGGACGGCCTTCCGGATCGGCCGAGGCCCGGTTGTAGAGGATGCGCCGGTTGGCCGGCCACGCCCAGCCCCACTCCGGGGCTACCCAGCTCTGCTCCTGGCCGGGCTTGCGCCGCGCGGTCTGGTTCACCCCCTTCGCGTAGCAACCCGAGTAGATCCAGCACCCACAGGCCGTGGAGCCATCGTCGGAGAGCTCGGCGAAGTTGTTCACCGGTGCTCCGCTGTCCACCCGGTAGCCGTTGATCTCCGCGAGCACTGCCTCCGGATCCGGCTCTTGGTGCTCGCCCGACACCGGATAGTTCCAGAGCAGATCCTGGATGGGCCGATCCTTCTCCTCCGTCGAGGCGGCGTAGAGTTCCTGGAGCCGGCGCCCCAGGTGGAACAGGAAGTGAAGCTCGCTGCGCGCGTCCCCGGGCGGCTCCACCGCCTTCTCGCGCCACTGCAGCAGCCGCTGGGTGTTGGTAAAGGTGCCCTCCTTCTCGGTATGGGCCGCGGCCGGAAAGAAGAAGACCTCCGTCTGGATGTCCTCGGGGCGCAGCTCGCCGCTGGCGATCTCGGGAGAGCGCTGCCAGAACTCGGCCGTCTCGATGAGGACCGGGTCGCGCACCACCAGCCACTCCAGCTTCGCCAGTCCCTTGCGCTGCAGCGTCCCGCTGGAGGAACCCACCGCCGGGTTCTCACCCATGACGAAGTAGCCCTTCACCTTGCCATCCGCCATGTCCGCGCTAGTCGTCAGGTGCGAGTGATCCCCCGTCAGCCTCGGCAGGTAGCCGAACGCGTAGTCATTGTCCGCGCGCGCCGCGTCCCCGAAGTACGCCTTCAGCAGCGAGACGATGTACTTGGGCAGCTCGCTCCACCAGCCGGACTGGGCCTGGTTCGTCTTGAGGTACTCCTCCAGCCGGCCCACGTGGTGCACGTGGGGCATCGGCAGGTAGCCGGGCAGGATGTTGTAGAGCGTCGGAATGTCGCTCGAGCCCTGGATGGAGGCGTGGCCGCGCATCGCCATGATGCCCCCGCCCGGCCGCCCGATGTTCCCCAGCAGCAGCTGGATGATCGTGGCCGTGCGGATGTACTGCACTCCCACCGTGTGCTGCGTCCACCCCACCGCGTAGCAGAAGGCCGTGGTGCGCTCGCGGCCCGAGTTCTGGCACAGCGTCTCGGCCACCTTGAGGAACAAGTCCCGCGGCACGCCGCAGAGCCTCTCCACCATCTCCGGCGTGTAGCGGGCGAAGTGGCGCCGCAGGATCTGGAAGACGCAGCGCGGGTGCTGGAGCGTGGAGTCGTGGCTCGCGGCCGACAGCCGCGTCTCGCGCGGAGAGCCCTGGCCCGCCCCTGGCTCCGCGAAGAGCTGCTTGTGGCCCGAGGCCGCCACCACTCCCGACGCCCCCTCATACTGCCAGCTGCGCGGATCGTACTTGCCCTCCTCCGGCATCCACCCGCTGAACAGTCCGCCCAGCTCCTCCGTGTCCCGAAAGTCCTCGCGGATGATGGCCGGAGCGTTGGTGTAGTGGACGACGTAGTCCTTGAAGTACCGCTCGTTCTCCAGGATGTAGCGGACGATTCCTCCCAGGAACGCGATGTCCGAGCCCACGCGGATGGGCACGTGGAGGCTCGACATGGCGCTGGTGCGCGTGTAGCGCGGATCCACGTGGATGATCGTGGCCCCGCGCTCCTTGGCCTCCATCACCCACTGGAAGCCCACCGGGTGGCACTCGGCCATGTTGCTGCCCTGGATGAGGATGCAGTCCGAGTTCTGCAGGTCCTGCTGGAACCCCGTGGCACCGCCTCGGCCGAACGAGATGCCCAGACCGGGCACCGTGGACGAGTGTCATATTCGGGCCTGGTTCTCCACCTGCACGATGCCCAGCGCGGTGAAGAGCTTCTTGATGAGGTAGTTCTCCTCGTTGTCGAGCGTCGCCCCGCCCAGGTGCGCGATGCCCAGCGTGCGCCGCACCACATGGCCGTTGATGTCCGTGTCCTCCCACGTCTCGTCGCGGGTCTTCTTCACCCGCTGGGCCACCTTCTCCATGGCCTGCTCCAGCGGGATCTGCTCCCACTCGGTGCCACCTGGACGCCGGTAGAGCACGTGCTTCTCGCGCTGCGAGCCCGTGACGTACTGGAAGGTCGCGGCGCCCTTGGGGCACAGCCGCCCGCGCGAGATGGGTGACTCTGGATCTCCTTCGATGTCCGTGATGCGGCCTTCGCGCGTGTAGACGAGCTGGCCACAGCCCACCGCGCAGTACGGGCACACAGAGCGCTTCACGGTGTCCGCATCGCGCGTGCGCGCGTGGAGCTGCTCGCTGCGCCCGGTGGCCGCCGTGGCTCCCAGCCCGTCCAGGTCTCCTGCCCTCAACTGACGGAGCACCGGCCAGCGTGTGAACCAGTCAATCCATCTCACGGTGTGCCTCCAGGGCCAGCAGAGCGCGTGCTTCACGGTGTGCACGCCCTGCGCTGGAGGCGAGGTGTCCTAAGGCCCAGTCCCCTGCTCGCCCGGCTGCTGGGGTCGCGCCTTCGGCAGATAGATGGAGAAGCAGCTGCCGCGCCCCTGCTCGCTGCGTACGTCGATCCAGCCCCCGTGGTCCCGCACCAGGCCATAGGAGACCGCCAGCCCCAGCCCCGTGCCCTCCCCCACGTCCTTGGTGGTGAAGAAGGGCTCGAAGATGTGAGGCAGCACGTCGGGGGCAATGCCCTCGCCCTCGTCCTCCACCTCCAGCCGCGTCCACTCCGCCTCGGGTCCCCCCACATCGGGCGGAGGCGTGGCGCGAACATCCGCCGCCCGGATGCGCACGGTCGTCGAGGGCTTCGAGGCCTGGACGCCATTGACCACGAGGTTCGTGAGCACCTGCTGGAGCTGCCCCGCGTCCACCTCCAGTACCCATGCCTCGGGTACCTCGGAGAGCAGGTTCACCCCTCGCTTGGCCGCCAGAGGCCGGAGCAGGCTCAGGGTCCTCGCCGTGAGCTGCCCCAGATCCTCCGGGGCCCGCTCCGGGGGCCGGCGCCGCGCGAAGTCCAGGAGCTGGCGGATGATGTGCGTCATGTGCTGAGCCTGCTGGGAGATGATCTGGGCGCACTCGCGCACTTCGTCCCCCTCCGCCTCGCCCGAAGAGATCATCTTCGAGCGGCCCAGCACCACATTGAGCGGAGTGCCCAGCTCGTGGGCCACGCCCGAGGCCAGCTTCCCCACGGTGTTCAGCCGATCCGCATGCCGCAGGTGCTCGAGGGCCGCCAGGCGCCCCGCCATCTCCACCGCGATGTCCTCGCGCGCCTTCTGGAGCATCTCGCCCATGCGGTTCATCGCGGTGCCCAGCGTGGACAGCTCGTCCTTCTGATGAAGCTGCACCCGGGCCTCCAGGTTCCCCTCGCCGATGCGGTGGGCCAGGTCCACCAGTTGCTGGACCGGGTACCCCACCAGCCGACGGCCCATGGCCATGGCGGCCATCAGGAAGGCCACGGCGATGACACCCGTGGCGACAGTGGCCCCCACCACGGCGGTGCGCAGGTGCTGCTGTTGCTGGATGAGGGACTCGGACAGCTCGATGGCGCCCAGCCGGCCGCCAACGAGCACCGGCATGTAGGTGTACAGCACGCCCGGCGTCACGCTCGCATCCACCCTCCAGCTGTCTCGCCCCGAGCGCAGCGCGGTCAACAAGCCCGGAGGCATGTCGCTGGGAAGCGAGCGGGCCGAGCCCGCGTCGAGCCACACCCAGCGCAGGTGGATCTGATCCTGAAAGCGGTTGGCCTGGTCCAACAGCATGAGCGCCTCTTGCTCACCCGCCTGCGACCACGCCTTGCCGATGGAGCCTGCCAGGGTGTGCCCCAGCAAGCGATGGTCATGCCGCATGTCCAGTTCGGAGCGCGCCAGCTCGCGGCGCACCTCGAACACCTCCAAAACGGCGATGACCACAATGGCCAAAAGGGTAAGTGCGAGGGTGATCTTACGGGCGAGCTTCACGGGACCTCGGCGAACGGGATGGACTCCATTACTCCGCCCGTGATGCCCTCCCCAAGGGCCCCGTGTCTCTGCCAGAGTGAGCACAGGTGTTCCAGGGGCGGACATGGGCTTCTTCGATGGTCTCTTCGGAATGCAGAAGGTGCCCGTGATGGCTCGGCGCGAGAGGCCGTTGAGTCTCCAGCTTCTGTTCCCGAACAAGCTGTGCCTGCACGTCACCGCGCTGGCAGAGGGGCTCCGAGCGCTCCACCCCATGCTGGCCCAGGCCTGCTTCGAGCTGGACGCGCAAGCGAGCGCAGCCATGAACGCCGAGGTCGGCGTGGCCCGCTGGGGGAAGCATAAAGTGCAGGTGGTCCTCTTCGGCGTGCGGATGCCCCACACGGTGGTGGAGCAGTGCGTGGCTCCGGCCTACTACGGGGCCGAGCTGAAGACCCGGGCCCGCGAGCATACGGCGCATGCCCTGCTCTTCTACGTGGGAGAGGACCCGGACCCCTTGGAACAATACGTGGCGCTGGCGGTGCTGGCGGTGGCGTTGGCCAAGGAAGGGGCCCTGGTGGTGTTGAACGAGAGCGCCCATACCTCCTTCCCCACCCAACCGCTGGTCCCGGACAAGGGCGAGGACCTGCTGGAGCAGCTGCGGACCATCCCCCTCACGGCGCTCTACGTCGGTTTCGTGAAGCTGCAGGTGCCGAAGGCGGAGGGGGTGTGGATGCGGACCTACGGCGCTCAGAGGATGGGACTGCCGGATCTCGCCTGGCACGCCCAGAGCGACGCCGAGGCGTTTGACACCTTCCAGTTGTTCTCCGGCCTGCTGGAGTACCTGAGGGTCTCCGGGGCTCGCTTCGACGAGGGGCACACGGCGGAGTGGCAGCGGCGCCACGTGAGGATTCGAAAGCCCCGCTGGCGCGAGCGGAAGTTCCTCGGCCGCCCAGGGCAGCTCTTCGTGCTGGAGCCTCGAGAGCTCTCGAAGCGGGGGCGGTAGCTACAGCGGCTCGCCGGGGACGAGGATGCCCCCCGCCACGAAGAACACAGCGACGGTGCCGAGCATGGCCCAGGCGCTGTCGAACCGGCGCCCCACCAGGAAGCCCACCCCGAGCGCTATCAGCGGCATGAAGAGCAGCACCAGGGCCCGCGCCAGCGAGAGGATCAGCTGGAGCCACAGCCCAGGCTGGCGCTCGCCCTCCTCCATCACCGGGAGGGGATCGCGCTCCGGCAGCTCCCGCTCCGGTACGAAGTCCACCCGGGAGAGCTTCATCGGATCGCCCTCACCACGAAGGTCTCGTCGATGTGCCGCGCCTTCGAGGCGTGCGAGACGTTGAAGACGTAGTGCCCAGGCTCGTGGATCCGCACGCGCAGCGGCTCGGCGACCGAGCCCGCGTCCGTGCTGAACTTGTGCAGGCATCGCTCGCCCTCACAGCTCACGAGCTGCACCGCGGGCAGGTGCGAGGAGTGCTGGTGGAAGTCCAGCTCGGCGGGCGTCTCCAGCGTCACCTGGGCCATCCCCTCCGGGTGCCGGTCGACGGTCCACGGCAGCACCACCCAGCCCCCGCCTTCGGGAATATGGAAGGAGACCTCGCGCAGGGGCAGGGCCTCGCGCACCGCGTGGGCCTTGCCACCGGAGCTGGTGTGCTCCAACCCCACCGTGAGCAGCACGGCGGCCAGCGCGGCCCCCATCATCACCCACATTCCCCGCTGGGCACTCCCGCTGCGCGCCGGCTTGCGCGTGGCGCGCACTGAGGCCGTGCGCCGCTGGGCCTCGGCCGCTTGGAGCGCCGCGTGGAGGCGTGCCTGCTGGTGCGGTGAAGGCGCTTCGGTCCGGAACCCCGAGACAGCGAAGCGGACCTCGTCCGGCAGTGGGGGAAGGTTACGGTCGTCGTGCGAGCTCACGGACGTCCTCCTCTGCACGCACCTCGTGCGGCGGTTGAACCTGCAAGGCCTTGAAAGCAGCACTGAGCTGGGCGCGGCCCCGGAAGTGGCGGCTCTTCACCGTCCCCACCGGCACGCCCAGGATGGAGGAGGCCTCCTCGTAGCTCAGCTCCTCCACATCACACAGCAACACCACCAGCCGGAACTTCTCGGGCAGCGTGTGCAGGCACCGCAGCAGCAGCGCCCTCTGCTCCGAGTTCCCCACCATCGCCTCGGGATCCGGCTGCTCGGCCCCTCCGGTGAAGAGCGAGCCCAGCACCGAGGAAGCCCCCTCGAGCACCGTCTCTAATAAGGAGCGGCGCCGCGCCACCGCGCGCCGGTTCTCCACGAACTGGTTGCGGATGATGCCGTACAGCCACCCCAGCAGCGCGCCCCGCCCTTGGAAGGAGTCCCGGTGCAGGAACGCCCTCACCAGTGAGTCCTGGAGCAGATCCTCCGCCTCCTGCCGCTCCCGGCACAGCGTCAGGCAGAACCGGTGCAACTGAGGGAGCAACGGGCCCAGCTCGGCCTCGAAGCGCTTGCGGCTCTCAGTCACCGGCGACCCCTCGCCTGCTCCCGTGCAGGGGGAGCCCTTGGAGGCGATGGCATTTCCCGCACGCATCCCAATCCTCTCGCCTCTGCATCAACCCGTCCTCCTCTGGATGGAATGAAGGTGAATCCAGTTCCCGGGGTTTTTCTTTCTTTCTTGGCCGGTGGGGCTCGCCGCCACTCAAAGGCTCGTCCGGCCGATTGTTGGATAACCAAGTAATTCAGGTGGGAACCGGAAAAATCCTCGTTCCGTCTCCCCCTCATTCCCGAGCAGGCGTGCCGGTGATTCTTCGGCCCCGTACTTGCTCACACGTGTGTGGAGGTAGAGCCTCATGCAGTCCCCCACTGTTTCCGCGTCCCCGGCTGACACGGCGGCGCCCTCCTGGAAGAGCGACATCGTCTCCGGGTTCCTGGTCTTCCTCATCGCCATGCCGCTGTGCCTCGGCATCGCCATGGCGAGCGGCTTCCCGCCCGTGGCCGGCATCCTCACCGCCGTGGTGGGCGGCGTCATCTCCACCTGGCTGGGCAGCGCCCGGCTCACCATCAAGGGCCCGGCGGCAGGATTGATTGCCATCGCCATTGGCGCGGTGCAGGAGCTGGGCGGCGGCGACATGAAGCTGGGGTACCGGCGCGCGCTGGCAGTCATTGCCGTGGCCGCGGTGGTGCAGATCCTCTTCGCGGTGCTGCGCTCGGGGAAGCTCGGGGACTTCTTCCCGTCCTCGGTGGTGCACGGGATGCTGGCGGCGATCGGCGTCATCATCTTCTCCAAGCAGGTGCACACCCTGCTGGGCGTCACGCCGCAGAGCAAGGCGCCGTTCGCGCTCCTGTCGGAGATTCCCCAAAGCGTGACGAAGGCCAACCCCGAGATCGCTCTCATCGGCATCGTCAGCCTGGTGCTGATCTTCGGACACATGCTGCTCAGCAAGAAGGTGGCGGTGCTCAAGCGCATCCCGGCGCCGCTGCTGGTGCTGGTGGCCGCCGTGCCCCTGGGCCTCCTCTTCGACTTGGACCATGAGCACACGTTCACCTGGTCACAGAGCGCCTACACCGTGGGCCCCAACTTCCTGGTGAACCTGCCGGGCAACCTGCTGTCGGCCATCACCTTCCCGGACTTCTCGGACGTCTTCTCGGGGGTGTCGCTCAAGTACGTGGCCATGTTCGCGCTGGTGGGCAGCATCGAGTCGCTGCTGAGCGCCAAGGCCGTGGACATGCTGGATCCGCAGAAGCGCCGCTCGGACCTGGACAAGGACCTGCTGGCCACCGGCGTGGGCAACCTCATTTGCGGCATCTTCGGCGGCCTGCCGATGATCTCCGAGATCGTCCGCAGCTCGGCCAACATCAACTACGGGGCCAAGAGCAAGCTCTCCAACTTCTTCCACGGCCTGTTCCTGCTGCTGTTCGTGGCGTTCGCGCCGATGCTGATTCACCGCATCCCGCTGGCCGCGCTGGCCGCCATGCTGATCTTCACGGGCGTGCGCCTGGCGTCCCCGAGCGAGTTCGTGAAGACGTTCCGCATCGGCGCCGAGCAGCTGGTCATCTTCACCTTCACGCTGGTGGTGACGCTGGCCACGGACCTGCTGGTGGGCGTGGCGGCGGGTATCGCGCTGAAGACGGTGGTGCACCTGTTCAACGGCGCGCCGCTGCGCAGCCTGTTCAAGCCGGAGATCGAGACGCACCACGCCGACGGGCGCGTGGTGCTGCGCGTGAAGCACGCGGCGGTCTTCACCAACTACCTCACCATCAAGAAGCACCTGCTGCAGCAGGCGGACGCCAAGTACGTGGAGTTGGACTTGTCGCACGCACGGCTGGTGGACCACACGACGATGGAGCGGCTGCACGAGCTGGAGCACGAGTTCTCCCAGCAGGGCCGCCACTTCCGCCTCCTGGGGCTCGAGCAGCACCGGAGCCTCTCCGAGCACCCGCTGTCCGCCCGCAAGAAGCCGGTGGACGCGGACCTCGGCCTCACGAACTGAGAAGGACCCACTGAGCTGGACACCATGAGCCATCCGCATCACATCGCAGAGCATGTCCCCACGGGCGAGCGCGGCCAGCGGCTGAGCCAGGTACTGGCCCACGCGGCCCACCTGCTGCCAATCCAGGGCCCCATTGGCGTGTTCGTGCACCACAACACGCTGCATGCCTTCCAGCACCTGCCCTTCCACGAGGCGCTGGCCGCGGCGGGCGCGACCTTTGGCACCGAGTCCTATCTGCCGGAGTCGCGCTACCGCGAGCTGTACCAGCAGGGGCGCATCACCGATGCGGATCTCGACGCCGCGCTGTCCGAGCGCGACTCGAGCGAGCCCGTGGTGGAGCTGGCCCCGGGCCCGCTCTCCCGGCTGGAGCTGGAGCGGGTGGCGCTGCTCCACCCGCTGCACGCGGAGTCGGCGGCCTCGCTGCGCTGGCGCATGGCCGAGCTGGCTGCCTCGCAGCGGCTGCGCGCGGACCTTCCCGCCGCCACGCGCTCGCGCATCCTCCAGCGCTCCACCGAGGGCGTGCGCGCGTGGATGGGCCGCGTGGGCCTGGACTGGACGATGGCGGACCTGGCCAAGGCCCTGCTGGGCAGCGTGCCCGAGGGGAGCACCCCGGAGCAGGCGCTGGCGGCGGCCTTCGGCGGTGACGGCAGCCTGCCCTCGCTGCAAGAGCGGCTGGACCGCCATCCCGAGGCCTTCGCGGTGAGCGCACTGTGGGCCACCTGCCGCACGCCCCTGCTCCAGGTGAAGCCCCAGGCTCTCGCGGACACGCACGAGCAGGTGCGCAGCCACCGTGAGGTGCTGCGCGAGGTGACGGGCGAGGACGTGTCGGATCTGGTCCACCCGCACCTGATTCGCGCGTGCGCGGCCTACCTGGACCTGGGGGTGGCGCACTGGACCATGCCCGACCGCGATCGCGGCTTCTACTTCGCCTGGCGCGCCATGAAGGTGCGCGGCAGCGGCGTGCTGCCCCGGTGGCTCCACGGCCTGGAGGAGGAGCTGGCCCAGTCCGAGGCCCGCAACCTCTCCGCGATGGATGGGGTGCTGGCGGCGCTCGATGAGCTGGGCGTCCCCGAGCACCAGTGGGAGGCCGTCATCACCCGCGTGCTGCTCGCGCTGCCGGGCTGGGCGGGGATGATGAGCCGGCTGGAGAACAACCCGCTGGATCGCCCCACGGGCTCGCCTCCGGCCTCGTTGATGGACTTCCTGGCCGTGCGGCTGACACTGGAGCGCTTCGCCCTGCGCGACGTGGCCCGGCGGCGGCTGAACTACACCGGCCCGCTGGCGGGGCTCATGGAGCACGCCCGGCGCTCGGCGCCGCAGCACGCTCCCGCGGTGGAGCGCCCCGTGGAGGAGGGCAGCTGGCGCCTCTTCCAGTTCCTGCAACTCGCGGGGCTGACGGCCATGGAGGTGGCGGACTTCCCGGAGCCCCGGCGCCAGGCCCTGCTCTCGTGGCTCGAGGCCTTCGACGGCACGGCCCGCCGCAGGGTGTGGCAGGAGGCCTATGAGCACCATTACCGCATGGAGGTGCTCCAGGGCGTGGCGCAGAACCGGCGCCGCCCGGACGAGCTGCGTCAGGTGAAGGACGCGCGTTTCCAGGTGCTCTTCTGCATCGACGACCGCGAGGAGGGCATCCGCCGTCACATCGAGGAACTCAGCCCTCGGCACGAGACGTTCGGCGTGGCGGGCTTCTTCGGCGTGGCGGTGGACTACCGGGGCCTGGATGACGCGAACAGCGCCTTCCTCTGCCCGGTGGTCGTCACGCCCAAGCACCAAATCCTCGAGCAGCCACACCCGGAGCACGGGCACGTGGCCCAGTCCCGCGCAAAGCTACGCGCCTTGTGGGGCCACTTCGATCATTGGCTGCACAACGGCTCGCACTCGCTGGAGCTCGGCTGGCTGCTGACGCCGCTGCTGGGCCTGCTCTCCGCAGCGCTGCTGCCGCTGCACCTGCTCTTCCCGCGTACGGTGGACCGAGCGCGCCGCGCGCTGTCCCGGAAGATGCTGCCCGCCCCGCGCACGGTGCTGACCACCGTGCGCGCGGACGATCTGCCCATCACCGAGGGCCTGCGGCCCACGGGCTTCACGGTGGCCGAGCAGGCCGACCGCGTGGCCGCCACGCTGGAGAACGTGGGGCTGGTGAAGAACTTCGCCCCGCTGGTGGTGCTGCTGGGCCATGGCGCGATCAGCGTCAACAACCCGCACCAGTCCGCCTATGACTGCGGCGCCTGCGGAGGCCGGCATGGTGGCCCCAACGCGCGCCTCTTCGCGGAGATGGCCAACCGGCCCGAGGTCCGCGCCCGGCTGCGCACGCGCGGCATCGACATCCCGGACACCACCTACTTCCTGGGCGGCCTGCACAACACCACCACGGACGAGGTGCTGCTCTCCGACACGGAGCTGCTCCCGGAGTCGCTGAAGGGCGAGCTGGCGGCGTTCCAGCAGATGATGGACCGGGCGCGGATGCTCTCCGCGCACGAGCGCTGCCGCCGCTTCGAGTCCGCGCCGCTCTCCCTCACGCCCGCCGCCGCGCTGCGGCATGTGGAGGAGCGCGCGGTGGACCTGAGCCAGGCCCGGCCAGAGCTCGGCCACGTCACCAACGCGGCCTGCATCGTGGGCCGCCGCTCGCTGACGCGGGGACTCTTCCTGGATCGGCGCTCGTTCCTCGTCTCGTATGACCCGGCCATCGACGCCACGGGCTCCATCCTGGAGCGCATCCTGGCAGCGGTGGGCCCGGTGGGTGCCGGTATCAACCTGGAGTACTACTTCTCCTGCGTCGACAACGACCGCTACGGGTGTGGCACCAAGCTGCCGCACAACCTCACCGGCCTGCTCGGGGTGATGGACGGTGTGGAGAGCGACCTGCGCACAGGCCTGCCCCGGCAGATGATCGAGATCCACGAGCCGGTTCGCCTGCTCATCATCGTGGAGGCGAGCGTGGCGACGCTCGGCGGTATCTACGAGCGCCAGCGTGAGCTGCGCGAGCTGATTGGCAATGGCTGGGTGCAGTTGGTGAGTGTGGATCCCGACACAGGCGTGATGCAGCGCTTCACGCCACGCGGGTTCCAGACCGTCACTCCGGCCGAGGCGCCGCTGCCGGTGGTCGCCACGTCGCCCGAGTGGTACGGCGGGCAGCGGGACTTCCTGTCGCCGGCGTTGATCGACTCCACCTTGGTGCCCCCCGCGAACCAGCGCCGGGCGCCCTCTCTCCGTGCTGGGGGTTCTGTCCATGCAGCTCAGTGATTTCGAGGTGGGGTTGCTGGCCACCTCGGTGCCCCTCTGGCCCGCGCTGGCCCTGCTGATGCTGGGGTGCACGATGCTGGTGCACCGCGCGCCCCGGGAGCGCACGGTGGTGGCCTGGGTGCTCCGGGCGCTGTGGCTCTCGCTGGTGTGCTCGGTGGGCACGGCGATCAGCCTGTGGGTGCGTCACGAGGATGTGCTGGTGCTGAACGTGGCGCCGTGGTTCTCCGCGGGCGAGTACACCTTCGAGGTGTCCTTCCTCATCGATCGCCTGTCCGCGACGATGATGGTGCTGACCAGCGCCATCACCCTGCTCATCGGCCGGTTCTCGGTGAACTACCTGCACCGCGAGCAGGGCTTCGCGCGCTTCTTCCTGCTGCTGGCGCTCTTCGCCACGGGGATGCTGCTGTTGGTGCAGGCGGGCAGCGCGGATCTGCTCTTCGTGGGCTGGGAGATGGTGGGACTGTCGTCGGCGATGCTGATTGCCTTCTTCCAGGAGCGGACCACGCCGGTGCGCTCGGGGCTCCGCGCGTTCACCATCTACCGGCTGTGCGACATGGGGCTGCTGGTGGGCGCGGTGCTGCTGCACCACTGGCTGGGGACGGCCGAGTGGGCCGAGGCGCTCGGCGCGAAGCCGTGGCCGGGCCCTGCGGTGACGGCGGGCACGTGGCAGATGACGGTGCTGGGGCTGTGCCTGGTGCTGGCGGCCATGGGCAAGTCGGCCCAGTTCCCCTTCAGCAGCTGGCTGCCGCGCGCCATGGAGGGCCCGACGCCTTCGAGCGCCCTCTTCTATGGTGCGCTCTCGGTGCACGCGGGCGTGTACCTGCTGCTGCGGGCCGCGCCGCTGCTGGTGACGTCGCCCGTGGTGTCCATCGCGCTGGTGGGCGTGGGCCTGGTGACGGCCATCCATGCCACGCTCGCCTGGCGCGTGCAGACGGACGTGAAGAGCGCGCTGGCGTACGGAGTGCTCACCCAGGTGGGGTTGATCTTCGCCGAGGTGGGCCTGGGGCTGTACCGGCTGGCGCTGGTGCACCTGGTGGCGCACGCGTGCCTGCGGTGCCTGCAGTTGCTGAGGGCTCCGTCGGCGCTGCGTGAGGCGCAGTCTCGCCGGGCGGCGCTCCAGGCGGCGCAGGCCCCAGCGGTGGCGGTGGTTCACCGCGCGCTGCCTGGGGGGCTGGTGCGGCGCTTCTACCGGCTGGCGCTGGAGCGCTTCGCCCTGGAGGTGCTGCACGAGAGCTGGGCCATGCGGCCGCTGCTCTTCGTGGGTCAGTGGATCGACAAGGCCGAGCGGTACTGGGTCGGCGCGCTGAGTGGTTGGACATCGAGGCCTGCGCCTCGCTCCACCCCGGAGCCCGAGGTGCTGGCGGCGGATCGCTCGTCGAGTGGCGAGTCGACTGGAACGGTGTGACGCAGATGAGCTCTCTTCCTCTTCTCTCGATGCTCGTGGTGCTGCCGGCGCTGGGCGCCGTGGCGCTCCGGTGGGTCCGTCGGCCGGGCCATGCCCGTCAGTTGGCGCTCGGAGTGACGGCGCTCACCCTGGCTCTGGCCGGTGTGGCGATCGGGCTCTTCCGGAACGGCGAGGCCGGTCCCCAGCTCGTCAACGCATGGGGCTTGGTGCCGCTGCTGAGTATGGATCTCCAGTTGGGCGTGGATGGAGCCAGCGTGGTGGCGCTGTCCCTTACCGCGCTGCTCACCCTGGGCCTGGTGGCCGCGGGGCCCCGGCAGTTGCTGGATCGGCGTACGCTGGCGGTGCTGCTGCTCACCGAGAGCGCCACGCTGGGCTTCTTCTGCGCGCAGGACCTGGCGCTGCTCACCGTCTTCTGGGTGGCCACGCTGGTGCCGGCCTGGGTGCTCGTCTCCCAGAGCGCGCGGGCGAAGCCGGAGTCCCGGGCCGTGCTGACCTTCCGGGCATACATGATCGCCGGCACCTTGCCGCTGCTGGTGGTGACGGTGCTGGTGGGCATGCTGGGCTCGCGCGCGGGCGCTGAGGCGCCGTTCTCGCTGACGGCGCTGGCCGCTCGCGGAGTGCCGGGCTCGTGGCAGACGGCGCTCTTCGGACTGCTGCTGCTGGCGGCGGCCGTGCGGATGGCGGTGGTGCCCTTCCACTCGTGGCTGCCGGTGCTGATGGCGCGCGGGCCGTTCGGGCTGAGCCTGCTGCTGGTGAACGTGCACGCGGGGCTGTTCCTGCTGGTGCGGGTGGCCATTCCCCTGCTGCCGGAGGCGTGGGCCTCGGGCGAGACGATGCTCACGGCGGTGGGCCTGTTCAGCGGGCTCTACGGCGCGGTGCTGGCGCTGGCGCAGGTGGATCTGCGCCGCACGGTGGGCTTCCTGCTGGTGAGCCAGTCCGGGCTCATGCTCGCGGGGCTGGCGACGATGAACACCCAGAGCGTGGCGGGCGTGCTGCTGCAGAGCGTGGCGACTGGCGTGGCGCTGACGGGGCTCAAGCTGGTGGTGGAGGTGCTCGGGGCGCGCACGGGGACCACGGACATGACGCGGCTGGGCGGCCTGGTCCGCAAGGCGCCGCGCATGGCGGCCTTCTTCTTCCTGCTGGGCTTCGCGAGCCTGGGCTTCCCCGGGACGCTGAGCTTCGTGGGCGAGGACTTGCTGCTCCACGGCGTGCTGGAGGCCCACCCATTGGTGGCGCTGCCCATGCTGCTCACCACGGCCATCTGCGCCATCACCCTCTTCCGGGCTTTCCAGAAGACGTTCCTGGGAGGGCTGAACCCGGAGCAGAAGCTGCTGCTCGAGACGGTGGAGGACTTGCTGCCTCGCGAGCGCGTCGCAGCCCTGGGCCTGTTCGCCCTGGTGTTCGTGGGCGGGCTGCTGCCGGGTCCCCTCCTCCGGATGCGAGAGCACACGGTGGACTCGATGGTGGATCGCGTGGCCGCCGTCCGGGGCACTCCCGCCTCGGCGCACTCCGAGGCCCCCTGAGTGATTCCGTGGCGTCGCTGACCCACACCCTTCAGCTCTTCATCCGCATGTACGGCCCCCATGCAGCGCGCGAAGATACGGTCCTCTTCCCTGCACTGCGGCAGATCGTCTCTGCCAACGAGTACGACGCGCTGGGCGAGGACTTCGAGCGAAAGGAACACGAGTTGTTCGGCGCGGACGGCTTCGAGGGGGTGGTGGAGGAAGTCGCCACGCTTGAGAAAGCCCTGGGAATCTACGAACTGTCCACCTTCACGCCCCGATGACACAGCTCCACCGCGTAGGCGTCCGCCCGGTCATCGCGCGCGTGGCCACCCTCCTGGGCGGTTTCTAGCTGCCGAGGTTCCAATCCTCACGAAAGATTGCACCCCGACCGACCTACTTCATCCGTTCCAGCGCGGCGCGATCCAAGAAGATGGTTCTGGGATGCTCGGGTGTTGGATGGGTCGTCAACAGCGTCGCGAGGTCGGAGCGGATGGACGTGGTCTCGAGGGTGAAGAGAATGGGCGAGAGGGCGGGATCATCTCCCTCAATGACCACCAACCGCCCCCCTTCCATGAGAGGCAGGAGCACTGCGTACTCGTACTGAAGGTGGTCCGCGCGCCCAAACGCTTTTGAGAGTTCTACGCGGGGAAGAACTCCGTTCGTAAGGACCACCGCGCGCTGATTGTACGTCGAAGAGATAGCCACATGGCCGCGCCGCACCCGGGCGGTGATGATGTTAGTGACTCTCTCCCGCTGCGGCAGCGCCTTGTCTGGGATGCTGGGTGTGGGGCTCTCGACCCCAAAGGCCCTGAAGTCGGGCCGGTAGGGCATATAAAGAATATCTGGTTGCCAGGTGACCTCTCCGCCCCCGGTGGCGGCTCCGATGAAGCAGCCACCGACGGAGTGCTTGATCAAGTCGGTGTACAGGGCTTCGCCGTTCATGACCGCCAGCATCGCCACCAGGAACTTCTCGGCTGACGGGTTGTCCAGCCCCCTGAGGTTCTGGATGGCGGGGACGAGGCGCTGCGTAAGTGGTGCATCCTGGCCGCTGCCGCGAACGATGATCCCCATGGGAGGAATCGGATGGAAAGTCCTCTCTGGGTAAGAAAAGCCAAAGAGGCAAGGCGCCTCGCCCGGCGCCGACAGGGCGATGACAGCCTCGAAGGTGTCATTGCCCCCATCCCATTCACGCAGTGCTTCAATGGCAGCCTGCAGGTTCGTCTGGGGGTCCGCGAGGTGCTGCTCCGCCAGGCTGAACAGATGACGCGCGAATGCCCTGGCGCCTCGAGTGTTCCCTAACAGGGCGACCAACGCCCCCGGACCTATCTCCACCACCTTCTGTGCCCGCTCCTCGACAACAGGCCCCCGCTCGTCCTGGCGCTGAACCTGACCCAGACTGGAGACCTCCGCCTCCGGCGGGCCCAGTCGGTGCGTTTCGGCGGAATCCGCAATCATGTAGGCATGCGTTGAGTCCGTCCACGCAAGCACAAGGGTCATGAAGGCGATATCTGAGTCTGAGCGTTGGACAAAGTCCAGAGACTCCTGGCGCGGTCCGGGCAGAGTTGCTGCGCGCCCACCCCCACCACTCTGAGCCTCCTCAGCGTCAAGGTGTGCGGGCATACTCCAGAACGGCCAGCCTTCCCCACTGCACTAACGCACTCCTGCGGGCCTACGAACGCTTCCCGGAGATCGGCGGGCGCTCTGCCCTTTGAAAGTCTTGCACCGCCCGGCGCGGCTTCGATTCCCGCCACTTCCATCCTGAGAAGCCCGAGACGTGGAGGTGCCACGTTCCGGTGGAGCACCCAAATCGCTGCGCTTAGCGCTGCGCGCAGGCGAGGGCTCAAGTGGATGCCCGTGCTCTGGGGATTCACGCGTCCCGTGCCCATTCATTGGGCATGAGGTTCCCTCCCCTGCCCCTGAACCTTGAGTCGCGCCGCGCTCAGGTGTTCCCCGTCCTGGACGCCCGGGACCGCGAGCGCATGCAGCGCTTCGGTGAGGTCCGGCGCTTCAGGGAGGGTGCGTGCCTGGCTGCGGCGGGGCGGCCGAGCCCCGGGCTGCTCGTCATCGCCCAGGGCCGCGTAGCCCTGTCCCGGCGCGATGGCTTGGGGCACAGCGTTCCCATCGTGGAGGAGGGCCCGGGACAGTTCCTCGGCGAGGTGGCCCTGCTGTCCGGACGCCCCGCGCTCGTCGACGCTCACGCGGTGGGCGAAGTGGAGGCGCTGGTCATCCCTCCGCACCGTCTGCGCGCGCTGTTCGTGGCGGAGGCGGACCTCGGCGAGCGCATCATGCGCGCCCTCATCCTGCGTCGCGTGAGCCTGATCCAGACGGGTGCGGGCGGGCCCGTCCTGGTGGGCCCTCCCGAGTGCGCGGGCAGGGTACGTCTGGAGGGCTTCCTCTCGCGCAATGGCCACCCGTACCTCGTGCTGGACCCGGCGCGGGACGCACAGGCGGTCTCACTGCTCGCGCGCTATTCGCCGCGCGCGGAAGAGCTCCCGCTCGCGGTGTGCCCCGACGGCTCGGTCCTGAAGAACCCCTCGGAGAGCACCATTGCCCGGGTGCTGGGTCTGCTCTCGGAAGTGGCCTTCGAGACGCTCTATGACGTCGCCGTAGTGGGCGCGGGTCCCGCGGGGCTCGCCACCGCCGTGTACGCGGCCTCCGAGGGACTCCGGGTGCTCGTCCTGGACCAGCGGGCCTTCGGGGGGCAGGCGGGCGCGAGCTCGCGCATCGAGAACTATCTGGGATTCCCCACGGGCATCACCGGTCAGGCGCTCACCGCGCGCGCCTTCGTGCAAGCGCAGAAGTTCGGCGCGGAGATGGCTATCCCGGCAGAGGTCGCCTCGCTTCGCTGCGAGGCCTCCGGCGCGCCGCTCACCCTCGAGCTGACCGATGGGCGGAAGGTGAGCGCACGGACCGTGGTCGTGGCCAGCGGAGCACGCTACCGCCGTCCTGCGCTCGCGAACCTCGGCCAGTTCGAGAGCCGCGGGGTCTTCTACTGGGCCAGCCCCATCGAGGCGCGCATGTGTGAGGGCGAGGAGGTCGTGCTCGTGGGTGGTGGCAACTCCGCGGGCCAGGCAGCTGTGTTCCTCGTGGGCCATGCACGCCGGGTGCGCGTGCTCGTGCGCGGCCAGGCGCTCGCCGAGAGTATGTCCAGCTACCTGATCGAGCGCATGGCCGCTTCCCCTCATATCGAGCTGCTGATGGAGACAGAGGTGACGGGGCTGGAGGGCTCGAAGGAGCGCGGCTTGCAGAGGGTGCGCTGGCGTCACCGGCCCAGCGGACGCGAGGAGGAGCACGACGTGCGCCACCTCTTCCTCTTCATCGGGGCGGATCCGGCCACGGAGTGGCTCACGGGCTGCGGGGTGGCGCTGGACGCGAAGGGCTTCGTGCGCACGGGCGCGGAACTCCGAGAGGAGCCGCCCCAGGCGGCCACCTGGGAGGCCACCGGGCGAACGCCGTTCACGTACGAGACAAGCCTGCCCGGCGTGTTCGCCATCGGCGACGTTCGCTCGGGCTCCGTCAAGCGCGTGGGCACAGCGATTGGCGAGGGCTCGGCCGTGGTGGCGCAATTGCACGCCTACCTGGCCTCCACCGCCGAGGTTGAATCCCGGCGAAACCCGGCCTCCGCCCGAGGCACCTCACTGGCAGAAGGAGAGAGCGATCATGTACGCATGTGATCATCTGGCCAATGCAGCGACGAGACAATCGGGGGTTGTCCCAAGCAGCGAGGGCTGCCAGGAATGTCTCGAGTCCGGAGACGAGTGGGTCCACCTGCGGCTGTGCCTGTCTTGCGGTCATGTGGGTTGCTGCGATGACTCGAAGAACAAGCACGCGACGAAGCACTATCGAGCGACGCAACACCCGGTCATCCGCTCCTTCGAGCCCGACGAGGAGTGGGGGTATTGCTACCCAGACGAGGCTTTCGCCGAGAGGCTACCGGCCCGGCATGAGGAGACTGCACCGGTCCATGGCGAAGCGCCCTGAGACATCCGTCCTTGGGGTGACACGGTCTCGTTCTGACATGGTGCACACCCTCCGGCTTGCTACCTCGGCTCTCCCCCCGTTTGAGGGCAGTCGGCGGTTGGAGTGTGAAGCGGCGCCCCGCAGGACCTGAGTCGGTCTCCGCGGGGCGCCTGGGCTGCGCGTCCGCCTGGCTGCGCGAGGGCAACCGGGCGGTGAAGCCCTGTCCTTAGAAGGTGGATCCGTCCGCGCGCTTGCCGGCCGAGGCCGTGAGCGGCGAGAGCACGTTGTGCAGCACGAAGCTGCCCCCCACAGCGGCATCCGGGCTGCGGTTCATCGACACGCCATCGGCCGCGGCCAATGCGCTGGAATAGGTGAAGGTGTCGATGACGATGCCAGCGGCGTTCTTCACGGTGACAGTGTCGCCGGTGTTGCCCAGGCTGAGGCCACCGGTGGTGGCGCCCACGGCATTGGACACACCCGACGGAATACCGGAGCTCGCACCGAACACCACCAAGGCCTTGCCCGGAGCCAGCACGGTGCCGGAAGCAAACGTGTGGCGCGCCGCCGTGGCATCCCAGAGGACCCAGCCGCTGAGATCCATTTCAGTGCTGCCCACGTTGACCAGCTCGACGAACTCGCCAGCGGTGGCCGAGCCGGGCTCGTTGGCGAGGAGCTCATTGAGGATGACACGCCCGGAGGTCACAGCGAACGGGGCGTTGCTGGTATCCACGGGGTTGCCGTCCTGGGCGTCCGCGATGCGCACGAGGGTACGCGAGGAAGTCGAGGCAGGCAGCAGCCAGGCATAAGAGCCCGCGGAGGCCGGCACGTTGGCGGCGATGAGCGTCCAGGTGGCGCCGTTGTCGAGCGAATACCGGAGGTCCACCTGGCTCACCGCGGAGGACGTCCAGGTGATGTTCTGGACGGAGCCCGGGGCCCACTGCTCGCCACCGTTGGGGGCGGTGACGGTCAGCGTCGCGGGAATCTCCACGCAGCTGATGCCATCACCCGTGTAGCCGGAGTTGCAGGCGCACGTGCGCGAGCCGGGGAGGTTCGTGCAGGCGGCGTTCACGCTGCACCCGCCGTTGTTCACCAAGCACTCGTTGTGGTCGCCAATGACAAACTCCTGGCTGAGGGATGCGGAGAACGTCTGGATCGGCAGCGGCGTCATCAGGTACGCGAGGTTGGACCCCGGATCGAGCTGCATCGAGGAGTAGGTGCCTGGAAGCATGCGTACCTGGAAGCGGCCGTCGGCTCCAGACAGGGGAGACAGATCATTCCAGCCGAGGCCTTGATACACCGCGCCCCGCAGGTGCACGTTGGCCACCGGCTGGCCACTGCTGTCGACGACCCGGCCATTGAGCTGGATGTCATTGACCGTCAGGCTCAGTGGGGTGGAGGTGCTGAAGGGCTGGGAGAACAGCAGGGTCTGCGAGCCCGTGAAGCCGGGCGAGGTGAACTCGACGCCGACGCTGTAGGTGCCAGGGACGAACTGCAGCAAGTACATACCGGCTGCATCCGTGGTGGCCTTATACATGGTGGTGCTGCTCGAGGAGCCCTTGGCATAAACGGTCACTCCCGCCGCGCTGCTGCCATCGGAGAACTTCACTTGACCGGAGAGGCTGATGACATTGCCCAGGACGAAGTCCTGCGTGGTGTTGCCTGAGAACGTCTGATTCGGCAAAGGCGTGACGAGGTAGGGGCCACCCGTGGGAGGCTCCAGTTGCATTGAGGAGTAGGTGCCCGGAAACATGCGTACCTGGAAGCGGCCGTCGGCTCCAGTCAGGGGAGACAGCTCATTCCAGCCGTTGCCGCGATACACCGAGCCCCGCAGACGCACGTTGGCCACCGGCTGGCCGCTGCTGTTGACGACCCGGCCCTTGAGCTGGATGTCATTGGCGGTCAGATTGAGCGTGGTGGGGGTGCTGAAGGACTGGGAGGAGAACAGGAGCGTCGTGCCCGTGAACCCGGGTGAGGTGAACTCGACGCCGACGCTGTAAGTGCCAGGGATGAACTGCAGCGAGTACATACCGGCTGCATCCGTGGTAGCCCGATACGTGAAGCTGCCCGAGGGTGTTCTGGCATAAACGGTCACACCCGCCGCAATGCTGCCATCAGAGAACTTCACTTGCCCGGAGAGGCTGATGGCATCGCCCAGGACGAAGTCCTTCGTGGTGTTGGCCGAGAACGTCTGATTTGGCAGAGGAGTGACGAGGTAGGGGCCACCCGAGGGAGGCTCCAACAGCATTGAGGAGTAGGTGTCTGGAAGAATGCGCACCTGGAAGCGGCCGTCGGCTCCAGACAGGGGAGACAGCTCATTCAAGCTGTTATTGTTTTGCAGCGCCGAGCCCCACAGGTGCACGTTGGCCACCGGCTGACCGCTGCTGTTGACGACCCGTCCGTTGAGCAGAATGTCCTGGGTCGTCAGATTGAGCGTGGTGGGGGTGCTGAAGGACTGAGAGGGCATCAGGAGCTGGCTGCCCGTGAAGTTGTGGAAGGCCAACTCGACGCCGACGCTGTAAGTGTCAGGGACGACCTGCAGCGAGTACATACCGGCTGCATCCGTGGTGGTCCGATACGCGAGGATGCTCGATTGCGCCCTCGCATAAACGGTCACTCCCGCCGCAATGCTGCCATCGGAGAACTTCACTTGCCCGCTCAGGGCGGCTTGCGCCCAGGCGGCACCAGGGAGCGACAACAACACAACGGCCACGAGGGCCGTCCGATAAAGGAGAGCGTGTAAAGGCATGGGGACCTTGTCTTTGAAGAGCTGCGGGGAACGGTCTACTGCGGCACTCAGGCTTCTCTTGGAAACCGTGAGAACCATGCTGTTAGACCATGCGGGTCTGACTTTCTCCCCACCGCCTCTCCGGGTTCGGCCCCTTCCTCGCCGTTGCTATCGGCGTCTCATTTACCTCTTCCGGCTTCGGCGCTGCCCACGTTTGCGGGCGCAGTGGCGCGGTCTTCCTCCTCCAGGGCGTGAAGCATCTCACGCGCGGTGCGCAGCCCTGCCTCGTGGGCCCCGGCGAACGAACCGTTGTACATGGGCCGCCCTGTGGCCTCGCCTCCGAAGTACAGCCGCTTGGTGCACCCCTCTTCCGCCGGCTCCTGCTGTGAGGAGGGTTGATAGGAGCAGATGGACTCGCCCAGTTTCTCACGCAGGGGCCAGGCACCGGGCATGGCCGCGGAGTAGGCCCCGAGCACCCAGGGCTCCAGGCTCCACCGCGTGAGGTAGATGTCCGCCTTGTCCACGGCCTGGCCGATGTCGAGGGGCGCCGAGGCCCCGGCCGCTGTGCTGGCATTCGAGTGATACATCCGCACCAGGGCCGCCTTGGCATGCTGGACAGCCGCCTCGTCGCAGGGCTGGCGCTCCGGGGGCAGGGGCTTGTCGCCCGAGATGCTCGCGCACTGCTGCTCATACTGCTTCGCCCGCTCGCCGCCATAGAAGCCAATGGCGATGTTCTTGCCGAGCGGCCGGATGACGAACGCCATCACGGAGTTATCGGGCGCCTGGTAGAGGACCCACGAGTTGGGGAGCGTGTCGCCCATGAAGTCAGGCTGGTCCTTGAAGTCGATGATGACCTTCTGCATGTTGCCCATGGGCAGACCTTCGATGGCCGCCAACTTGCTGGGCGGCAGCGGCGGCTCGAACTGGATCTTCTTCGCCTGAAGGACGCCAATGGACACCGTCACCAGCGCCTTGCGCGCCTGATAGCGCTTGCCGTTCTTCACGTCGACGACGACGCCGTCATCGGTGTAGGTGATCTTCGTCACGGGGGAGTTCAGGCAAACAGGCTCTTCCTTTCCAAAGGCCTCGATGAGGTTGCCCATGCCCTGCTTGATGAGGTCATCGTCTCCGGCCTCGAAGGCGACGGCGTCCACGGTGGAGTTCTGCGAGGTCTCCACCGCGCTCTCCAGGGGTCCGATGTTGCCCTCGAACAAGTGGCGGAAGTCGGAATCCTGAGGCAGGTAGTGGGAGACTTGGTCGTTGGCGACCTTCTCCATGTGCTGACAGATCTCCTCGCGATCCGGATCCCTGGGAGCCTGACGCATGGCGGCCGTGTCACGGCACTCCTTCAAGCCCAGCTGAATGAGGCTGGACACCAGGAGGCGCTGGTAGAAGGCCTCCTCCTCCTGGCTGTACTGCTGGGCCTGGGCGCCCGAGAGAACAGTCACCTCTTTGCCATTGTCGAGGTAGATGGGGCCATCGAGAACGCTGGTGACGCGCTCGAAGCCCAGGGCGTCCGCCAGGGGGGTGAGGGGATTGATCGTCACCCCGTGAATCCAGGCGCCGCCCAGATCGATGGGAGGCCCCTTCTTCAGGGTGCTGGCCCGGCCGCCGATGCGGTCAGTGGCCTCGAGGATGAGGACGTTGTCGCGGCCGCCGCGCCGAAGCTCCTTGGAGGCCGTGAGCCCGCTGAAGCCAGCACCGACGATGATGGCGTCATAGCCCGTGGTCTTCTCGCAATCAGCCACGGCAGGGGGACGGGAGAGCAGCGCTCGGGAAGTGGGAGCGGTGGAGGCGGTAGCGCTCACGCACCCTGCAGGCACCACGAGCAGCAGCGCAGCCCAGATCCCCAAACGGGTCCCTGTCGCTGCCTGCATCGGATTCTCTGGCAGTTCATTGTTCAGGCTCATGCGGGCCCTCTAGCCTCCGGCCGCCGTGAACTCAAGCGCCGAACCGCCGCAATTCCTTACGGGCGCGCGCAGCGACCGAAACCACCCCAAGACTCCTCGAAGCGAGTGGCCTTGGGTTACGGTGCCAGACCATCTCGTTGACTGGAGCATGCATGCACTGTGGCTCGTCCCGGCTTCTTCCCTCCTGGCTGTTCGTCGTGCTGTGGAGCGTTGCCTGTGGCGGTGACCCCGCCCCTGGCAACCAGCCCCCGACCCTCATGGGCCCCACCACGCAGACGGCGCAGGTGAACTCTGGCGCCCCGGTGGCCCTCACCCTGCGGGCCACGGATCAGGACGGGGATGCGCTCACCTATACCTGGACCCAGATGCCCGCCTCTCCAGCAGGCACCTTCACCGATGCCTCCAGCGCCACGCCGACCTGGACTTCTCCCTGGGTGACGAGCCCCCAGCGTTTCGCGCTGAAGGTGAGCGTGTCCGACGGCAAGGGCGGCACCGTCAGCGGCACGCTCAACGTGGACGTGGCCCCACCCGTTCCCCAGAACCGGCCGCCCACCGTGGCCGCCAGCATCACCGGCCCCAGCACACTCCTGGCGGGCGACACGGGCACCTTCTCCCTCACCGCGAGCGATCCGGATGGCGATCCCCTCACCTGGTCGTGGACCCAGTGGGCTCCGGCCACGCAGGGAACCTTCGTGGGTTCCACCACCCTCTCGAGCGCCCAGTGGTTCTCGCCCGTGCTGAGCACGCAGACCTCCTTCACCCTCTCGGTGACCGTCACCGATGGCCAGAACCCCGGGGTGACCCGCACCGTCACCGTGCCCGTCTCCGTCCCCCACTACACCGACGTCCAGAGAACCTGGGAAGCGGTGCCCTGCACCAGCTGCCACGGCTCGAGCGGGGGCGTGAATCTCCGGTCCGGTGCCAGCTACGGCAACCTGGTCAATGTCAACGCCACCGCGTGTGACCTCAAGCGGGTGGTGCCCGGGGATCCGAACAACTCGGCGCTCGTCCTCAAGATGGAAGGCAATGCCTGCGGACCCCGCATGCCCTCGAACAACCAAGCCTATTTCGATGACAACCCTGGCATGGTGGTCCAGGTGCGTTCGTGGATCCTCGCGGGAGCCTCCAACAACTAAGCAACCCGGCCCAGCCCATGCTTGGACTCCTGTCAAAAACGGAAATCTACCTTGGGACACCTGCGCCTTCGTAGGCTCGTGGACAGTCTCCAGAATCACACGGCCGAAACAGCCCTCCCGGCATGAGTTCCGTGAAAGAGTGAGCGGCATGAGCCGGACCGTTTTGATCCTGGAGGACGACGCGGACATTCGCGCGGCCCTGTCCGCACTGCTCGACGATGCGGGCATGACCGTGGCTGCCGCTGCCCATGGCCTGGCGGGGCTTGAGCTGCTGGAGCGGATCGACACACCGTGCCTGATCTTTCTCGATTGGTTGATGCCGGTCATGTCAGGCCGGGAGTTCCTCGAGTGCCTGCGCGCGAGTCCGAGGACGTGCACCGTGCCCGTGGTGGTGATGACGGCAGGCGAGAGCGAGCCTCCGCCCGGCATCGCGGCATTCCTCCGCAAGCCCTTTGGCATTTCCCAAGTGCACGAACTCCTGGCGCGTTACTGCGACCGAGGGCACGGCGAGTCCCCGTGGACTGACGCCTAGTGGGAGTCGCAGTTTCACGGAGAGAGCACGCTGATCACGCCCCGGGCGGCCAATGAGCGCGGGAGCTAAGGCCGCTTGTTCTTCTCATCCCAGAGCATCGGCTCCCAGAGCTCCACCTTGTTGCCGTCGGGATCCATGAGCCAGGCGAACTTGCCGTTCTCGTGCGACTCCGGTCCCTTGAGGATCTCCACGCCACCTTCTTTCAACTGCCGGATCAGCGCGTCGAGATCATCCACCCGGTAGTTGATCATGAAGCTCGACTCGCTCGGGCTGAACCAGCGGCTGTCCTTCTCCGCCACGTTCCAGACGGTGAGCCCCTTGTCCTCAGCCTTGTCCTCGGGCCACCTGATGATCGCGCCGCCCCACTCTTCGAGCGCGATCCCCAAGTGGCGCTGGTACCAAGCGGAGAGCGCCTTGTGATCGCTCCTCGACTTGAAGAACACCCCGCCGATTCCCGTGATTTTCGCCATGGCCGCGCTTCATATCGCTCATCGCTGGCGAGATCACCCCTTCAGTACACCTGCATGGGGCTTTGTAAGGTGCGCCTCGCTGGCGCAGTCCCCGGCAGACCACCTCCACTGCCCGGGGACAAGTCCTACTGGATAGAGAACCCACCATGCATCGACTGGTCGGCCCCCACCCACCGGTGTCCTCCGGGGTCACCTCGATGATCAGAGCGCGCCCTTGCCCAGGATGTCCTCATAGAGGAGGAGCGGGCCGAACTGGGGAGTCCTCGGTATTTGTTCGCCGTGCCCCGTCGCCGCCCTGACTTCAGCCCATCCAGCAGAGCGGCGAAGTGATCGAGTTCCTGCGGCCCGACGCGGCCCTGCTGAAGTTCGGCGTGCGAACCCAACCGTTCAAGGGCGAGTTGCACATGGGCATGCAGACGGGGACTTCGGTCTTCAAGTGGGTCGGCGAGGGGGAGACAGTCCCGAAGAGCGCGCCGAAGTACGGGAAGATCGTGCTCAAGGCGCACAAGGGCATGGTGCTGACCGACATCAGCAACGACCTCCTGCGCACGCCTGGAGTCGGCGACGCGGGAGTCG
The DNA here is from genome assembly GCF_000737315.1 of Hyalangium minutum. Lineage (GTDB taxonomy): Bacteria > Myxococcota > Myxococcia > Myxococcales > Myxococcaceae > Hyalangium > Hyalangium minutum. Next base: position 629,594 of record NZ_JMCB01000001.1, read on the forward strand.
GCGAGGACATCCGCGCCACCGTGGCTGATGGTCTCGACGACGCAGGCTTTAATGGTGACGGTACGGGCGCCGCGCCGAAGGGGCTCTTCGTGCAGCTCGACGCCGCTTAGGTCTTCGCGAGCACGGGCACGACCGCCGACGCCTACCTCGCCGACATCGACAAGGCGATCGAGCTGCCGCTGACCGCGCACGTGCGGATGGGCACTGCGGCATGGGTGATCCACCCGACCCGCGCGACGGCGCTGATGCAGCTCAAGGACACCGGCATCTTCATCTTCCGTCAGGAGATGCTCGACAAGGGGACGATCCGCGGCTTCCCCTTCGTGATGACGACACGCGTCCCGGTGACGCGGATCACGTTCTCGGCCGACTGGCGTCAGTACCTCTACGGGATCGACGAGGATCTGATCCTCTCCGAGCACAACACCCGCGCCGAGTACGACGAGACGACCATCCGCGCGATCGTGAAGGGCGACTTCAAGCTGCGCCAGCCGAAGGCGTTCAGCTCGATCACCTACTGACCCGCCAGCCTGTCACCGGGGCAACTCGCACAGTGCATGCGGAAGACCTGTTCCCGAGCAGTGCCGCTCGTCGGGGGCGCGTCCATCTGGATCGGAAAGGTGTACCGCCGATGATAGACGCGCCCCCGATGTCTGAGCGTCCTGTCACTCCAGGCGGGCGAGCCTTGACCCACGGCCCCCCGCTTGATTGAAAGGACGCAGCCATGCCTCGCCGAACTTGTAGCGCCCCCCTGCTCCTGCTCCTGCTCTCAGCCTGCACAACGATGGATCCGAGCCCGGGAGAGTTTGAGGCCCCGAGCCCGAGACTCGCCAATCTTCAGCGTGCGGCGCTGTACCCCTGGACGGATGGTGGGCAGTGCGTCGTGCGCGAAGCCTCCAACGAATGGCCTATCCTGGCGGAGAGATGCTTTTACGCTCTAGAGCGCGACAGGATGAGGTTTCGGGATGTGACAAAGAAATGCGCCGTCGCCCAAGCAGATGCAGCGGCTCCCGCAGTCGTCGCCCTCTGTATCTTTGCCGCGCCCGAGATCGTCGTCGGTGCAGTGATTGTTGTTGGCGCGGTAGTGGCGGCAGCCGCCATCCAAGAGGGGATTGATGCTTATCAGCGGAACGCATCCCGCGAGCGCGCGAAGCCCAAGACTCAGACACGGCCCGCGAAGGAACCCGTGGCGCAGAAAGAGCCGAAGCCGAAGGGCTTGGGGCCGGATGTGCTCCCGCCCATACCATCCGATCCCACCGAGCGCCCGGAAAGCAGGCCCGTTCCGGTTCCGCACGCGGGCGGCAATGACCCGCACAACGACTGCGCCGACCTCATTCCGCAGAACAACTTCCCCGGATGGGATGTGCTTGTTAATGGCAAACAATTCGACGCGCTAGTGCTTGTTACGCGGACGCTATGGGATGTTAAGACCGACAATTTTGACATCCACTCGCCTCGGTCTCAGGACTTTCTTGCCAGGGTGAAGCTGCCAGAGCTTCAGCGTGAGAAGAGACTCGCTGAAGAGTGTGGGTATAACTTTGCCATTGGCGTACGGAGCCAAGCTCACAAAGACGTGTTGTTTAAGCTAGACCCGACCCTCACTGTTGTCGTCATGAATTGGTGCTGAAATGGCAGCCTTGCAAGCATCCCTCACCCTGAACGTCTACGCGCCTGCGCTCGCAGACGACGACAAGCGCCCTCTCGCCATTGTCCATGGAATGGAGCGAGCCCTGCCCGACGTTCGCCTTGGGTGGACGATGTCGGAAAAGGAAAAGCTCATCGCATTGCCCCACCGTGATGAGTGGGTTGCAACCAACAGGATAGACGGCGGATTTCCCTTTCTTTGCAATGACGATGACAATCGCGTTGTGACACTAACCGGCTGGGAGAACCCAAACGGCCTTGCCGCAGAAGGCCCACCGCACCTGCAAGTCTATGGGAGGCTCCCACTGGACGCAGGCGGCATCGCAGCGGCTGTGGATGTGTTAGAGGCTATAGGAGACAGTTCTCGCGCGTTCTGGGGGCATACATCGCCCGAGGGAGTAATGCGAGACATTGCAGACCAGCTTGGCCCGAAAATGTATGGACGGACAGAACCGCCACGGGGGCTGCCTGCGCTCAAGCTCCCACGGAACATCCCCGCGCAAGAGATCCCGCATTATCTCGGGTGGCTGAACTATTGGTCTGCCGCTGCCGCGATGGCCATCGGGTTCCCGGACCCGGCCCGCGACGCCGAGCTGCTCATGCGAGCGCATCGCACGCCGTCGGGCGGGTGGGTCGTGCAGCTCACCGATGCTCCGCTCGACCTCGACGACCCCGCCCACCTGGACGCGCTCAAACGGGCCTACGAGCGCTTCCCGGTGATCGGCGGGCGCGACTCTCCGTGACCGCTCGGCTCGGGGCGCGCTGCGCGGGCGCTTGCGATGGTAGGGTGCGAATCCAGGAGGTCACCCACCTTTGATCGTACCCGTCAGATTGGCCCTTCTGCTCGCTCTCTTGCTGGGGGCTGCCACGCGAGCCGAAGCCGCGCCGAGCCGCACGAAGCGAGATCGGCCCGTCGCCGTCACCGTCAACCCTGCCGAGCCACTACCCGAGATCCACGTCGCGCCTGACGTGCCCACGGTCCTGCTCTTTCCCGCCGACATCCAGAAGAAGACCATCACGGTAGAGCAGTCGCGAATCCGGGTGGTGGACACGGGGGCGCGCTCAATCATCGTGCAGGCTGCTCCCGACTACCGGGCCGACGAGCAGCAAGAACTCGAGGTTTTCTTCGCGGACGGCGGGGCGCCAGCACGGGCCGCGTTCGTGCTCGTCATGGACCCCGCCGAAGTGGACACGCGGATCGACGTGAAGCGGCCCGAGCCGCCGAACGCGGCTTGTCCGGCCGAAACGCAGCGCGCTGAGCCTCGACCGGAGGACTTCGTCTTGCTGGGCTACGTGGACGCATCCGGCGTGCCCACAACTACGTTCGACGGCGCCCCAGATGAGGCGCAAGGGCTCAAGTCTCAACCGGGCGTGTCCTATCGCGGTCATGGTTGGGTGCTGATGGATGTGACGATTCGCAACCTGCCCGGTCTGCCACCGTGGACGCCTCGCGATGCGACGTTGACGGGCAAGGGGGGAGTCACACTGCGGGCGCGGCTTGTGGCGGCACCGAAGGGAGAGATCGCTCCGGGGGAACGTGCGCGGGTGCTCGTGGTGGTAGACACGCTGCCTCCGAGCGCAGGACTTGTCTTTACGTTGGAGGTGCGCGGGGTAGATGGCCGAAGCGTTGTGATTCCACGAGTGACACTTCCGACCGCCGCTCTGGAGGGCAAGCGATGAGGACTCTTCTCAGGCTGCCGTCCGGCCTTTTCATTGATGGCTGGCACGTGTTGAAGGAACTCGGCAACGGTGGCTTTGCAGTCGTCTATCTCGCGGAAAAGAACGGGAAGCGTTGCGCGCTCAAGGTGGCGCGGCACCGCCAGGCCAGCGGGGACGAAAAGCAGACACACGCTCGCGCGAAGCGCGAATTGACGGTTCTTTCGATGCTGGATCATCCGAACATCGTCGCGCTTTGCGGCCATGGGTACGCGGAGGCAGGCAATTTCTACCTCGCTCTTGAGTATGTGGACGGCTGGACGCTCGACGAGTGGAAAGAGCGCAAGCACCCCACCTTTCACGAAATCCTGCGCGTCTTTGTGAAGATCGCCGCCGCTCTAGCCTACATGCACAGCCGGGGCATCCTTCACCGGGATTTGAAGCTCGTGAACGTCCTGATCCGGAAGAGCGACGGCGAGCCGATCATCATCGACTTTGGCTGTGCGACATACGAGCAAGCGGCGGATCTGACCGAGAGCGGCCTTCCGCCCGGAACCGATCGCTTCCGTGCGCCTGAGCAGTTCAAATACCTGCGCGAGCACAGGGAAGAGCACAGGGCGAAGTATGCCTTCCAGGTGGCCGACGAGATCTTCGCCGTCGGCGCGATGATCTACGAGCTGCTAACGGACCCGCGACCGACCGAAGAGCGCCCGCGCGAGACTCTCAACAGCCCGTTCGATCCGCCCCCGCCGCCCCGGGCTCGAAACCCCCGCGTGCCTGAAGCGCTCAGCGACCTCGTCGAAAGCATGCTGTCCCGCGATCCCGCGAGCCGCCCTGTTGATACCGATGCGCTTCACCGCGAGTTGGCCGAGTTGGAGGCGCATCCGGGAGCCGACTACCAAGCGCTCGCGCATCTCCCCTCAGAGCAGCGTCGGCCCGAGCAGCCTAACGTCAGCGAGCCGGTCGAGCAGCACGCGGGCCGATGGGGCAAGCTACGTGCGTTGGGCGGCAGAGTGGGTGCCGTCGTCCGTCGCTCGGGGAATGTGCTCGCGGCGAGCGCGATCGCTGCCGTCGTGCTCGGCGTTGCCGTAGCCCTTTGGTTCCGTCCCCAAACGCCTGAGTCAGTCGCCGAGCCCATCGTCGCCACGAGCCCGACGCCCCCGACAGCCGCCCCTGATATGTCACCCCTCGCCCCCGCGCCTATGGTGGGCACAGTGCCAACACCCGCCCCCGTATCGGAGGAAGGTTCAACCGTGAAGACACCCCCACCCGAAGACCCGAAAGAAGCACGCCGCCAGAAGACCTCTTCCGGCTCGGACATGCGCAAAGTCGTGCCGATCGTTTGCTCCCTCGCGGCCGGATGCACCGGCGTTCCAGTCAAGCCTGATGCGTTCACCTGCCCGGAGGGTTCGCAGCGTGCGATGGAAGAGTTGCACTGGACGGGCCGAGAGCAGTTTAGCCTTGTGCTGGACGACCGACATGACGAGGACGCGGACATTTGGTTGCGCCCGGGCGACACGGTTGTAGGGATCGTTCCTAAAGGTGTGACGCCATCGCAGGCCAAACTCGCTCCCCCAGGAACGCAGTTCCTCGGAGGGAAGGTCTACGTGTGGCCCGAGAAGACGGCATCCGGCAGACCGGGTCGGGTCGTTGTGAAGTACGAGCGCGTGAAACTGCCACGACAGGACGAGGTTCCCGTGTGCTTCGTCGTCGACGTGGGCGCCCTTGAGCTAAAGGACGGCAACGCGAAGACCGCGAACGGTACGGCAGGATTCATCGAGCGTTACTGGCGACCCTGAGACCCCGGCTAGTGGAGCGTCTTACAAGTTCGGAACATAGTCGCGGGTCATTACGGGGTTGATCCGTCAAGGCGTGCCCTGGGCATCGGGCCTCGGTGGCGGCGTCGGCCCTCAACGACTATGTCCAAAGACTTCGCGGACACTCCACTAGTACTACTGTGTCATAAACGTTAGGCTTTGCCGGTGCCGGGGACGCCCCCGCACCACGGGCAGCAGGGGAGTCGTAGCAGCAGCATGCGTGCCTGACGGATCCTCTGGGTGGTGATGGACGCCGGGTTGTGGCGCTCGGGGCGCAGGGGCAGCACCCCGCACCTGGAAATCCGCGGGTATTGGAGCGGGGCGCAAGAAGGCAACAGGTGCCGGGGGGGAAGCCGAGCACGCTCGGCGGCGAGGAACGCGTAGGCGGCGATGCAGAGCACTCCGTGATGGTGAAAGCCCCGCCACCCCCGGCCCTCGTAATGATCCAGGCCCAGCTCGTCCTTCAGTTCCTGGTAGTCGCGCTCGATGCGCCACCGAATCTTCACCAGGTAGATGAGTTCCTCCATGGCAGTGGCCTCCGGGACCGTGGATAGCCAGTACTTGGTGGGTTCCTTCTCCCCCTTGGGCCACTCCACCAGGAGCCACTCGACAGCGCGCGGCTCTGAGCGGCCATAGTCGCGGTGGGCCGCACGTACACGCAGGCGGGCGAAGCGCGAGTGCATAGTCCCCTTGGTCCCCTCTCGCCAGTGCACGTTCTGCCACTGCTTGGCGGGCAGTCTCAGGGCCAAGTCCTTGACGGACACGGGCTCATGTCCGGGATGGCGCCGCAGCCTCTTGGGCGGGCGTCCCATGCCGCTGTAGGGCTTGGGCGATAATGGTTGCTGGGATGGGGTCCAGACTGAAGTCGAGGAGGCGATGCCGACAGCGTAGGAGAGGCCGCGTTCGGTGAGCGCCTCGCGAAAGGCTGTGACATCTCCGTAGCCCGCATCGGCCACCACGGGAGCCAGGGGCAGTTGCTCCGTCAGCAGTGCATCCACCTGCCCGAGGGCGATCTCCCACTTGGAGTGGATGTGCACCTGCCTCGGGATGCCTGCTGCCCTACGGCGAGCAGCATTCTCAGCCCAGGACTCCGGCAGGTAGAGGCGGTACGCGCTGGGCACTCTCAGGCTGTTGCACAGCGACAGCGTCACCACCACCTGGCAGTTATCCTGCTTGCCCAGAGGGCCACAGTACTGCCGCGCCACCCCGACCGAGTGGGTCCCCTTATTGGGCATGCCCGTATCGTCCACTACCCACGCTTCCACTGGGCCGTGCCTCTCCAACTGCTCGAGGGCATAGTCCCGGGCCACAGCCAGCATCGCTCTCTCGTCCCATGAGGACACGGCGACGAAGTGGTGCAGCGACTGGTGCCGCGCTCGGACGTGCGTCGGATCCAACTTCGCCGCCATCGGCTCCACGCTCTTGCGCTCGCCGGAGAGCAGCAGCCCCGTCAGGTAGCCGCGCAGTGGCGCCAGCCGATCCACGTGCCCGATAACAGCTCCCAGACGTTGGAGGTACCCCTCGAACCTCTCTTCAGGCGTGCTCGCTCGTACCGACATGGCTCGCAGTCCCTCCGGAGTCGGCAAAGCCTAACGTTTATGACACAGTAGTACTAGGTGACGTAGCAGGTAGGTGGTCGAAATCGGCCGCTTTGGGGCCGGACGATCACCTACCTAGCGGGGCGTTCCACTCACCCCCATCCACTGGGTAACATGAGCCCGTCTCGCGTTGGCATGGTGCCCATGCGAGTAGGAGGATCGAGCATGGCAGCGATCGAGTTCACGCTTCCGCAGGGGGCGATTCTGTTCTCCGCCGAAAATGGGGTGTCTTACGAGTTCCGCAAAGACTTGGGCGAGGCACATCACGGGCTGAGCCTCTTTCTGGCGCGGCGACGCGTCAATGGGTACGCGCAAGGGAAGGTGCTGCTCAAGGCGGTCGGCAATCCGATCGGCGCTGAGCAGGCGATGCGGGTCTTCAAGGCGCGGGCGAAGCTCGAAGAGCAGGTGCGGCTTTCAGCGTACCTGCGGCACCCGGGCATTGTTCGCACCCACGGCCTGCACAAGACCGCATCGGCTTGGTACGTGGTCACCGACCATCCGGCGGGGCAGGATCTCGATGACCTGATGGGACTCGCGACCGAACTCGACCGCTGGTTCTCGCCCTTCTTCACGCTCTACGTCGGCGCGCGGGTGGCGGACGTGTTGCAGTACGCGCACGCGACCAAAGGCGCACAGGGACACTCGCTGGGGATTGTCCACCGGGCAATCGACCTGAGTCACATCTTCATGGATTGGGAGGGGCAGGTTCAGGTTTCCGACTTCGGGCTCGCGCTCGCCACCCTGCCGGGCCGCGTCGCCTCCACCGTGCGCCGACCGCAAGGGGATACCTACTTCGCTTCGCCCGAGATGCTTCTCGGCGGCAAGGTGGATGCACGCTCGGATCTCTTCTCGCTCGGACTCGTCATGCTCGAAATGTCCACGGGGCGGAACCTGCTCGATACCGATATGGGGGTCTCCGACGCGGCAAAGTCGGCACTCTCGAAGAGGCAGTTCGCCCGCGTGAAGCGCGCGATCAAGCGCGCTCGGCTGGCCGGGTGTGAACCCGCGATCGAGCAGACGATCTGGCGTGCGGCGACCTACACGCAGGAAGACCTCGAAGCGGTCACGGAGGGCCTGCCCGATACGCTGCGCGTCCCCCTTCGCAAGCTGCTTCAGCGCTCACCCACCGCGCGCTACCAGACCGCAGGGGAGTTGGAGACGGACCTGCACCGATGGCTCGGGGGCCAATTCGGTAAGGAAAAGGCTGCGGCCGAGCTGAAAGAGCTGAAGAGGGAGACAGGCGCGGTCATGGTCGACTGGGGCTTGAAGGGTTCGGACAGCATCACGACGGCCTGAGCGCCCCCGGTGCCGGTCCCCACTGCCCTGGGGGCCGGTCGGGGCGTAGGAGCCCCCGCCCATGTTGCGTCAGTGTTGCGTGAGAGTGCGGAACGGGTTGGAACGGGGCGGGACGACATGGGACGCGGCGGGATAACGACTCCAGATCATTCCGGGCGGTTCCGAGATAAGGGCGCGATTCTGCGAGAGGTTTCGCACCGCCCGGCGCGGGTTCGATTCCCGCCGCATCCATCCGAGAAACTCAGCCAATCGGAGCGAGCAGGCGCTCCTCTTCGGACTCGCGGACTACGGGGCGTCCCAGGCCACCGTGCCGCTGCAGCTATCGTCGCGGTAGCAGCCGGCGCGGATCTGATACCTGCCTGAGATTGTGGGGGTATAGCTCAGGTTCGAGCCGTAGCCGTTGCAGGCGTCGTCATTGGCCGCCACCTCATTGCCCGAGGAATCGTAGAGCCGCAGGTAGGAGTCACCGACGATGTTGCTTCCGGCCAACCCGCAGGTCCCCAAGGTGATCGTCCTGCCGGCGGCGATGTAGACATCCTGGTTCACGGTGTGGATCTGCGCGTTGTCCGTGGTGCTCGTGGCGAAGGCGTAGGTGCCGCTCGTCGGAGGGAAATCGCCACCGCGCTCCCACGCGACCGTGCCGCTGCAGAAGAGGTTGGCGTAGCAGCCGGCAGCGATCCAGTACGTGTCCGTCGCCAGGCTCATGTAGCTCAGCTTCGAGCCCGAGCAATCGTTGGCCTCGTTGTTGAACGCCACCTCGATACCCCCGGAGGTGTAGAGGCGCAGGAAGGAGTCACCGGAGACGCTGCTCCCCGACACCCCGCAGGTGCCCACGGTGATTGTCTCGCCCGCGGGGACGGTGACCTGCTCGTTCACCGTATACCTCCAGGCGTTCTGGGTGTTGCCCGTGCTGAAGGGGAACGTCCCTCTTGCAGAAGGGGGCGGCGCGCCGACGACGAGCTCCCACACCACCGTGCCGGTGCAGCTCTCATTGGAGAAGCAGCCGGCGCGGAGCTCGTAGTCGCCGGCCGTGGGCGCGGTGAAGACGATCTTGGAGCCGCGCCCCCCGCAGGCATCGTCACTCTCGACCACCTGGAGGGTGTCCGGCCCGAACAGGCGCAGGTACGTGTCACCCGAGAACGCTGTGCCCGCCAGGCCACACGTGCCCACGGTGAGCGTCTGTCCCGCCGTCATCGCGAAGGTCCTCTGGGTCGTGTTGTGCTGGGCGCTGCCGGTCTGGGTCGCGGAGTACGCGAAGGAGTCGGTCGACAGCAGAGAGATGGCACTGCTCGGAGAGGCCTGGACCGCCAGCGGGAACACCGCGAGCAGGCACGCCATTCGAATACGGGTCATCACGGCTCCTGGGATGGGGAATGCAGGAAAGCCTGCACTCACCGTCATACCCGACAGCACTGACAATCCGTTGACTCCCAGCGTCCTCCAGCACCGCGGAAGCGCCACGCTCGGTGCACCTCTGCAGCGTACGGCGGGCTAGCGCGTCACCGTCACGGTGACGGCCGTGCTGTAGACCGAGTTGCCGGCTCCATCATACGCCCGAGACCTCAGCGTGGTGTTGCCGATGGACACCTTCGTCGTGTCCCAGGACCAGGTGTACGGCGCCGTGGTGACGGAGCCCAGCAACAGCGAGCCCTGGTAGAACTCCACCTTGGTGATGGTCCCCCGGTCATCACTCGCGATGGCGTCAATCTGCACCACCCCGGTGACCGTGGAGCCGCTGGCCGGCGAGGTGATGGACGTCGTGGGCGGCGTGAGATCGTTGTCGAAGATCACATTCACGGGAGCCGAGGTCCCGATGTTGTTCAGGGTGTCGTACGCCTTGGCCGTGAGGACCTTGCTGCCATTGACCAGGAGCCGGGTGTTGTAGCTGAAGGAGTACGGCGCCGTGGTGGCAGTGCCCACCTGCGTGGTGCCGGCGAAGTAGACCACCTTGGAGATCCCCGCTGCATCGCTGGCCGTGGCCGTGAAGACGACGGTACCGGTCAGCGTCTCGCCCTCGGCCGGCGCGGTGAGTGTCACCGTGGGCGGCGTGAAGTCATTCTCGAAGGTCGCATTCACCGGCGCCGAGGTCCCCAGGTTGTTCAGCGTGTCATACGCCTTGGCCGTGAGGACCTTGGCCCCATTGGGCAGGAGCCGGGTGTTGTAGCTGAAGGAGTACGGCGCCGTGGCGTCGGAGCCCACCGCCGTGGTGCCGACGAAGAAGTCCACCCGGGCGATCCCCGCAGGATCGCTGGCCGTCGCCGTGAGGACGGCGGTGCCGCTCAGCGTCTCGCCCTCGGCCGGCGCGGTGAGTGTCACCGTGGGCGGCGTGAAGTCGTTCTCGAAGGTCACGTTCACCGGTGCGGAGGTGCCCATGTTGTTGACGGCGTCATACGCCGTGGCCGTGAGCACCTTGGCCCCGTTGGGCAGAAGCCGGGTGTTGTAGCTGAAGGAGTATGGCGCCGTGGTGTCGGAGCCCACCTGCGTGGTGCCAATGAAGAAGAGCACCCGGGTCACAGCCAGGTTATCGCTGGCCGTGGCCGTGAAGACGACGGTGCCTTTCAGGGGAGCGCCCTCGGCCGGCGCGGTGAGCGTCACCGTGGGCGGCGTGAAGTCGTTGTCGGCGTTCACCCGGACCTCGGCGGTGCCCACGTTGCCCCCGGCGTCATACGCCTTCGCGGTGAGCGTGCGATCACCGTTGGCGCCTGCACGCGTGTTCCAGTTGTAGGCGTACGGCGAGGAGGTGTCGGTGCCCAGCAACGTGCTGCCCTCGTAGAAATCGACGCGGGTGACTCCCAGGTTGTCTGTGGCCGTCGCGGTGACCGTGAGGGTGCCCGTCACGGTGGCCCCCTCCACGGGAGCGGAGATCGACACGGTGGGCGCGATCAGATCGTTGTCCACCGTCACGTTCACCCCAGGCGAGGTGGAGGACTGCCCCAGGGCGTCATAGGCCTTCACGGTGAGCGAATGGGCGCCATTGCCCGCGGTTCTCGTGGCCCAGGAGAAGCTGTAGGGCGAGGCGGTGTCGGTCCCCAGCAGCGTGGCCCCGTCGTAGAACTCGACTCGGGTGACGGCCACGTTGTCGGTGGCTGTCGCGGAGAGCGTCACGGTCCCCTTCAGCGTCGCGCCCTCCACAGGCGCGGTGAGCGTCGCCGTGGGCGGCGTGAGGTCATTGTTGAAGGTCACACTCACCGCAGCGGAGGTGCCCACGTTGTTCAGGGTGTCATAGGCCTTCGCCGTGAGGGTCTTGGCCCCATTGGGCAGGTTCCGGGTGTTGTAGCCAAAGGAGTACGGCGCCGTGGTGGCAGTGCCCACCTGGAAGGTGTCGACGAAGAAATCCACCTTGGAGATCCCCGAGGTGTCGCTGGCCGTGGCGGTGAAGACGAGGTTCCCAGACACGGTTGCGCCCTGGCGCGGCGCGGTGAGCGTCACCGTGGGCGGCGTGAGGTCATTGTCGAAGGTCACGTTCACCGTGGCGGAGGTGCCCAGGTTGAACAGGGTGTCATAGGCCTTCGCCGTGAGGGTCTTGGCCCCATTGGGCAGGAGCCGGGTGTCGTAGCTGAAGGAGTACGGCGCCGTGGTGGCAGAGCCCACCTGAGTGGAGCCGACGAAGAAATCCATCCGGGAGATCCCCGAGGGGTCGCTGGCCGTGGCCGTGAGGACGACGGTGCCGGTCAGCGTCGCACCCTGTCCCGGAGCGGTGAGCATCACCGTGGGCGGCGTGTAGTCATTGTCGAGGGTCACATTCACCGCTGCGGAAGTGCCCACGTTGTTCAGGGTGTCATACGCCTTGGCCGTGAGGCTCCAGGCCCCATTGAGCCGGCCCCGGGTGTTGTAGCTGAAGGAGTACGGGGCTGTGGAGTCGGTCCCCACCAGGATGGGGCCGAGGAAGAACTCCACCTGGGAGATCCCCGAGGTGTCACTGGCCGTGGCCGTCAAGAGGACGGTGCCGCTCAGGGTCGCGCCCTCGGTTGGCGCGGTGAGCGTCACCGTGGGCGGCGTGAAGTCGTTGTTGGCCGTCACCGTCACCTGGGCAGTGGCCACGTTGCCCCCGGCGTCATACGCCTTCGCGGTGAGCGTGCGGTCACCGTTGGGGCCTGTGCGCGTGTTCCAGCTGTAGGCGTACGGCGAGGTGGTGCCCGTGGCCAGCAGCGTGCTGCCCTCGTAGAGCTCGACGCGGGCCACGCCCTGGTCGTCCGTGGCCATCGCGGTGACCGTGAGGGTGCCCGTCACAGCCGCCCCCGCGGCTGGGGCGGAGATCGACACGGTGGGAGCGATTAGATCATTGTCCACCGTCACGTTCACCCCGGGCGAAGTGGCGGACTGCCCGCCGGCGTCATAGGCCTTCACGGTGAGCGAATGGGCGCCATTGCCCGCGGTTCTCGCATCCCAGGAGAAGCTGAAGGGTGCGGCGGTGTCGGTCCCCAGCAGCGTGGCCCCGTCGTAGAACTCGACTCGGGTGACGGCGACGTTGTCCAGGGCGGTCGCGGTGAGCGTTACGATCCCCCTCAGCGTCGCGCCCTCTCCAGGCGCGGTGAGCGTCACCGTGGGCGGTACGGTGTCCGGCGCTGCGGCGATCTCGATCACCTTGGCGGAGGTCAGGCCGTTGACGGTGACGGACAACAGGTACTGCCCTGGGGGCGTTGGGGGCACGGTGGAGGTGACGTGCGTGCTCGAGAACCCCTGCGAGGGCAGCACGGCCAGCGTGCCTCTTTCAATGTCCAGCAACGTCAGGAAGGGGAAGTCGGAGGCAGAGGAGCGGCTACTGCCACCACTGGCTTCCGAGATGCCACGCAACAGCGAGCCATTCACGGTGAAGGAAGCGCCAGGGATGAGCGGAGCGCTCGCGGAGACACTGACAATGCCAGGCCGCCACAGAGGGTTGGAGCCCGTGTCGTCGTACAGCTCTACGGTGTCCTGGTCCCCCCCCATCACGAGCACCTGGCCCGAGGGCAGCAGCGTGACCATGGCGAAGGATCGGCCTTGAGAGAGCGAGGCGGTGTCCGTCCAGGAACCGGTGGCCGGGTCATACACTTCATGGATCGGTTCAGGCGAGGGACTGTACCCGCCCACCACGAGCACCTTGCCCGAGGGCAGCAGCGTCGCCCTGTTGCCGAAGCGGTCCTTACGGAGCGGAGCGATGTCCGTCCAGGAGCCGGTGGCCGGATCGTACACCTCGACCCTTGTGCCGCCGTTATATCCACCCGCGACGAGCACCTTGCCCGAGGGCAGCAGCGTCGCCGTGGCGAGAAACCGAGGCAGAGCCAGTGAGCCCGTGACAGTCCATGAGCCCGAGCCCGGATCGTACACCTCGGCGCTGCTCAGGTAGCCGGAGGAAGACGCACCCTGGCCACAGACGACGAGCACCTTGCCCGAGGGCAGCAACGCCGCCGCATGCTTGCTCCGGGCCTGAGCGAGCGAGCCGGTGTTGGCCCAGGTACCGGTCACCGGGTCATACAGCTCGACGCTGTTCAGGTTGCCGCTGTTGTTGACTCCACCCGCGATGAGCACCGTGCCCGACGGCAGCAGCGTCGCCGTGTGGTAGGCCCGCGCCTGAGCGAGTGAGCCGGTGTCGGCCCAGCGATGGGTGGCTGGGTCATACAGCTTGGCGCTGGTCGTGTAGCCGGAGTCGTTCCTCCCCCCCACGACGAGCACCTGGCCCGAAGGCAGCAGCGTCATCGTGTAGTCGTCCCGAGCCGGAGTGAATGGACCGGTGTCTGTCCAGCTGCCGTTGGCTGGGTCATACAGCTTGGAGTTGATGCTGTAATACCCATACCCCCCGAGGACGAGCACCTTGCCCGAGGGCAGCAGCGCCGCCTTCTTGCCGTTGTAACTCCCAGGAACCAACGTGCTCGTCCCAGAGCCGGCGGCCGGGTTGTACAGCTCCGCGCTGGCCAGAGCCCCGCTGGTGCCAGTGCCTCCCACCACCAGCACCTTGCCCGAAGGCAGCAGCGTCGCCGTGTGGAGGGCACGGGCTTGGAAGAGCGAAACGGAGGAAGCCCAGTAGCCGGAGGACGGGTCATACAGCTCGGCGCTGGTGAGGGCACCACTGGAGTCAGCACCGCCCGCCACGAGCACCCTGCCCGAGGGCAGCAATGTCGCCGTGGCATGGAAGCGGGCCTGAGCGAGCGAGACAGCGTCAGCCCAGGAACCGGTGACCGGATCATACAGCTCGGTGCGGGCCAGGGCTCCGTTGGGGCCAACGCCGCCCGCTACGAACACCTTGCCCGACGGCAGCAGCGTGGCCGTAGCGCCGGAGCGGGCCTGAGCGAGCGCGCCGGTGGCAGACCAGGCGCTGGTGGCCGGATCATACAGCTCGGCGCTGGCCAGGGCTCCGTTGGGGCCAGCGCCGCCCGTCACGAGCACCTGGCCCGAGGCCAGCAATGCCGCCGTGGCGTCGGAGCGGGCCTGGGTGAGCGAGCCGGTAACGGACCAGGAGCCGGTGACCGGGTCATAGAGTTCGGCGCTGTTCAGGGCACTGCTGGCGCCAACCCCCCCCACGACGAGCACCTGGCCCGAGGCCAGCAGCGTCGCCGTGTGGCTCCCACGGGCCTCCACGAGAGAGCCGATGGTGGCCCAGGAGCCAGTGGCTGCATCATAGAGCTCGGCGCTGGTGAGCGCGCCGTTGGGGCCCTCGCCTCCCACGATGAGCACCTTGCCCGAGGGCAGCAGCGTCGCGGTGTGGTTCTTGCGGGCCTGAGCGAGCGAGCCGGTCGAGCCCCACGCGTTGGTGACCGGGTCATACAACTCGGCGTGGGCCTGGGGGCCGCTGGAGCCGTCCCCGCCCGCAACGAGCACCTTGCCCGAGGGCAGCAGCGTGGTGGTGTGACCGCTCCTGGCAGAGGACAGAGAGGCCGGCATCTCCCAACCCGCTGCGACCAGCCGCGAGGACTGACGATGGGCCGTGGCCTCACCCGGGGAACGCTCCGAGGAGGGACTGCACGAGCCAAGGACGAGGACGAGCGCGGCCGCCATGAGTGAAACGAAGGTTCGAAGCATGTTCCCCCCTGCTGGAATCGGACAGCCAAGCTGCACGAACGGCCCCTGCTTGTCCATGCCAATCCCGTCTGCTCGGCCCAGTCTCCTCGCGGCGTCTTCTCCTCCTACTTCTGCTCCAGGGCATCCGCCATGGGAGGCACTGCGGGAGCGGCCGTCCGGGTGGAGGTGGTGCTCATGGTGGTCGCCCCACGCGGGACTTGCATCGAGTTGCGCTCCACATAGAGCTGCGTGCACACCGAGTTGGACTTGTTCCACTGGAATCCCAGGTAGCTCGTGTCGTTGAGCGAGGTGATCAAATCCACCACCGACTGCGGAGGATTGCTCAGGGTGCACCATCCCATGTTGTTCAAGGCGTCAACGGCCTGGCACGTGAGGGTCCGTGAAGGGGAGGCGGTGTTGATGGCGTTCACCGTGATGTTGCAGACGATGGACTGCTTCGTGTCCGCCGAGTTCTGCGCCGCAGCGATGGTCCCTCCCGCGAAACCATAGTTGGGATTGGCCAGGTACACGCTCACGTCGTAATTGGCCCGGGCTCCCGCGCTGGCCGCCGTGGCGGCGGCAGTAAGCACCAGGAACAGCAGTTTGTGGGCTTTCACGGCATTCTCCCTTGTGGGGCGGTCCTTGGACCGCGAGTCACGCTTCGAGGGCTGAGCAGCTCCCCTCACATGGAAGTGAGCCGACGAGGCGGAGAACGATTCAGAAAATCAACGTGCTCCTGGGCCCTGCGGGTTCGATTCCCGCCGCCTCCATCCCAAGAAGCCCAGCAATCTTCTGATGCTCGCCGAGCGTCGGGCGCAGCGAGGCTGACGCATCGCGACGCCAGGGTCAGAGCCCTGATGAGCTGAGGGGATTGAATCAAGCCGCTCCTTCACCGTCCTCCCTCCCCAGACACTGAAGGAGCTGACCGTGACTGACTCCCGCTCATGCCGCCGCTCCCATGGCCTTGTCCTCCTCGCAGCCCTGCTCGTTGGCCCCACGGCACTCGCCGACGCCGATGTCGAGGGCGCGCTCGAAATCTGCCGGCAGCAATGCCTTCCAGCATGCATCGAGTTGGCAGAAGTTCTCTGCTTGCGTCCGCGAGGCACTCACGCGCTACTCGACTGCGGACGGTGTCTCTGAAATGTGCAGCGACTCGGGTGACTGACGTTTCACTCCCGTTGACTCACGAGCTCAGCGCCCTTGGCCGCGATCATCATGGTGGCGGCAGCCGTGTTGCCGGAGACCGTGGTGGGGATGATGGAGGCGTCGATGACGCGCAAGCCCTGGGTGCCGAGGACATTGAGGCGAGGCGTCACCACGGATTGATCATCCACCCCCATCTTGCAGGTGCCTGCGTAGTGATAGCAGGTGTCCGCCGTCTGGCGGACGTAGGCTTCGAGCTCGGCATCCGTTTGCACTTCAGGTCCCGGCAAGAGCTCCTGAGAGAACCAGGAAGCCATGTTGGGGTGGTGGCCCATGCGGCGGGCCAGCTTGACGCCGTGGATGCAACGCTGGAGATCCTCGGGGGCCGTGAGGTAGCGCGGATCGATGAGGGGGGGCTCGGTAGGGTTGGAGCTCGAGAGCCTGATGGTACCGCGGCTCTTCAGGAGCTGGAGATTGGGGTAGATGAAGTAGCTCTGCTGCTTGTCGGGAGGCAGATCCATCCCCTTCATGGTGCCGCTGGCCAGAGAGCACTCCACGTCCGTAAGGTGAGGGAGCGTGGAAGGATCCGTGGAGGTGAAGATCACCGCGCCTATGAGGCCGTAAGGCTGAGGCGGCAGGGGTTTCTTGCTCGCGAAACCGCCCGTGACGAAGAGGTCATCTTGAAAGTTCTCGCCGACCCCGGGGAGCGCTGACACCACGGGGATCCCCATGTCGCGGAGCTGATCCTCCGGGCCCACCCCGGAGAGCAGCAAGAGGTGGGGGCTGCCAATGGCACCCGCACAGAGCAGGATCTCCCGCCTGGCGGGAAGTTCGACTTGTCGCTGAGTGCGCAGGTCGGTCGCCACCACGGCCACCGCCCGCCGCTCGGGGTCGAAGAGGATGCGATCGAAGCGGACGCCGCTCGCGATCTTCAGGCGGCGGGGCTTCCTGGCACCCAAGAAGTGGCTGAAGGCTGTTTCCCGCCTCCCCTGCTGGCTGATGAGAAACTGGAATGGGGAGACACCGAACGCGTGAGGGGAGGCGTTGTAGTCGAGGTTGTAGGGAATGCCCAGGTGGTTGCAAGCGCCTATCAACTCCATGACAAAGGGATCCGCCTTGGCATGGGTGATGTGGAGCCGCTGCTCGACGCGGTGGAAGGAAGGCAGCAGGCTCTCATAGTCCCAGCCCTCACAGCCCGCCTGGGCCCACTGGTCAAAGCCATACCTGCCACCGCGCACGTACACCATCGCATTGTGGATGCTGCAACCGCCCAGCGCCTTGGCCCGGGCGAGCCGGATGGTGCGGCCATTGAGCCCGGCCTGGGCGACCGAGCGGTAGCCCCATTCCCGCTGGGGATCACGAGAGACCAGCAGCCAGCGGGTGGGATCCCAGACGGTTGCGTCCTTCGGGGGGATGTCATGGCCGGCTTCCAGCAAGAGGATCCGGGCATCCGGGAGCTTCTCCGCGAGCATGGCTGCCAGCACGCAGCCGGCGGAGCCAGCCCCGAGGACGATGTAGTCGAAGGTCCCTTTGAGTGGATTCATGGGCGCTCCTGGGGCGAGTGAGTCTGAGCATCGGAAAAATGAAGGCCCTCCCCCTTTTTCCTGGGCGTTTCTTAGGAGGGTGCATCGCCCTGCCGTACATTCCGCACGGCGGCAGGAGGTGAGGCTTGCTGAATCGAACTCAGCGGCAGCAGATCTATCAGCAGCTCAATGCGATCGTCGCCACCGTGCGCGGCATCGACCCCGACGCCGCCGACGATCTCTCCGCGAGTGTCTACTCCATGTCAGACGACGACCTGGAGTGGATTGCGCGCGAGGTCGTTCGCGGCGATGCGTACGGCTGGTTCTGGCAGGCGTCGTGGAAGGCCATGGCGCGCGCGTGGCTGCTGGTGGTGTTCGCCGGTGGTCCGCCACGGGGAGCCTATGACGAGCCGTCGCCCCAAGTGATGGCCGGCCACCTGAACTACCTGCGCACCGCCTCGGAGGCGACGCTGCGCGCCGGGATCGTCCATCGTATCCTCGACGCACAGACCGGGCGCGATGCCATCGCGGGGATCGTCCCGATGCTCACGGATGCGAGCCGTGATGCCTGGGATCCCAGCCTGTTCACCGATCCGACGCAGCACCGCGGCAATGCCTACCGGTACATCATCAACGCGCTCCGTCCGACCCGGATCCAAGTCTCGGACGCGGCGGAGGTTCAGTACCTCCGCACCCACCGGTCGACGTTCATCGAGCCCGTCTCCGGCAACCCGAACGCCGTCGTGTATCACCTCACCCGCTATTACCTGAGTGAACCGGATGCCTTGTGCTCGGAGGTCTTGAGCTGCTCGCTGATATCGCAGGCCAAGAAGACCACGTACCAGAACATGACGTTCGGCTTCGTCCTCTACGTGCCGAAGGCCAATATCTGCAACGCGGGCACGATCGATCTGGTGGCCGCCCAGGTGCAGAACACCGCGCGCGGAATGAACCTCTCGGGGCGGAGCACCTATCGCCGGACCCAGCGCATCACCGACTTCCTGTCCCAGCTCGGCGGGAAGGCGCGGCAGGTCATTCCCACGCCAGACCAGATCCTCACCGGCACCAGCGTGCATGGCCACAATGAGCTGATCGTCCTCGGCACCTTCATGGGGCAGGTGCGGGCACGTGCGCTGTTCGTCAAGGTGAGCAACGGGTGCCTGTGGCGGTCGTTCGTGGAGGACGACGTGAAACACAAGCTCACCGAGCTGATCTTCGCCTGCGCCCAGGCACGAAGAATTCCGGTGATCCCCATTCGCGACGACTCCGGTGAAGCGTCGAAGATCAGCTTCCTCGATTGGTACAGGAATCGCTCGCTTCCTCGCGAGGAGCCACGGAGCGTGCAGTCCTCCATCCAGGCGGTGGTCTCGTCATCGAGAGAGCTGGTCGTCGACGATCGCTTTCCGAACGTCCAGCTGTCGATGGGGCAGGCGCGGGCGCTCCTTGCGCGCGAGCTGAACGTGTCTCCGTTCCTGGAACTCTCCGCGCTGCGCAGCACCTATCGCCGATTCGCCGTCACGCATCATCCGGACAAAACTGCTGACAAAGAGAAGCAGGCCAAATTCGTAGTCGTCCGCGGACTCCTGACCCTCATCGAGGGGGAGGAGACCGGGACGCGCGAGCCGCTCCCGATTGCGTGGAAGAAGCAGCTGGACTGAGTGCTACCGCTAGCCCGGATCGGTCACAGGAGACGGCTTGTCGCTCGGCAGCGTCCAGGGCGGATGTCCTGCGCAACACGTCCGTCACCCGAGCCGCTGCACATTTCAGAGACACCGTCCGCAGGGATGGGGCGGCAGAACGAACCGATGAGAAATCAAGGCGTTCGCAGGTAACAGCGCGACCTGCTTGGGGTTTTGCTTCCGCCTTGCCGCGAGTTCGATTCCCACCGCCTCCATCCTCGTCCGTGTGTGAATGGACAGATCTTCAGTTCATGATGTTGTCCATCTTCTTTCCGACCTTGTCGAACGCGACCATGTTCTCCATGGTCGCGCCCTCGGCGTGCTGCTGCATGAAGTCCGACTCCACCTTGGTGGACTCGCCCAGCACGAGCGTCCTGTCCTGCCCTTCCTTGTTCTGGGGCCATGCGGGCCCCGTGGCGGATGAAGGCGTCCCGGTCACAGCGAACTTGAAGAAGTATTCATTGGCGAGGGCCGCCACCCCGCGATCCTTCTCCGTGACCGTGACCGGCTCATTGGGTTTGCCCGGCGGAAAGGGCGGGGCGTAGGCGAGCGTGTCCATGGTGAAGATGACATCATCACCGTGACGAGTCCCCTTCGGGACCGTGGCGCGGTGGTTCTCCGCGGTGTAGTCGAAGTAGTACCGCCAGGTCGGCGCGAGCTTGCTATGCGCCTTGGCGAGGTTGTACGTCGTCACGGTGAAGACCGCGTCGCGCGCCAGGCGGCGGCCGACCTCGTCCCGGACGTCTTCTGCTTCCCCCGACGCGAGATCCGGGTAGTAGTTCCTCGGGACATCGGGTGTCGGGATGGGCGCGGGCAGCCCGGTCACCGCCACGAGGATGATGGAGCCCGTGTTTATCCCGGGGACATCGAGCACCACGCTGCCATCATCACTGGTGTTGCCGATGATGAGCGGCAATGCCGACACCGCGCCGTTCAGGAAGCTATCGATGACCCCGGCCTCGTTGGGCAGCACGGAGTCTCCGCTGACCGCGACCGGAGAGTTCGACGTCCCCTTGAGCTGCTGCTGGGTGAGCTTGCCCTCCATGTTCATGATGTCCTTCGCATCCAGCTCGCGGAGCTCCGCGGCGGTCACATCTTTCCCGCCCGCCCCGAGCAGGCCCATGAGCTTCTTGCCGCGCGCAAGCGCCTGCGTCTGGCTGACCTCGGGGAACCTGTACACGCTCTGGGCGATCCCCCGGTGGAACAGGGGCTTTTGCCGTTTGTTGACAAGCGGCGAGGCGAACAGCGCGAGAACGCTCCTCGCGCCGGCGGATTGACCGAAGAGGGTCACGTTGTCCGGATCGCCCCCGAACTGTTCGATGTTCCTCTGCACCCACTCGAGCGCCGCGATCTGATCGAGCAGCCCGAAGTTGTTCACGCGAGGCTCGTTTTTTTCGAGGCGCTCCTTCTCGAGTGCCTCGTGCGCGAAGAAGCCGAGGGCGCCGAGCCGGTAATTGATGGTGACCAGGATCACGCCCCGCTTCACCAGGGGCGCCCCGTGATAAACAGGCAGCCTGCCTGCGCCAAGGGTGTAGGCGCCGCCGTGGATCCACACCATGACCGGGAGCTTCGGGGCGCCCGCCTCACGCTCGGGCGTCCAGACGTTGAGATAGAGGCAATCCTCATCCATGGGATCCGGATCGCCGCCACCCACCTGGATGCAGGTCTCCCGATTCTGGTAGCAAGACGGGGCCTTGTCATTGGATGGGCGCGGCTGGGTCCAGTGCTGGACGGGGCGCGGAGGGTGCCAGCGCCCCTCCTGTCCCGTGGGTGGCTGAGCGTAGGGAATACCCATATAGGCAACGACGCCGGGCTCGATGATGGCGCCTTGAACCGGGCCTTCGACAGTCTGGACGGGCGGCGTGGTCTTGGTGGTCATTCGTATGACTCCTTCGGGGTTGATGTGAGTCCCTGCTTGCACGGATGGTGATTCTTGAACCCTGGGCGCAGGCTTGGATCTCTGACTGATTCCCAGACAGGGACCCAGGAGCGCTCAGGGCGGAGTCGCATATAGGCTTAGATCACGGCGTGGCCCATTGAGATCTTTGTTGAATTGACTCGCGACTCGACCTGTGCTGAGCGGCCAAGTCGGTGCCATTCTGCCGGACGGGTCAAGCATCACGGGGTGACGGTGAGGAGTTTCTGCCCGTTCAGCCACGCGTCGATCATCCCGTCCTCGAGCAACCGCCCCACGATGTGGTAGCGCGATTCCATCGCTGGCGAGGTGAGCGCGTCCTCGCAGAGGACCTTCGCGTCACCCAAGTATGAGGCGTGGCACATCCACACCTGCTCGCCGTCGTTCCACAGGAACCCGACGTGGTAGTCGAGCCCCACGAGGTAGAGCCCCGCGCCTGCACCCTTGACGCGGAGGATGACCTCGGACACCGGCCGATTACGGAAGCGCCAGGTCTTCGCGGGAGGGACCAGGGTCTTCACGATGTTCTCGGCGCTCTGCTGCGCCATCCGCACGCGCTCTACGCGGAAGCCCGCATCCTTCAAGACCGTAGACACCAGGTAGCCACAGGCGATGCTTCCCGTGCCTGGCGTCTGGCTGTCACCGTAGAACTCCCAGGGTGTGCCGAACCAGGCGGGAAGGATGTGTCGGGTGATCGCCTCTCGCACGATTGTGCGGGCCTCGTCCCGCACAGCCTTGCGATCAACCTTGGGTTGGAGCCACCGCTCGGCGAGTGCCATGCGCTGAGCGGCGAGCGCGGAGACCCCTGCGGCGTACGTTCCACCCACCGGTGACACCGTGCGCTCTGCATCCGCCTGGGTGAGGGCGAGGAGCAACAGAAAAGGGAGCATGCCACGGTGGACGCTTGAGAGCTTCCCACGGGTCCAAAACGATAGGAGAAATCATGGTCGCCGCGTCCTGCTCGGCCCGGGGGCGCGCGCGAGGGTGTCCGACAGTGCCAGCTCGGGCCGGTGGAGTGTGCCAGGAGACGCGCAGCAGCCTCCTTCAGCGTGGAGAGTCGCGTCCGCCGATCTTTGGGAAGCGCTCGTAGGCCCGCTTGAGCGCGTCCAGGTGGGCGGGGTTGTCATAATCGAGCGGCGCATCCGTGAGCTTCACAACCCATCCGCCCGACGGCGTGCGCCGCGCCCGCGTGAGCAGTTCGGCGTCGCGAGCAGGATCCGGGAACCCGATGGCCTGCGCGGCAGCAGCAGACCAATAGTTCAACCACCCGAGGAAATAGGGAATCTCAGGCCCGGGGAGTTTTTCTGGAAGATTGAGCATGGGAAGCCCACGGGGTGAGCGCTCCGGCCCATGAGCGGAGCGGCGAAACTGGTCCCCGACTTCCGAGCCGTAACCATACCGGGACGCATGCCCCCAGAACGCGCGCGCCCCCTCCGCCACGGCCTCAAGCATAGCCTCCGCTGCCGAGATAACGGCCTCGTCTAGCGGCAACTCCGCATGAACTTGGAGCTGCGGCTGACCGCCCGGGCTGAAGAGTACCGAGCTTTCCCTGCCGTTCACCGTCACGGGGTAACTCTCGTCCCCGTTGCACAGAAGAGGGAATCTCCCGTCCTGCGTCCTTTCCACGAGCCACGCGTCGCGATGCGGCAATGCGATGGGGCGCCCTCCTTCGGAGATCCTCCACGCCAAGCGCAAACCGGGAAGTGCTTTTTCCATCCCATGGATGACATCGAGCGTACGGCCGTCTTTGCTCACGAGCGCAGGCGCGTAGACGATGAGGGTGAGGGCTCTGGGCTTGGTCATCGTATGCACCCCGTAACGACGATATTGAGTTCGGGAAGCGCTTCGCGCAGCGCGTCTTTGTGCGCTTGCGTGCTCACCCCAACGACGAAGTCGTATCCACAGGCCCGCGCAGCGCCGAGTTCCTTCTTCAATTGCTCCACCGCCTTCTCAAGCTCCCGCCTCCGGATAAAGTCAGGATAGGTGTCAAATCGGTGGGTCTTGATCTCCCACAGCACGCGCACACCGACTTGCAGCGCATCGAAGCGCTCACCGCCCACGAATACGTCCATGCCGGGGTAACGGTTGGGCGGAAACTTATCGGCGCACTCATTATGCGGGACATCTCCGCCCGCGTGCCGCACCGGGATGGGCTCGCACGACGGACGGCGCGGCGTGGTTTCTGGCGGTGGGGGGAACATGTCTCCGGAGGGTGATCCCTTTGGCTTTGGCGTTCGGTTCGCTAACGGTTCCTGAGCGGGCTGCGTTTGAGCCTGGGGCTTCGCGCGCTCGCGGGATGCGTTCCGTTGATAAGCATCAATCCCCTCTTGGATGGCGGCGGCCACCACCACCGCACCAACAACAATCACTGCACCGACGACGATCTCGGGTGCCGCAAAGACACAGAGGGCCACGACTGCGGGAGCGGCTGCATCCGCGTAGGCGACAGCGCATCTTTTGGTGACATCCCGGAACCTGACCCTGTCGCGATCAAGAGCGTGAAAGCACCGCTCCGCAAGGATCGGCCACTCGTTGGAGGCTTCCCTCACCACGCAATGCCCGTCATCCGTCCACGGGTACTGCGCCGCCCGCTGAAGGTTGGCGAATCTCGGACTCTGGGGACTCGGGTCCTCCAGCTCTCCCGGGCTCGGATCCATCGTGGCGCAGGCCGAGAGCAGGATCAGGATCAGGGGGACGGTCCAAGTTCGCGAACGCATGGCCTCGTCCTTTCAATCAAGCGAGGTGCTGCGGGTCAAGGCTACGCCGATTCACCTCTGGAGAATATCAGCACGCCCCAACAGCTTGAGGGAGCTCACGCCGATGAGGACGGCCAGAGGGAAGCGCTCGCGCAGGCGGGACATGAGGCAAGGTGCCGGACACGAGCGCCCCGCGTCCCCTTCTCAGGAACGCGGGGCCGTGCTGGTTGCAGGCGAGGTTCGTTGTGTACGGGAGCAGGCCGACCGTTTCATGGTCACAGCCCACAATGGCCAGGGCAAGCTCCTGTCCACATTCCAACTTGATGCTCGAGCACACCCGCTCTGAACCCTGTGGGAGACACAACGATGCTCAAAGAGAGACTTGTTGGCACCTGGCAACTCATCGCCGTCGAGGGCCGCTTGCCTGATGGCAGCCGGAACCACCCTTACGGGAAGAATCCCCTCGGCATGCTGATCTATGACAGCCACGGGAACATGGCGGTGCAACTCATGAACCGAAACCGCCCTTCCTTCACGTCCGCAGACTTGAAGGGGAGCACAGGACAGGAGGCAAAAGAAGCGCTCGACGGGGCCGCCGTGTACTTCGGGAGCTACGAGACCGACGAGCAGACGGCGAGGGTCTGCCACCACATCCAGGGCAGCGTCTTTCCGAACTGGATTGGAACTGTTCAGAGAAGGAGGGCAACCTTGGAAGGCAACCGGCTGGTCTTGAGCACGGGCCCCCTGCTGATGGGAGGCACCGAATCCGAGATCGTCCTGGAATGGCAGCGCGTGGCCCCATCAGAAGTGACATAGGAGGGAAGAGAGGCCCCTCATCCCGAAGATGCGGCGCGCGTCTCTGACTGCACTCCCGGTGTCATGGGGGCCGGGTGAAGGCTCTGAACGAGCAAGCCTCGCAGGGCCTCGGTGAGATCGTCTCCCAGTGCGATGGATCCGGCGGGCGCACCGTTCAGCTTGTCCGGCACGGTGGAGCCCAGCACGGCGATGGGCACTCGAATCTCCCACGCCAGGTAGTGGGCGAGCCGCACCGCCGCCTCGGAGCTGTCCATCAGAAGCGCTCCCACCGCTCCCGCACTGAACGGCCGCCAGAGCGGACGGGCCGCCTCAGCCGGCGGCAGGACGCAGAAGTCCAGGTGAAGCACCTCGCTCAGCTCCAGCCGCCCCAGCGTCCCGAAGCCGCTCTTCACCGCTTTGGGCTCCGCTGACACGGCCGCCAGTCCCGGCAACTGCGCGAACAACCGCCGGGCTGCCGCCGGGCCGTTGCCGCAGATGAACACCTTCGCCGTCACCACCTTCAGCGGTGACTTCCCGCGCAGCACCCGGCTCCGCAGCGCGTGCAGCTCCGCGGGCCCCAGCAGCGGGCCGCTCCCCTCCCCTTCGCCCTCCGCGACCCGCGCCACGCCCTTCTGCATCAGCGTGATGAGGACGCCCAGCACCTCCAGGTCCGGCGCCGGCGCCAGGTCCAGCACCTCGCCCAGCGCCCGAGGCTGCCGCAGCAGGTCCACCACCTGCGCCGTCACCGGGTGCTGCTCCTGCGGCAGGTCCGCGTCCGGCGCCAACACCATCCGCGTCGTGCGCGGCGGCAGCGAGGGCAACAGACGGTTCACCTCGTCCGCCTGCCGCATGCCCTCCAACAGCGCGTCATCCATCGCCCGGTCGATGCGCGGCTTGCCCAGGTTCGTCCCCGGCGAGAACGTGAACGTGCCCTCCGTCCACGCCAGCAGCCGGAACAGCGCCTTCTCTCCCTCCACCCGCCCCACCCGCGCGTTCACCGAGCGGCCCTCTGTCACGAGGATCTCTCCCCGCTCGCTGCCCCGCTCCAGGCTCAGCTTCCCGCTGCGCTTGTTCATCCCCAGGATCTGCAGCAGATCCGGGATGCCCAGCTGCGTCAGCGAGCCTTCAATCTCCTGGGCGTCGTTCTTGAGATCCTTCGCCGCCTCGTTGCGCCGGAAGATGTGCTCCAGCCGGCTCAGCACCTCGTCCAGGTTGAACGGCTTCTTCAGGTGCGCCGCCAGCCGCAGTCCGCGCAGCCGGTCCACGTCCAGGTTCGTCGTCGTGAGGACGACTGGCACCTCCTCCGTCCGAGGGTTCGTCCGCAGAATCTGGATGAACGTGCGCGCGTCCAGCAGCCTGCACGCCTCGTCGAACAGCACCAGGTCCGGGTGCCGCAGCACGCAGATCTCCAGCGCCCGCGAGCCATCCGGCGCGTAGTGCACCTGATAGCCCCGGGCCCTCAGCGCGCGCGTGAGCGTCCGCACCGACTCGATGTCGGGATCTGCGATGAGGATCTTGCGGACCTGGGCCACCGTGCGCGCTCGCTAGTACGGCTGCAGGTCGTACTCGGCCTGCAGCTTGGAGATGAGCCCGTCCACCACCGCGGTGTCCGAGGAATGGAAGCCCCACGTCGCGCCCCGCCCCCGCCGCTGGATCAGCGCGTAGGAGGCGTGCTCCGAGAGCCAGAACAAGAACTCATGCCGCGACACCCGGTCGTCGCCCTCCAGGAACACCGGCGTCACCGCCGGGTGCGACTCCAGATCCACCCGCCGCCCCAGCAGATAGATGCGCGAGGCCAGCTCCGGCGGCGCCGTCTCCAGCCCCGAAGCAATGGGCAGGTCCGAACGGATCTCCGGCCCGCCCACGTACAGCAGCCCGCGCGAGCCCGGATCCCTCAACAGCTCGCGGGCGATCTCCGTCTGCAGCTCGTCGAAGAGCACGTCCGACACCTTGCCCCGCCGCGAGGGTTCGGCCCGCTCGTCCGAGGGCAGCTTCGGACTGTTCGGGCTCCCGAGCAGCAGCTCCACCTCGTCCCAGAACGGCAGCCCGTCCAGCAGCAGCCGCCGCTGCAGCGAGGCCCGGCGCTCGTCCATGCGCCGCCGGCAGCGGTGCACCAGCTCGTCGAAGTCCTCGCCGTCCTTCGGGAACGTGCTCGCCCCGCCCACCAGCGCTAGCGGCAGCTTCCCCTCTACCTCCTGCACGTCCTGCTCGTCCCGCAACGCCGCCATGGCTCGGCGCACGAACATCAGTGCCCCGAAGAAGTCCGTCTCCGGCAGCAGCAGGTAGAACTCCTGATCGCTCGCCTTCGCGATGACGTCCGAGTCCCGGATGATCCGCGACAGCGCCCGGATGATGCCCCGCACCGCCTTCTTCGCGTCCGCCGCGCCCAGCCGCACCCGCACCAGCGGCAGGTTGTCGATCGAGAACGTCAGCAGCGAGAACGTCCGCCCGTAGCGCCGCGCCTTGTAGATCTCCTTCGAGGCGTAGTCCGTGAAGTAGCTCAGGTTGTACGCCGCGGTGTCCCGGTCCCTCAGCCCCAGCCGCTGCAGCGCCAGCATGCGGCGGCCGTTCTTCACGCCCACCGCCGCGAAGTCGCCAATCACCCGCGCCTGCCGCACGTGCTCCGGGAGGAACTCGGCGCCGATCGGATCCGACAGCTGCGCCAGCCCCATCAGCTCCCCCCCCGCCACCAGCGGCACGTACAGCACCGGCGAGCGCTCCTCGCGCATCAGCCACGGCGAGGACTCGCGCAGCCGCGCGGCCAGCGGACCCTCGGGCCGCATCCGCTCCACCAGGAACTGCCGATCCAGCAGCCCCCGGTACGCCCGCAACACCAGCTCGCCGCGATCGTCCACCAGCCACAGCGCCGCGCTCTGCGCGTCACACACCGCCGCCAGATCCGCGGTGACACGCTCCTGCAGCCCCTCCAGGTCCGGGTACGCCAGGAACTCCAGGCAGCGGCGGTGCAGGTTCTGGTAGCGCGCGAACTCGAGGTTCTCGTCACGCAGCAGGGCGCGCTCGTGGCGCAGGGCCACGCGTTGCAGGGCGCGATCCACCGCGAGGTAGAGATCGTCCTCGTCCACGGGCTTGGTGAGGCAGTCGGCCGCCCCGGCCCGGAGCGCCATCTCCGAGCCCTTCACGTCCGGCCGCGCGCTGATGAGGAGAACCTCCTGGTCCGGATCCCGCTCCCGCAGCTTCGCCGTGAGCTCGAAGCCGTCCATGCCCGGCATCATCACGTCGGTGATGACGAGATCGAACCGCGTGAGGCCCGCTTCCTCCAGCGCACGCAGGGCGTTCTCCGCCGTGACGATGCGGTACCCGCGCCGCGTGAGCATGTCCGTGGCGAGCTCGAGGAAGAAATGGTCGTCGTCGACGAGGAGGATGGTGCCGGCCACGGCGGGAAAGGCCTTGGGGGACGAGGAAGACTCGAAGGTTACCGGCCCGGTGGAGCCCTCACAACGCCCTCAAAGACGAACGCGACAGGTCCTCGGAGGCGGATGTCGGACAGGTCGGGAGGTACCCGGATTTGCAGGTCCCCTCCCGGCAGGGTAACGCGCAGCCAGGCATCTGCCGGGAGCCGCTGGGCCAGCACCGCCGCCGTGGCCGAGGCACACGCCCCCGTTCCACAGGCCTGCGTCAGCCCGCAGCCGCGCTCCCACACCACCACAGTGAGACCGTCTGGGTCCACCCGGACGAACTCGACATTGGTTCGATCCTTGAACGCGGGGTGGACCTCTAAGGTCGGGCCCAGGCGCTCGGCCTCCTCCAGCGGGCGGTCGAGCAACACCAGGTGAGGATTGCCCATGCTCACCGCGAAGCCACGCAGCCCAGGGTGTCCCGGAACAGGCGCATCCAGGAATGGCTGGCCCGTGGCTCCCGAGGGTAGGTTGGGCGCCACCAGCCGGGCAGGACCCATGGAGATGTCCACCTCAGCCACCCCATCGGCTTTGTAGCCCGGGACGCATGAGAGCACCCCCGCGCCGGTCTCCACATTGAGGCGCTCGGGGCGGCCGTCCGCGTGGTCCGCGAGGTACTTCACTGCACAGCGCAGACCATTGCCGCACATCTCCGCGATGCTGCCGTCGGCGTTATGCACCACCATCCGCGCCACGCCGGCCTTCGAGGGGAGCAGGGAGAGCACTCCGTCCGCACCGATGCCTCGCCGCCGGTCGCACATCCACCGCGACGTCTCGGCGTCGATGTCCACGCCCGTCTGGCGCCGATCGAGCACGACGAAGTCGTTGCCGAGCCCGTGATACTTGAAGATGCGTTCGCGTTCCGCCACGCCCTCATCCTAGCGGCGGAGCCTTATTCCTGCCCGTCTCCGTTGGAGGTGCCCGCAGGCCCCCCCACGGTGGGGACCGAGCTGCTCGGCCCGTTGGAGCCGGGCGGCGCCCCAGCGGCCCCAGGAATAGGAGCCAAGGTGGGTGGACGGGCCGGAGCGGCCACGGGCCTCCGAGCGACTGTAGCCGAGGCCAACGCTCCGGGGCCCGGCTTGAGGACGGGAGCCGCCGGAGCCGTTCCGGCTACGGGGGGCCGGGTCGCCGGGCTCCCTGGAATCGGAGGGAGCGTCGCGGGCTTCCGGGCCGGATCAGGCTTGGCGGCAATCGGGGCTGGCGTGGGTCGGGTGCCGACCGTGGGCTTGGGCGGGGTGGCCAAGGGCGCGGGGGTGGGACGCGCGGACTGCGGAACCGTCGTGGGCTTGGCGACCGCAGCGGCTTTGGGCCGGGCCATGGTCTCTCGCAGCTCCTTCAGCTCCGCCTCAAGCTTCTCGCGCTCGCTCTTGAGCCGCTCCAGCTCCTCGGCCATGGCGGGATCGACAGCGGGCGTCTTGCCTGCCTCGGCCTCTTCCAAGCGGGCCGTGAGTCCGCGGATCTGGGTCTCGAGCCGGCTCTGGTCCTCCAGGAGGATCCGCTTCTCCGCGCCGAGGCTCTCCACCGCCTCGCGCAGCAGAGGCATCTCCGCCTGGAGCGTCGCGAGGCGCTCCTGGGCCTCCTTCTCGCGCTGCTTCGCGGCCTGGGCCGCCTCCTGGGCCTCTCTCTCGCGCTGCTGGGCCGCCGCCAGGGCCTCGGCGGTCTCCTTCTCGCGCTGCTGGAGCGTCTCCTGAGCCCCTTCCGCGGCCTGGGACTGGCGCGAGCGCTCGGCCTTCTCGGTCTCGAGCTGCCGCGCCGTCTCCACCGTCGCGCTCTCCAGGCTCGCAACCTTCCCTTCCAGCCGCACGCGGGCCGCCTTCGCCACGGTCAGCTCCGACTGGAGCCGCTCCCGCTCAGCCACCACGCTCGCACGCTCGGCCTCGATGCGGCTGAGGCGCTCCTGCTCGGTCCGGAGTGTCTCGTTGCTCTTGGCCAGCTCGGCGCGGGCGGACTCCAGCGCCGCCAGTTCGGTTTCGAGGCGACCGATGCGCTCCTGTCCTGTCCGCAGCGCCTCCTGCGCCTGGACGAGCTCGCCGCGCACCGTCTCCAGGGCGGCCGCGCCTTCCTTCTCGAAGCGCCCGCTCCGCTCCTGCTCCTCGCGCAGCGCCTCCTGAACCTTGGCCAGCTCGGCGCGAGCGGCCTCCAGATCGGTGCGAGCAGCCTCCAGCGCCGAGCGCTCGGCCTCCAACGAGGCCTCCGCCACGGAGGCACGTCCCGCGAACCGCCGAGCGGACTCGAGCTGGACTCCGAGCAGTTCCACCTGCTCGTGCTCCGCCAGGAGGCGGGCGCGGGCGTCGTTCAGCTCGCCCTCCATCTGGGCGATGTGGAAGTCGCGCTGCTGGAGCGCCTGGAGCATGCGCTGCAGCTCCATGCCCAGCCGCATGATCTCGGCGCGAGCAGCCTCGAACTGGGCCACACCGGCCAGGAGGCTCTGGCGCTCGGTCTCCCACGCGGCCTCGCGCTCGCGAGCCGTAGCCCGCTCCTGCTCCCGCGCCGCGTCGCTCTCCTCGCCGCGCGTGGTGAGCTGCCGGGCCTGATCCTCGACCGCCGCAAGGGACTGCTCCAGCGCGGCCACCCGGGCACGCTGCTCCTCCAGGGCCGCGAGCTGCTCCCGCGAGGAGCCCTCCACCGCGCTCTTCTCGGCCTCCAGACGCTCCAGGGAGGCACGCAGCTCCTTCTCGCGGGCCTCGGCCGCCGAGAGGCTCTCGGCGCTCGCGCCACGCTCCTGCTCCACGAGCGTCTTCAGCTCCGCCATCGAGCGCTGCTGCTCCGCCAGCTGGGCGTTGAGCGTCTCCAGCTCGGTGCGAAGCTGGGCCGCCGCCTCGCGTTCGGAGTCCCAGCCCTTCCGAGCCTCCGAGAGCAACGCGGCGATCTGCTCGCGCTCCTGCTGTTCGGTGTCCAGGCGCTCCTGGGCCTCTGCGAGCGACGCCTCGATCGCCTCGCGCTCCTTCCGCTCTGTCGCGAACGCCGCCCGAAGCTCCGCGAGCCCCGCCTCCCCAGCGGACCGGCCCTGGCGCTCGGCCGCGAGCTCCGCGCGGACACCCGACAGCTCCTCATCGAGCCGGGTGTGGGCCTCGCGCTCCGTCGCCAGCTCGGCGCGGACTTCTTCGAGCACGGTGCCCAGCCGCTTCTGCTCCTGTCCTGCCGTCTCGAGCTCGGTCCGAGCCTGGGAGAGGGATGTCTCCGCCTGAGCGCGCTGCTCCTGCTCCGCCGCGAAGCCCGAGCGGAGCTGGACCAGCAGCTCGTCAGCCTCCAGGCGCCGCTGCCGCTCCGCGCCGAGCGCGCCCTGAACCGCCGCGAGGGCCTCCGCGTCCTGAGAGCGCCCGCTCTGCTCCGAGTCGAGCCGGGTCCGCAGCTCCGCGAGCGCCTCTTCGAGCCGGGCCCGCTCCTGGCGCTCGGTGGCCAGCTCCCCGCGCAGCGTCGCGGAGGCCTCGTCGGTCCGAGCGCGCTGCCCCTGCTCCTCGGTCAGGGCGGTCCGGAGCTGCTCCAGCATCGTATCGACTTGAGCGCGCCGAGCCTGCTCCGCCTCCAGCGCCGCACGAGCCTCCACCCGTGCAGCGTCGGACTGAGCACGCTGATGCCGCTCGCCCTCGAGCTCCGTGCGAACCTGGGCCAGCGCTTCCCCTGACCGAGCACGCTCTCCGCGCTCGGTCTCCAGGGTTGCGCGGACCTCCGCCAGCTCCGTATCGAGCTGGGCCCGCCCTTGCCGCTCCGCCTCGAGCGCCTCACCCGTCCGAACCGCCAGCGCCTCGGCCGCGGTCCAGGAGTCACGCGTACTCAGCAGCTCCGCCTGGAGGCCGGCCAGTGCCTGCCGCACCTCTTCACGCCGCTGCCCTTCGGCGGCCAATTCAGCTCGCAGCCCCGTCAGCTCCTGCTGCAGACCTTCCCGCTGGCGCTCCGAAGCGGAGAGCTCGGCCCGAAGCCCGCTCAGCTCCTGCTCCAGTCCTCCGCGCTCCCGCTGTCCAGCGGCTACCTCGGACCGCAGGGTGGCCAGCTCCTGCTCCAAGCCTCCCCGCTGCTGCTCTTCCGAAGAGAGTTCCGCCCGCAGCCGGGTCAGCTCCTGCTCCAGCCCGGCCCGGCGCTGCTGCTCCGCCTCAAAGTCGGCGCGCAGACCGGTCAGCTCCTGCTCCAGCGCTGCCTGGCGCCGCTGTCCGGCCTCGAGCGCGTCTCGAGTACTCTGAAGCGCGGCCTCGGTCTCGGCCAGCTGGCCTCGCAGCTCCTTGCGCTCCGCCTCCAGCTCCTGGACCTTCTGCTCGGCCTCGGCCAGCGCCCGAGCCATCTCTGCCAGAGCCTCGGACTCCTTCTGAGCCTGGGCCCGGAGCTGCTCGATCTGCTGTTCCAGAGCCTCTCGTGCCGCCGTCTCCCGCGCGAGCTGGACGGACACCGCCTCCGTCTTCGCCCGTTCCTCCGCGACCACCTGGGAGAGCCGCTGCTCCCCCAGCTCCCGCTCGGCCTCGAGCGACTGGGCGAACGCCGCGGCGGCCTTCTCGCGGTCCTCCTTGAGGTCCGCCATGCGCCCGGTGGTGACCTGGAGCTCCTCCTCGTACTTGGCGGCGGTCTCTCGGGCCTCCTTCTCGGCGCGCTGCAGCGCCTCCAGCTCCGTCTTCAGCCGGGCCGCGGCCGAACGCGCCGCCTCCAGCTCCGTCTCCACCCCACGCAGCTCCGCCGCGCGCTCCTCCAGGCGCTGCTCCGCCTCCTGGCGCCCGGCCTCTGCCGCCGAGACCCGCTGCCGGCTCTCCTCGAGCCCCCGGGCCACCCGCGCCAGCTCCGCCTCCTTAATAAGGAGCGAATCACTGGACGCCTTCGAGGCCTCCTTCAGCTGCGACAGCTCGGACTTGAGGTGCTCCACCGCGGCGAGCGCCTGCGAGTACTGCTCGGCGATGCGCAGCTCCCGCTCCCGGGCCGCATCCGCCTGCCGCCGCCGATCCTCGGACTGCTCCTGAGCCCGATCGGCCGCGAGCCGATCCTTCTCCCGATCAATCCGCAGGTTCGACAGCTGATCCTGCAGCTGGCCCACCTCGGAGTACGCCTGGGTCAACCGCTCGCGCGTCTCCTCCAGCGCGGCGGCGGACTCCTCGCGGCGGGCACGCTCCAGCCGATGGGCCTCCTGAGCGGCCAGCACCTTCACCTGCGCCTCGGTCTGGACGCGCTGCACGCCCTCCAGTTCCAGGCGCTGCTGCGTCAGGCGGCGCTCGGCATCGGCGAGCCGCTCCTGCGCCACCTGCAGCTCCAGCTCTCGGCGGCGCAGCTTGGCGGCCAGCTCATCCCGCTCGCGGGCCTGCTCGGGCGAGCCCCGAGCCTGCTCCAGCTGCGCGGTCAGCCGGGCCACCTCATCCTTCGCCAGCTCCAGCTTCGGATGAAGGGCGGTCACCTCGGCCTCGCGGTCGGACAGCTCCGTGCGCAGCTTGGAGACAACCTCCTTCTGCTTGCTGGTGCGCTCTTCCCAAGCCTTGGCGCGCTGGGCCACCTCCTCCAGGCGCCCCCGGGTGAACGCGAGCGGCTCGGGAGGCAGCTGGACCCACGTGGGGTCCACCATCCGCGCCGGCTCGTGGCCGGCCATCACGACGAAGTAGGCCGCCTCGCCGCCACGTATCAGCGAGCCATCCACCTGGAGTCCCTCGCCGCGCTCGAACGCGAGCTGGTAACCCAGCAAGGGGCTCTGGGTGGCCACCTCCACATGCGGGAAGTGGGTGGAGAGCACGTCGAGGAGCTGCCCGTAGGTGGGGGGCACGTCCTCCTCCACCTCCATGAGCTGCCACAGCGCGAGGCCTCCAGAGCTGCGCAGGCCTCCAATGAGGTAGCCCTGCTTGGCCACGAGCCGTGTCAGCTCGGCCAGCAGCGCCGGGGCGCGCACATACGGAGCGAGGTCCGCCACGAGCACGGCATCGAAGCTGCCCGGCTCCAGGTCCTCATAGTGGTTGGCGCGGTAGCGCAGGGTGGGCCCGCCGTGGGCTTTCTGCGCGGCCTCCACGGCGGCGAGGTCCGCGTCACAGGCCACCACCACCCGAGCACCACGCTCCAGCAGGAAACGAGCGCTCTCGCCGCCCGTCGAGGCCACGGAGTCCACCTCGAGCACCCGCCGGCGCGCGATGAGGCTCTCTACGAAGATGTAGCGGGGCAGCAGTTCACTGGGCCCCATGCGGCGGAAAGTGGGATGCATGGGTGTTCGGGCGGGTGGGAGTATAGCCTTCAGGCCTCAGGTCCCAAGGAAAGCGACGGGCGCGGGGACGCAGCGGAACGATCGGATGATAGGAGAGCAGGCGAGATGAACGGGAACCCTCAGCAGGGCTTCGGCTCGTGGGCGATGCGGGCGCTTACACGGCTGGTGGTGACGCTGCTGGTGCTGGCCATGGCGGGGGCGGTGGTGTTCCTGCTCTCGCAGCTCAACGCGCGCACCTTCACGCTGGAGGTGGAGAGCAACCACCTCTTGGTGATGAAGGGGCGGATGCTGCCGTGGGGGGCAGTGCCCTTCCGGCCGAGCGACCCGGGCCTCGCGGACACCTACGCCCCCATCCCTCTGGAGGGGCACGACGTGCCGAGGAGCGTCCTCGAGCAGCGCTACACCGAGCGGGACGAGCTGGACCGGGCGCTCTTCTCCCAGCTGGAGGCACTGGCTCGGCCGCGCATTGCCTCGGACGAACCCCGGCGGGTGGAGCGAGGCGTTTACTACCTGCGCCGCGCGGAGCGGCTGACGGGGCTCAGCGAGGAGCAGCGCACCTCGCTCAAGCAGATGCTGGCGGAGGTGGCCTACTACCAGGCGCGGCAGAAGATGGATGACGCGCGCAAGCTCATCGCCGAGGCCCTGGCCCAGCTCAAGCTGGCGGCGGGGGCGGACACCCGGCATGCCCGCAGCGCCAACCAGATGTTGACCGAGGTCGGTCCCGCGGCCGACAAGCTGGAGGAGGCCCTGCGCAACGCCGTCCATACCCTGAGCACGCCGCCCTCCCAGGAGCCCCCAGCGGCCCCGCCAGGCACCGGAACGCCCCCAACTCCCCCAGTCCCAGGCCCCGCCGCTCTGGATGGCGGCAGCGGGCCTCCGTAGTGGTCGGAACCGGACACCGTAACCCCCCTGTTTTTCCACCTGAATTCCCTGGAATTCAGCATTTCTGAAATACGACCCTGACCCCCCTTTGTAGGTGGGGTCAAGACGCCGCTGGAGAAGGCCCTGGCGCATCGCGCAAACACCCGCGCAGAAGCGTTCGCTCATGATCATAGATTGCAAGCCATGGGCCCAGGCAGACCCCAGATCTCGCGTTGACATGGACCCAGACCCCCCATAGGTTGTGCCCCCTCCCGCTGGCCCATGGGCCTCTGTGGGTTCAGTGGGGGACCTCTACCAACCGCCTGAAAAAGCACGACGGACCCTCCCAGGGAACCGAACGGGAGGGGTCTGTCTGGCTGTGACTTGACCCGGAGTGAGCCGCTCGTGAACGTCGAGACCCCCGCGAAGCCTGCCTCCCCTTCCGTGCCCCCTCAGTTGACGGATGCCGCACCGCATCAACAGACGCCGGCCAACGAGCTGGCGCCGACGATGATGCGGGTGCGCAAGCGCAACGGCAACGCGGAGCCGGTGGACCTGAACAAGATCGTCCGGGCGGTGGGCCGCTGCTGTGTGGGCCTGACGCGGGTGGACGCGCTGCGGGTGGCCACCAAGACGATCAGCGGGCTGTATGACGGGGCCACGACGAAGGAGCTGGACAGCCTGTCCATCCAGACGGCGGCGGCGCTCATCGTCGAGGAGCCCGAGTACGCCAAGCTGTCGGCGCGCCTGCTGGCCACGTACATCCAGAAGGAAGTCTCCAACCAGGAGATCCACTCCTTCTCGCAGTCGGTGGCGGCCGGGCACAAGCACGGGCTCATCGCGGAGCGGCTGCTGCAGTTCGTGCAGACGAACGCGCGCAAGCTGAACGCGGCCATTGATCCGTCGCGCAATGACTTGTTCGAGTACTTCGGCCTGCGGACGGTGTACGACCGGTACCTGTTGAAGAACCCGCAGACGCGTCAGGTGATCGAGACGCCGCAGGACTTCTTCCTCCGGGTGGCGTGCGCGCTGACGGACTCGGCGAAGGATGCCATCGAGCTGTACCGGCTGTTCAGCTCGCTGGAGTACCTGCCCAGCTCGCCCACGCTGTTCAACGCGGGCACGCGGCACGAGCAGCTGAGCAGCTGCTTCCTGCTGGACTCGCCGGCGGACGATCTGGAGGCCATCTACAAGAAGTACACGGACGTGGCGATGCTCTCGAAGTTCTCGGGGGGCATCGGCGTGGCGTACCACCGGGTGCGGGCGCGCGGCTCGCTGATCAAGTCGACCAACGGGCACTCGAACGGGATTGTGCCGTGGCTGAAGACGATGGACGCATCAGTGGCGGCGGTGAACCAGGGCGGCAAGCGCAAGGGCGCGTGCTGCGTGTACCTGGAGACGTGGCACGCGGACATCGAGGACTTCCTCGAGCTGCGGGACAACACGGGTGACGAGGCACGGCGCACGCACAACCTGAACCTGGCCAACTGGGTGCCGGACCTGTTCATGCGGCGGGTGGAGCAGGACGGCGAGTGGTCGCTGTTCGATCCGAAGTCCGTGGGGCACCTGACGGACCTGTACGGGGCGGCCTTCGAGCAGGCGTACGCGGAGGCCGAGGCGAAGGGCCTGGCGGTGCGCAAGGTGAAGGCGAGAGATTTGTACGCCCGGATGATGAAGACGCTGGCGCAGACGGGCAACGGCTGGATGACATTCAAGGACATCAGCAACCGGAAGAGCAACCAGACGGCGAAGGACGGCAACGTCATCCACCTGTCGAACCTGTGCACGGAGATCCTCGAGGTGACGAACGCCTCGGAGACGGCGGTGTGCAACCTGGGCTCGCTGAACCTGGGCCGGATGATGGCGGATGGGAAGTTCGACTTCGAGAAGCTGCGGGCGAACGTGGCGCTGGCGATCCGGCAGCTCGACCGGGTGATCGACCTGAACTACTACCCCATCTCGACGGCGGCGGAGTCCAACCGCAAGTGGCGTCCGGTGGGCCTGGGGCTGATGGGCCTGCAGGACGTGTTCTTCCAGATGCGGCTGCCGTTCGACGCGCCCGAGGCCCGGGCTCTGTCGAAGAAGATCTCGGAGGAGATCTACTTCTCGGCGCTGAACGCCTCGGCGGACCTGGCGGAGCAGAACGGGCCGCACCTGACGTTCTCGGAGACACGGGCGGCGAAGGGCGAGCTGCAGTTCGACGCATGGGGCGTGGTGCCCGAGGACAAGGAGCGGTGGGACTTGCTCCGGGCGCGAATCCAGAAGGTGGGTCTGCGCAACTCGCTGATGATCGCGATTGCGCCGACGGCGACGATCGCGTCGATCGCGGGCTGCTACGAGTGCATCGAGCCGCAGGTGTCGAACCTGTTCAAGCGCGAGACGCTGTCGGGAGACTTCCTGCAGGTGAACAAGTACCTGGTGCGGGAGCTGCAGGCGCTGGGGCTGTGGAACGAGTCGATGCGCTCGCGGCTGAAGATGTCCGAGGGCAGCGTGCAGGAGCTGACGGAGCTGCCGGCGGAGCTGCGGACGGTGTACCGGACGGCGTGGGAGCTGCCGATGCGGTCGCTGATCGACATGGCAGCGGATCGCGGGGCGTTCATCGACCAGAGCCAGTCGCTGAACCTGTTCGTGGAGGCGCCGAACATCGGGAAGCTGTCCTCGATGTACTTCTACGCGTGGCAGAAGGGGCTGAAGACGACGTACTACATGCGCTCTCGCCCGGCGACGCGCATCGCGAAGGCCACGGTGGGCACGCTGGACGGAGGCGCCATCACCTCCACGCCGAACGTGCCGGTGGCCAGCGCGGCTCCAGCGCAGGCCCAGGCGCCGGCGGTGACTCCGGAGCCGGCGGTGCCCACGTACACGGAGGCCGAGGCGGTCGCGTGCTCGCTGGAGAACCCGGAGATGTGCGAGGCCTGCCAGTAGTCGCAGGGTCTCCCCTCCCCTCCCAGCCGTCCTGAACCAGGAATCCCCCTCTCCTTCGGGAGAGGGGCGGGCGAGCCGTGTGTGCGGGCTCGCCTGCTGAAACGAATTCACCCCACGAATTGCAGAAGAGGATGCCGACGATGCTGCTGGACCCCGGGATGAACCTGACGCTGCGCCCCATGGCGCATCCGGTGTTTTTCGAGATGTACCGGAACGCGATCAAGAACACGTGGACGGTGGAAGAGGTGGACTTCTCGACGGACCTGGTGGACCTGCGCAGCAAGATGACGGAGGCGGAGCGGCACCTGATCCACCGGCTGGTGGCGTTCTTCGCGACGGGCGACTCGATCGTGGGGAACAACCTGGTGTTGAACCTCTACAAGCACGTCAACGCGCCCGAGGCACGGATGTACCTGTCGCGGCAGCTCTTCGAGGAGGCGCTGCACGTTCAGTTCTACCTGACGCTGCTGGACACGTACGTGCCGGATCCGGCGGATCGAGCAAAGGCGTTCGCGGCGGTGGACAACATCCCGTCGATTCAGCGCAAGGCGCAGTTCTGCCTGCGGTGGATGGACTCGATCCACGACCTGGCGCAGCTGAAGACGAAGGCGGATCGGCGGCGGTTCCTGCTGAACCTGATCTGCTTCGCGGGGTGCATCGAGGGGCTCTTCTTCTTCGCGGCGTTCGCGTACGTGTACTTCCTGCGGAGCAAGGGTCTGCTGAACGGGCTGGCGGCGGGAACGAACTGGGTGTTCCGGGACGAGAGCGCGCACATGGCGTTCGCGTTCGAAGCGATCAAGATCGCCCGGCAGGAGGAGCCGGACCTCTTTGATGCGGGGATGCAGGCGGACGTGATGCAGATGGTGCGCGAGGCGGTGGAGTGCGAGACGCAGTTCGCGCAGGACCTGCTGAGCGGGGGCGTGGCGGGACTGTCAGTGCAGGAGATGCGGCAGTACCTGGAGTACGTGGCGGACCAGCGGCTGATGATGCTGGGGATGCAGCCGATGTTCCGGGTGAAGAACCCGCTGCGGTTCATGGACCTGCAGGACGTGCAGGAGCTCACGAACTTCTTCGAGCGTCGCGTGAGCGCCTACCAGGTGGCGGTGGGCGTGGGCGCGGCGAACGACGTGGTGCTCGACGCCGCGTTCTGAGAAGGTGTGGCGTAGCAGCAGGGAGGCAGGCGTCCAACCCCTGCCTCCTGTGCTGATCCGCCTGCAGGGAAGCCAAGCCACCTTTCGGCGGCACTGATAGCGGGGCTCAGTTGGTTTGAGCAGCCGAATAGCCGGAGTAGCTGAACCAGCCCTGTGCATCGGCGGGGATGATGTAGGCGATGGCTTGGTGGCTCGCCTTATGGAGCGCTTGGCGGGTGCGCGCGGCACTCTTGCGCAGCAGGGGTTTGGTAAGACTTCGCCGTGCCCCGTCGTGACGGGTTCCAGGCTGTCGTGAGATCTCCAGTGCTCCCTTGGTATCGTCTCACGCCATGCGCACACATCCTCTCCTCGTAGTCTTAGCTCTCACTGCCTCGGTTGGGTGTGCTCTACCCGGGCACGTACGCGCTGGCCTGCCCCCGCAAGACCCCTTCGTTGGACCACGAGAGATAGTGGTGTTGGGCAATGAACCGGACGTGGTGCGTACCTTGGAGGAGGCGCTTCGTGCCAGAGGCTTTCGGGTGAAGCGTCAGTACGTACAGGCTGCCGAGGCGGAGCCTCAGCGCTACGTGCTGGAAATAACCAGCGACACCCTAGTGCGCTGTTTCGGAGGAGGCTTCCGTCTTCGCTCCCTCGCGGTGGAACTTATCGACGTGGCGCGCAACGAGGCTGTCTATTCAGCCGAGGCGAGTGGATACACCGAAAAGTGCCAGCCCATGTCCGGCAGCGTCTTTGGTGACATTGCCGACACGCTGAGCCAGAACTGGAGAGACGCACCCACTCGCCCCGCCGGACTCACGCTGTAGTTACGTGGCAGACCAGCGATTGATGCTGCTGGGCAGGACGTGCAGGCGTTCACGAACTTCTTCGAGCGTCGCGTAAGCGACTACCAGGTGGCGGTAGGCGTGGGCGCGGCGAACGACGTGGTGCTCGACACTGCGTTCTTAAAACTCGAAGGGCCCGGGCACTGGAGCGCTCCGTGCAAACCTGTCGGACAGCTGGACCAGTTCGGCCAGAGCGCGCCTCAAGGCCTTCGCGTCGCTGGAGCCGCTGAAGTAGCTGGGCTCTAGGGATCCGCGACCTTGCGGGCCCAAGCGGATCGGCGTGGCCCTGGGGCTTTGCCTGAGTTCCCCTAGAAGAGCCAAGTCTGGGAGCATGGACCGGGCAGCTATCGCTCTTTCAGCCGCTCCAACTCAACCTGTAGCTCCGCCACGCGATTTTCGGCCTCTTGCCCCCTGCGGACCTCCTCCTCAGCGCGTTGGCACTCTCGTTTGCCCTGCTGCCCCATCCTCGTAGAGGTGCCGCCGATCTTCTCCGATACCTGGAAGCGCGGCGACCACGCGCTCACGTGACTCCCCGCTCATGGCATCCCACTCTTCTTGAGAGGGTGCCTGCGAGAAGTCCCCATCACTCGTGCGAACGCCCTACTTCCCCTTCATCACGCCGATGAAGGGCAGGTTCCGGTACTTCTCGCCGTAGTCCAGGCCGTAGCCCACGACGAACACGTCGTCGATCACGAAGCCCTTGTAGTCGATCTGGATCTTCGTCCGCGCCCGAGACGGCTTCTCCAGCAGCGACGCCACCTTCAGCGACGCCGGGTGCCGCGCCCGCAGGCTCTCCAGCAGGAAGCTCATCGTCAGCCCGGTGTCGATGATGTCCTCGATCACCAGCAGGTGCTTGCCCGCCATCGGCTTGCTCACATCCGTGGTGATGCGCACCTCGCCTGTCGTCTCCGTCCCGCCCTGGTACGAGGACACCCCCAGGAACTCCATCTCCAGCGGCAGATCGATCGCCCGCGCCAGGTCCATCGCAAAGAACGTGGAGCCCTTCAGCACGCACACCAGCGTCAGATCACTGCCCTGGTAGTCCCGGGTGATCTCCGCGCCCAGCTCGCGCACTCGCGCCTGGACCTTCTTCTCATCCAGCAGCGTCCCGACTTCCTTCTCGTAGAAAGGCACGGCTCTCCCCTACACGTACGCGTTGTTCATGATCTCCCCGAAGCCGCCGCCTCCGGGAACGATGTACTGCCGGTCGTCCAGCCCCCGCTCCTTGTCCCAGTGCGTCCCGGGCTCCGTCCCGAACACCTCCGGCGGAGACAGCCCCCGGTCCAGCCGGAGCGCGTAGATCGTCACGTCCGGATGATCCGTCGTCATCTTCCGCAGGTACTCCGGCGTGACGATCAGGTTCAGCGTAATGATCCGCCGCGGCTTCCCGGGCACCTTCGTCTTGTAGAGCGAGATCGCCGTCGACAAGCTGCCACCCGTCGCCCCCATCGGATCCGGGAACAGGACGATCGCGTCATCCACGTCCCCGCCGATCTTCGCCCCGCCAATGTTCGAGCCCACCACCGTGTGCTCCGCATCGATCATCCGGCTCATGATGATGTGGTCCTGCCGCACCAGCGTCGGATCCACCGTCACGTTCAGCAAGTCGTACGTCACCTGCGAGGGCAGCGTGCCCGCCCGGGCGATGTTCACCGTCACCACACGCGTGTGCGCGTCGATCACCTCGCCCTGGAAGATGCCCTGCGGCGTCGAGTCCACCATCCGCGTGGGGATGGCCACCATCTTCCGCGGGAACTCCGCGTTGATGACCGTCTTCACCAGATCCGCGTAGAGCAGTTCCACCAGCCGGTTGATCTGCGGCTGCATCGTCCCCTTGGCGCACAGCGTGGCCAACTGGGACAAGAGAAAAGGATTTCCCACCAAGTGAACCTGCGGGCCATACCGGTGGGAGATCTCGTTCAGCCGGAATGGAACGTTGGCATAGAGCGTGTCGCGCATCGGACGCTTCCCTCTCCTGAGTCAGTCGAACAGCTTCAGCGCCTGCGGAGGCGTGGCCTCGGTGGGCTCCGCCACGTGGCACTTGCGGCAGCGCGCCTCGTAGGCCCCCGCCGCCCCCACCACCACCCGCTCCCCTCGGGACACCAGCCGCTGTGACCGGTTGGCCGGATTGCCACACACCACACAGATGGCCAGCTCCTTCGTCACGTACTCGGCCACCGCCAGAAGCTGCGGCATCGGCTCGAAGGGCCGCCCCTGGTAGTCCTGATCCAGCCCCGCGCAGATGACGCGCAGCCCCTTGTTGGCCAGCGCCTCGCACACCTGCACCACCTCGGGCCCGAAAAATTGGACCTCGTCGATACCCACCACCTGTGTGTCAGCCGACAGATGGTAAAAAATTTCTTCAGCCCGCTCGATGGGCGTCGACACCAGCTTGAGCTGCGAGTGGCTGACCACCTGGGTCTCGTCGTAGCGGTCATCCAGCTTCGGCTTGAAGACCTGGACGCGCTGCTTGCCGTACACGGCCCGCTTGATCCGGCGGATCAACTCCTCCGTCTTGCCGGAGAACATCGAGCCGCAGATGACCTCTATCCACCCGATATCTTTGGGGAATTGGTGCACGAGACGTTCAGGATCCAGGAGGGGCCGAGGGCGCGCGGATACTCTTTCAGCGCCCCCACGGAGTCAATGATCCCGTGAAACACCGAGCGCCCGACCCCGGCCACCAGGGGCTCCGCGCACGCCGCCGTGCCTCCCCCTACCTGGAAGGTCCCCAGCGTTGGCGCGCGTCTTGAAAGGCACCTACTCGCAGGATTCTCAACGGGGAGGCGCGGGTGGCGGCGACAGCACAACAGCAAGAGCGCGATTTCTGGGCGGCACTGCGGTCTTTCTACCTCTCACCGGCATCCGTGGCCCTGCTGGTGCTCAATCTCCTGG
This sequence comes from Hyalangium minutum, assembly GCF_000737315.1. Taxonomy (GTDB): domain Bacteria; phylum Myxococcota; class Myxococcia; order Myxococcales; family Myxococcaceae; genus Hyalangium; species Hyalangium minutum. The sequence continues at coordinate 672,557 of NZ_JMCB01000001.1, forward strand.
ACGGGCTCTTCACCCTGACCTTTCTACAGTTGGAGGTCGCCGAGGAGCTCAACCCGCTGATGCGCCTGGCGTACGAGCACTCTCCGCTGCTCTTCATGTTCGCCAAGCTGGTCATCGTGAACGCGGGCCTGGCGCTCTTGTGCCTCCACCGGGGCATGACGGCCAGCCGCATGGCCATTCGGGCAGGAGCCCTCATCTACGCGGTCATCAACGTTTACCACCTCGCGTTCCTGGCCCACCTCCTACACCGCTGGCCCCACTTGGGATGACAGCCGCACAACGTACTGAGTAGCGAAGGACTTGCATTTTTGGGTCATTCCGTCCCAGGCTTCCCGCCAACACCGCTCTTTCGGGTTGCTGGTGGGGGGCCAACATGAACATCACCGACGTCAGGGTGTTTCCGGTCGAAGAGGACAAGCTCAAAGCCTACGTGACCATCACCCTGGATCACTGCTTCGTCATCCGTGACCTCAAGGTCATCCACGGCGCCTCCGGGCTCTTCATCGCGATGCCCGCGAAGAAGCGCAAGGACGGCACGTACAAGGACATCGCCCACCCGCTGAACGCGGACACGCGCAGCGAGATGGAGCGCATCATCTTGTCGGAGTACGAACGACAGACACACAACGGTCACGCCGCTCAGAACCTGATGGCGGCGGCCGAAGCCGACTAAGGCGCTTCCCTTGCGGGCGCGGGCAGGTTAGTAGCGCGCCCCATGCAGCCCTCGCGCGACTTCAAGGTGTTCTCCGGCAGTTCCAATCCGGGGCTGGCCCAGCGGATCTGCGAGTACCTCAAGCGGCCCCTGGGCAAGGCGACGGTCGATCGCTTCTCCGACGGGGAGATCCACGTCGAGATCGGCGAGAACGTCCGCGGCAATGACGTCTTCATCATCCAGTCCACGTGCCCGCCGGCCAATGATCACCTGATGGAGCTGCTGATCATGTGCGACGCCCTGAAGCGGGCGAGCGCGGGTTCCATCAACGCCGTCATCCCGTACTACGGCTACGCCCGGCAGGACCGGAAGGTGGCGCCGCGCACGCCCATCACCGCCAAGCTGATCGCGGACATGCTGGAGACGGCGGGCGTCAACCGGGTGGTGTCCATGGACATGCACGCCGGGCAGATCCAGGGCTTCTTCAACATCCCCTCGGACCACCTGTATGGCTCGCCGGTGTTCATCGAGGACCTGCGCAAGCGCTTCCCGGACCCGCAGGAGATGGTGCTGGTGTCGCCGGACGCGGGCGGCGTGGAGCGCGCCCGGGCCTACTCCAAGAGGCTGAACACGGGCCTGGCCATCATCGACAAGCGGCGCCCGCGCCCCAACGCCTCCGAGGTGATGAACCTCATCGGCGACGTGAATGGCAAGGACGCGGTGCTGCTGGACGACATGGTGGACACCGCGGGCACGCTGGCGCAGGCGGCCTCCGCGCTGAAGGACAAGGGCGCGCGCCGGGTGGTGGCGTACGCGGTGCACCCCATCCTCTCCGGGCCGGCGATCCAGCGCATCACCGACTCCGTGCTGGAGGAGGTGGTGGTCACGGACACGGTGCCCCTGGCACCCAACGCCCAGGCGTGCCCGAAGATCCGCGTGCTCACCACCGAGCGGCTCTTCGGCGAGGCCATCGCCCGCATCCACCGGGCCGATTCGCTGAGCTCGCTGTTCGTGTAAGTCCGCCCAGGCGTGCGCTGGGTTGGCGGGCGGCTTGACTCCAGGCCCGCTGGCTGGCATGTGCCACCTCCACTCCACCGTCTCCCCTCAAAGGAGGCGCCGTCATCGGGGCTCGCCATCGGGGCGGGATGCCGAGAGCGCCAGGGGCCCGGTGGACACCCGTAGTCCCAGAAGAGGCATTTCCATGTCCGTCGATAAGAGCACTCTCGAGGCGAAGGGCCGTCAGGGCGCTGGCAAGGGCGCTGCCCGCAAGCTGCGCAGCCAGGGCCTGGTGCCCGCCGTCGTCTATGGCAAGCACCTGCAGGCGCCGGTCCACGTCGCGGTGGATCCGAAGTCCATCCGCCAGTCCATCAACACCCCGCACAAGCTCAACACCCTCATCACCCTGAAGCTGGACGGCGCCTCGCACCAGGTGCTGCTGAAGGACTACCAGCAGGATCCCGTCACCCGTGAGATCCTCCACGCGGACTTCATCGCCGTGACGGAGAAGGAGCAGGTGAAGGTGAACGTGCCGCTGGTGCTCACCGGCAAGGCGCTGGGCGTGGCGGACGGAGGTCTGCTCACCCAGGCTCGCCGCCAGCTCGAGGTCTGGGCGCTGCCTGCCGCCATCCCGGAGAAGATCGAGGTGGACGTCACCCCCCTCAAGATCGCCCAGGCGCTCCACATCAACGACATCAAGCTCCCCGAGGGCGTGTCGGTGAAGACGAACGTCAACTACACCCTGGCCGTGGTCTCCGCGCCTGAGCGCGAGGAGGTTCCGGCGGCGGCGGCGGCGGCGGCTCCGGCGGCGGGTGCTGCGGCGGCTCCGGCGGCGGCCAAGGCGGGCGATGCCAAGGCGGGCGATGCCAAGGCGGGCGATGCCAAGGCGGCGGGCGGCGCGGCCAAGGCCCCGGCGAAGAAGTAAGCTCGGAGCTGTTGTCTCGAAGCGGGGCTGGCCTCTCGGGGCCGGCCCCGTTTGCTTTAGGAGCCTGCCATGAAGCTCATCTGCGGGTTGGGCAATCCCGGGCGCGAGTACGAGCGCAACCGGCACAACATCGGGTTCATGGTGGTGGAGGCGCTGCTGTCACGCGCCCGGGCGGAGCTGAACCAGGAGAAGTTCCAGGCCAAGGTGGGCCAGGGCTCCCTGGGCAGCGAGCGCATCCTCTTCCTGGAGCCACAGACGTACATGAACTTGTCGGGGCGCTCGCTGGCGGAGGCCGCGCGCTTCTACAAGGTGGCGGTGGAGGACATCCTCGTCATCCACGACGAGCTGGATCTGCCCTTCGGCCGGCTGCAGCTGAAGGCGGGCGGCGGCACGGGCGGGCACAACGGGCTGAAGAGCTCCGTGCAGAGCCTGGGGGCGGACAGCTTCATCCGCCTGCGCTTCGGCATTGGCAAGCCGGAGGGCCCCAACGCCAAGGAGCGGGTCGCCGACTACGTGCTCTCCAACTTCGACGATGGGGAGCGGCGCCAGCTGGAGGAGTTCATCGGCAAGGCCTCGGACATGGCGGAGACGTGGGCCCGCGAGGGGCTCTCCACCGCCATGAACCGCTTCAACCGCAAAGCCTGAGCCCGCCTGCCTGCTCCAAGAGTGGGGCTCCAGAGCCACCCTCGCCTTGACTTGGGGGGAGCCCCCCCCTAAAAGGCCCTTCCCCACCCACCTCCCGTGGGTGGGGATGTTCTTTTCCAGCTTCCCGTGTTGGTTCGCACGGGACGAAGCGCGAAGGCGACGGCGCGCGGTTTCCCGTCCCCGGTGGACGGCCTTCTGGGCCGGACGTCCGTTTCCCCGCTCTCCGGATTGGCCGGAGGGCACTCGACCCCATGGGGAGAGAAAACAATGGCTGAGACACAGGCCGCTAAGCGGCTTCGTGAGTACGAGACCATCTTCCTGGTCAAGCCCGACCTGACCGACGACAACGTGGACCGCATCAAGGAGCGCGTCCGCGGCATCGTCAGCCGGGAGGGTGGCAAGGTCATCCGCTTCACGGTGTGGGGCAAGAAGAAGACGCTCTACCCCATCGCGAAGCAGCCCCGCGCCATCTACGTGCACACCCACTACCTGGGCAGCTCCTCCCTGGTGGCCGAGGTGGAGCGCAACCTGCGCATCCTCGACGAAGTCACCCGCTACCTGTCCGTGAAGATCGCGGACGAGATCGACCCCGAGTCCCGTCCGGTGCTCGAGGACGTGAAGATGGCGGGCGACGTGGATGACAACGCGCGTCCGGGCGCTGCCGAGCGCGACACGGGCTTCCGTGGCGTCGAGGGTGGCGACGAGGTTGGCGACGCCGAGGAGGAGGCCTCCGAGGAGGCCTAACGGCCCCCCGGTCCTTCACGAACCCTTTCGAGTTCGAGAACGAGAACGCTCATGAACGGTACGGATAACAAGACGGCTTCCTCGGCGCCCTCGCGCGCTGGTGGTGGTGGCGGCGGTGGCCGCAGCTTCGGCGGTGGCGGTGGTGGCTTCGGCGGCGGTGATCGCGGCGATCGCGGTGATCGTGGCGGCCGTGACGGTGGCCGCGACGGTGGCCGCGATGATCGCGGCGGCGGCATGGATGACGACAAGCGCGGTGGCCGCGGCTTCGGCCGCAAGAAGGTGTGCCGCTTCTGCGCCGAGAAGAACGCCAAGGTGGACTTCAAGGATCAGGCGACCCTGAAGTACTTCGTCACGGAGCGCGGCAAGATCATTCCCCGCCGCATCTCCGGCAACTGCGCGAAGCACCAGCGTGAGGTGGCGGTGGCCATCAAGCGCGCTCGGGGCCTGGCGCTCCTCCCCTACAACGCGATGGTGGGCTAGCCGCCCCGCCTGGGATTTCGGAGAACGCACATGAAGGTCATTCTTCGTGAAGACATCGACGGCCTCGGCAAGTCCGGGGAGCTCGTCACCGTCAAGGACGGCTTCGGGCGCAACTTCCTGCTGCCGCGCAAGAAGGCGGTGCTGGCCAGCGAGCAGAACCTGCGCCAGCTCGAGCACGAGAAGGCGGTCATCACCGCGCGCAACGCCAAGCTGAAGGGCGCTGCCGAGGAGACGGCCAAGAAGCTCGGCTCGCTCAAGGTCACCCTGAAGCGCAAGGTGGGCGAGCAGGACAAGCTGTTCGGCTCCGTCACGGCGCTGGACATCGCCGAGGCCCTGGCCTCTCAGGGCCAGCAGGTGGATCGCCGCGGCCTGCACCTCGCCGAGCCCATCAAGACGGTGGGCACGCACGAGGTGGAGCTGCGCCTGCACCGTGAGGTTTCGGCCAAGATCAAGGTCGAGGTCGTCGCCGAGTAACGCCTTCCCGCAAGGGAACGCCAGGCCGCCCGGGTCTCTCCCGGGCGGCCTTTTTTTACGCCTTGTGCGGGCCCACAGGGGGGCCTTTTCACCCCTGCCCGCGCTGCTTGTAAAATGAAGAGGGAAAGCCATGTCCAACGTGCTCGATGGTCGTGAAGGGCGGAAGGTCCTCGAGGATCTTGCCGCGGAGCGCGCGGTGCTCGGCGCCGTGCTGGCGGACAACACCCTCCTGACGAACGTGGCGGAGGTGGTCCACTCGGACGACTTCTCCAGTCCGCAGCATGGGGCCATCTTCGCCGCGATGCTGAAGCTCGACGGCTCGCAGCGTCCGGTGGACCACCTGACGCTCTCCGAGGAGCTGAAGGTGCTGGGGCAGCTGGCCGCGGTGGGCGGCCCGGCGTATCTGATGTCCCTGGACCAGGGCGTGCCGCTGACGCACAACGCGGTCCAGTACGCCACGATCGTCCGCGATCAGGCGTTGCGGCGCCGGCTGGCCAGCGTGGGGCGCGAGATCCTGGACATGGCCAGCCAGGACTCGGGCGATGTCGAGGTCATGCTCGACGAGTCCGAGCGCAAGCTCTTCAACCTCGCCGAGAAGCGGCGCGAGGGAGACCTCCGGGCCGTCAGCGAGCTGATGGAGCAGACGCTGGATCTGCTCGACAAGATGAAGGCCTCGTCGTCGGGCGTGACGGGCCTGTCCACTGGCTACGTGGACCTGGACATGCAGCTGACGGGTCTGCACGCCGGTGAGCTCATCATCCTCGCGGCGCGTCCTGGCATCGGCAAGACGTCGTTCGCGATGAACATCGCCACGCACGCGGCGCTGGAGGACGAGCCCAAGGCCGTTGCCATCTTCAGCCTGGAAATGCCCGCCGACCAGCTGCTGATGCGTCTGCTGGCCTCCAGTGCCCGCGTGGACATGAAGAAGCTGCGCGGCGGCCGGCTCACGCAGAATGACGAGGAAAAGTTCCAGGAGATGGCCGGCAAGCTCTACAACGCGCCCATCTACATCGACGACTCGGGCGGCCTGTCGCCGTTCGACCTGCGCGCGAAGGCGCGTCGCCTCAAGCAGAAGGACCCTCGGCTGTCGCTGATCGTGATCGACTACCTCCAGCTGATGCACCAGAAGGGCAAGGTGGAGAGCCGCCAGCTCGAGGTGTCGGAGATCTCCCGCTCGCTCAAGCAGCTTGCCAAGGAGCTGGAGGTGCCGATCATCGCGCTCAGCCAGCTCAACCGTAAGGTGGAAGAGCGCAAGGGCGGCAAGCCGATGCTCAGCGACCTCCGCGAGTCGGGCTCCATCGAGCAGGACGCCGACGTGGTGATGTTCATCCACCGAGAGGACCAGGACGAGGGCTCACCTGACGGCGATGAGGCCGCGAAGTCCCGCACGGCCATCCCCGTGGAGCTGATCGTCGCCAAGCAGCGTAACGGCCCGATAGGCTCGGTCGATCTCGTCTTCCTGGCGGAGTTCACACGCTTCGAGAGCCGCGCCCGAGGAGAGTTCCAGTAGTCCGCACTCGGGAACAAAGTGGGTAGCGGGCTTCCGCCCTGGCTTGTTACCAGAGGAGCGCCGGCCACGACCGCCGGTGAACCTCTCTCTCACCCAGGAAGGAAACCTGTGGCTCCTCACGCTGGCACGATTTCCGGCAGCTATCTCACCACCCAGGACGGCACTCAGATCTATTTCAAGGACTGGGGCCCGAAGGATGGCCAGCCCATCGTCTTCTCTCACGGCTGGCCACTCAGCTCGGACGCCTGGGAGGACCAGATGCTGTTCTTGTCGGAACAGGGCTACCGCACCATCGCACATGACCGCCGGGGCCATGGCCGCTCGTCCCAGCCGTGGGATGGCCACACCATGGACACCTATGCCGATGATCTCGCCCAGCTCACCGCGGCGCTGAATCTCAAGAAGGCCGTCCATGTCGGGCACTCAACTGGCGGCGGCGAAGTCGCTCGGTACATCGGCCGTCATGGCACCTCGCGCATCGCCAAGGCCGTGCTGGTCGGCGCCGTGCCGCCGATCATGCTCAAGACCGACTGGCACCCGAACGGCCTGCCCATGGAGGTCTTCGATGGAATCCGCTCGGGCGTGCGCAATGACCGCTCCTCTTTCTTCAAGGAGCTGACCACGGCGTTCTACGGCTTCAACCGCCCGGGAGTGAAGGTGTCCGAAGGCCTGCGCGAGAGCTTCTGGCTGCAGGGCATGATGGGCTCACTGAAGGCGGAGTACGACTGCATCAAGGCCTTCTCCGAGACCGACTTCCGCGCGGACCTCGCCAAGTTCGACGTGCCGACCCTGGTGATGCACGGCGATGACGATCAGATCGTTCCGTTCGACGGCTCGGCGAAGCTCACGGCGTCCCTGGTCAAGGGCGCGCAGTCGAAGACCTATGCGGGCTTCAGCCACGGCATGTGCTCGGTGAACAAGGACGTCATCAACAAGGACCTGCTGGCCTTCATCAAGGGCTAGAGATTTTCGGTGGCTCGGGCTCGGGTCGTCCTCCCCCGTCAAGAGGGTCGAGAACGACCTGATCCTTCGAATGGCTCCTGTGTGACAAAACACAGTGCGACATGAAACACGACGAGCGCTTCTGTTGAATGTCACAGGGGCTCCTTAACATCATTTCCATGTCGCGCTGAGCCACCCCGAGTTGGCCGCGCAGCGCGTCCTCGCGGCCCAGAGTTCAGTTCCTGCTTCTTCTCCGCGTCGGGTGGCGATGGAGGAGCTCACCCCATTGCCTGGAGCCACCATGCATGACCGAAGTGCCGCACCTCGAACCCTCAACTCCAGAACCTTCATCATCGCGTCACTGCTCGCCTGCGTCTGGGTGAGTACGGAGGCATCCGCCCAGCAGTACACCCTCTTCGAGAGTGGCCAGGTCCGACCGCTCGCGCTCTCCCCCAGCGGGGATCTCCTCTTCGCCGTCAACACGCCGGACCACACGCTGGAGGTCTTCCAGGTCAACTCCAGTGGACTCAGCCGCCGCGCATCCATCCCCGTGGGCATGGAGCCGGTGGCGGTCGCGGCCCGGAGCGACACGGAGGTCTGGGTCGTCAACCACCTGTCCGACAGCGTGAGCGTCGTGCAGCTCTCCTCGAGTGGCCATGTGGGTGTCGTCACGCGCACCCTGCTCGTCGGCGACGAGCCGCGCGACATCGTCTTCGCTGGCCCTGGGAAGACGCGCGCCTTCATCACCACCGCCCATCGCGGGCAGAACGCTCCTTATGATCCCCAGCTCACCACGCCGGGCATCGGCCGGGCGGATGTCTGGGTCTTCGACGCCACGGCGCTGGGCTCCTCGGTCGGCGGGGATCCGCTTACCATCCTCACCCTGTTCAGTGACACGCCGCGCGCGCTCGCGGTGACGCCCGACGGCACGCGCGTCTACGCGGCCGCGTTCCACTCGGGCAACCGCACCACGGTGCTCCACGATCTGCAGATCCCCGACGGCGGCGAGTCAGCGGGCGGCGTCCCGGGCCCCAATGCCAATGTGCAGGGCGTGCAAGCGCCCGAGGTGGGCCTCATCGTCAAGTACAACGGCTCGCACTGGGTGGACGTGCTCAACCGCACCTGGGATAGCGCGCTGCGCTTCTCCCTGCCGGACAAGGATGTGTTCGTCATCGATGCCACCGCCACCCCGCCGGCCCAGCTCTCTGGCAGCGCGGGCTTCTACTCCGGCGTGGGCACCATCCTGTTCAACATGGCGGTGAACCCGGTGAATGGGAAGGTGTACGTCAGCAACACCGAGGCCCGGAATGATCTGCGCTTCGAGGGCCCTGGCACCTTCGCCGGCAACACCCTGCGGGGGCACCTGCACGAGAGCCGGATCACCGTGCTGAGCTCCTCGGGTGTCGCTCCCCGGCACCTCAACAAGCACATCAACTACGCGGTCTGCTGCGCGGCGGTCCCCAACACGGAGAGCGAGAAGAGCCTCGCGCAGCCGCTCGGGATGGCGGTGACCTCCGACGGCGCCACGCTGTATGTGGCCGCTTACGGCTCCTCGAAGCTCGGCGTCTACTCCACCGCCGCGCTGGAGAACGACACCTTCGTGCCGAGCACCGCCAACCAGATCGAGCTGACCGGCGGCGGGCCCACGGGCATCGTGCTGGACGAGGCCCGCGGCCGCCTGTACACGCTGACGCGCTTCGACAACGGGGTCTCCGTCGTGAACCTGTCCACCCAGACGGAGACGGCCCACCACCTGATGCACAACCCCGAGCCCCCGAGCGTGGTGGCGGGGCGCCGGTTCCTCTACGACGCGCGCTACAGTTCGAGCCACGGAGACTCGTCCTGTGGGAGCTGCCACATCTTCGGTGACTGGGACAGCTTGGCGTGGGATCTGGGCAATCCGGACGGGACAGTGATGACCAACCCCGGCCCCATCGCGCCTCCTGTGGTGAGCGGGTTCGGCACGGATCCCACGTTCGGCCAGAACTCCAACATCCATCCGATGAAGGGCCCCCTGACGACCCAGAGCCTGCGTGGGATGGCCAACCACGGTCCCATGCACTGGCGCGGTGACCGCTCGGCCGGTAATGACGAGCCCACCGCGCAGCCGGATGACGGCTCGTTCGATGAGGCCGCCGCCTTCGCCAAGTTCAACCCGGCCTTCATGGATCTGCTCGGGCGCAGCGCGCAGCTGACTCACGCGGAGATGGAGCAGTTCGCGGACTTCGTGCTGCAGATCACCTACCCGCCCAACCCGATCCGGAACCTGGACAACACGCTCACGCCCACGCAGCAGGCCGGCCGGGACTTCTACTTCGCCCAGACCGTCACCCCGCAGGGAACGTGCGAGACCTGCCACAAGCTCGATCCCAACGCCAACCCCAGTGCGGGCCAGTTCAAGGGCTTCTTCGGAACGGACGGCCGCAGCTCGTTCGACCCGGTGCCCCAGTTCTTCAAGATCCCGCAGCTGCGGAACATGTACCAGAAGGTCGGAATGTTCGGAGCGGGCTACGACTTCTTCACCGTCCCCGCCGATTCCTTCCTGGGAGATCAAGTCCGCGGCTTCGGCTTCGGCCATAACGGCGCCATCCCGGACATGTTCCGCTTCAACAGCAGCTTTGACCAGAACGCGGCGAACCCCGTGGGGCTCGCTAACACCCCCGCGAACGTCACGAACAAGCGGAACGTGGAGCAGTTCATGTTCGTCTACGAAAACAACCTGGCGCCGATCGTCGGCCAGCAGGTGACGCTGACGGCCAGCAACCTGCTCGTCATGGCTCCCCGGCTGAATCTGCTGATCACACGCGCGAATGCCGGCGAGTGCGATCTGGTGGTGAGAGGCCGCCTCAACTCCCACGACGTGGGATTCCTGTACGTGGGCGGCCAGCAGTACAAGAGGGACGAAGTGGCCCTGCCCAACATCTCCGACTCGAACCTCCGTGCGTCCATCGTGACGTTCGATGCGCTGACCTTTACCTGCTTCCCGCCTTCCACGGGCACGCGTAACGGCATCGATCACGACCTGGATGGACACCTCAACGGTGACGAGCGGACGGCGGGGACGGACCTGGCGGACCCCAACAGCCATCCCTGATATCCCTGAGGTGAAGGGACACAGGCCCCTCCGCGCTCACTGCGGAGGGGCCTCGGGGTTCCTGAGGTGAAGCGGGATGAAGGCTCGGACGGTGATGGCGAACGTGCTGGTACCGGTGGGACTCGCAGGGGGCTTCCACCTCGTGGGCATCCGGCCGTTTGCTGTCTTCTTCCTGTTCCTGCCCTACTGGGTGGCGCTGCTCCTGGGGCCGCTCGACCGGCGGCTCCACAAGTACCTGCCCCCCAGTGAGGGGGGTGGGTATCTGGCCAACCGGGGCTATGCGGTTGCCCTGCTCGCGGTGCTGCTCGGGTTCGGGTGGATCCAGGAGCGCCTCGACAAGCCGACCTTCTCGTTACTGCTCGGCGTCGCCTTCTTTGATCTCTGGCCCCTGCTGATGCTGCTGTTGATGGGCCTGCTTCGTTTCGTGAAGCCGGGCGTCTTCGGCTCCAAGGGAGAGGGCTGGCTCGCCCTGCTGGCCTTCCCAGTGCCGCTGGTGGTGGACCTCGTCATTTATGCGATGTGGATCCCGCCATCGCGCGTCCTCACCCTGCCCCTGGCAGCGGGAGCGGTGCTGACGCTCTTCATCACGTTCGCAGCGATGGCGGTGCTCGGTGAACGGATCGTCCATCAGCCTGAGCCGCCCCAGTCCCAGCCCGAGTAACACGGCCAGGGGTGGGCCTACCCCTTCCCCGTGCGAAGGTACTGGCTCACGTGCGCCTTGGCCCGGCGGGCAGCGGCTTCCACCGAGCGGCCTCGCCCCAGTTCCGCGGCCAGCGCCGAGGCCAACCTGCAACCCGTTCCCCGGCGCTCAGACGATCGCTGGACACGCTTGCCCGTGAGCAGCCGCGTCGTGCCCGGCGTGCACAGCACGTCCACGGCTCCGCGCTCGCGGTGGCCGCCCTTCACCAGGACCGCTCCGAAGCCACGCGCCACCAGCGTCCGCCCGGCCTCTGCGGCTTCCTCCACCGTCTCAACCGCTGGCAGCCCCAAGAGCCACGCGGCCTCGTCCAGGTTCGGCGTCAGGAGTACGCGCGGTCCTGCGAGCCCCAGGTAGTGCTTCACTGAGAGCTTCGAGAGCCGCTGCCCCCGCGACGTCCGCACCACGGGATCCACCACCCACCACGCCTCCACATCCTCCAGGGCCTCGCGGATCGCCGAGAGCCGCGCCGCATCCGGCACCATGCCCAGCTTCACCGCGTGCAACGGCCCCAGCTCTCGCGCCGCGGCCACCTGGGCCTTCAGCACCCGCGCCGGAGCCGCCTGCCACAAGAACGTCGTGAGGCCCTGCGCCGTCTGCGCCGTGGGCACTGCTACCGGAGCGCCGCCCATCGCCCGCACTGCGGCCGCATCCGCCAGCAGCCCCGCACGGCCGGTGGGCTCATGGCCCGCGAGCAGCAGGACTCGAGACACCCCACTCACCGCCGGTAGTCACGCGCCTTGTGGATGAACACCTTGTACACCCCGCCGTGCACTGGCAGGGTCGTCAGCATGTACTCCGGGTGCCATTGCACGCCCAACGCGAAGGCATGCGCGGAGGACTCGATGGCCTCCGTCACCCCGTCCGAAGACACGGCGCTCGCCACCACCTGGTTGCCCAGCGCCTTCACCGCCTGGTGGTGCGTCGAGTTCACCATCAGCTGCCCCTTCCCCACCGCCTCCGCCAACAGCGTGCCGTCCTTCACGTCCACCGGGTGCTGCGGGTGCGTCCGGTCATGCTTCTGCTCGTGCTCCCGAGCCTCCGGCAGCTCGCGTCCGATGTCCTGGTACAGCGTGCCGCCCAGCACCACGTTCAGCAGCTGCATGCCCCCGCAGATGCCCAGCACTGGCATGTTCCGCTTCAGCGCCGCGCGCATCAGCGCCGACTCGAAGGCCGTCCGCGCCTCCTTCATGGGACCCATGCCCTCGCGCGCCGTGTCGCCGTAGGCCACCGGGTTGATGTCGAACGCGCCTCCCGTGATCAGCACCCCGGACACGCGATCCAGGTACGCCTCCACGCACGTGGGGTCATCCGAGTACGGCAGCACGAACGGCAGCCCTCCCGCGCGCAGCACGGCCTCCGAGTACACCGCCTTCAGCTCGTAGCGGGCAAAGGGGTTGCCCTCGCCAGCCTCGGTCCAGTCCGGGGAGATGCCAATGTTGGGCCGCCGAGGCGGCTGGCCGTGATGTCTCAGAGGAGGAGTCATGGAGCGCTCACGAGGCTAGCCCCGTTGACGCCCGAGTCAAAGGCCGCCAGCAAACGGCGCACCCGCTCGGCAATGTCCTCGGCGAGCAGGGCATCGGAGACCACCGCCGCCCCATGCGCTCCCGCGGCCGCCACCTGCCCGATGTTCGCCAGCCCTACCCCGCCAATCCCGACCACCGGGAGAGGACTGTCCCGCACCACCACTGCGAAGCCTTCCACCCCCAGCACCGGGGCCGGCACCTGTTTCGTCGTCGTCCCGAAGACAGGCCCCACCCCCACGTAGTCCGCCCCGGCTTCCTTCGCCGCCCGCGCCCCCGCTGCGTTCCGCACCGTGACGCCCACCACCTTCCGAGGGCCCAGCAGCTCGCGCGCCGCCTCCGGGGGCAGGTCCTCGTCTCCCACATGAACCCCATCCGCTCCCGCCAGCAGCGCCAGATCCACCCGATCGTTCAGGAGGCACACCGCCCCTGCCTTGTGGCAGGCGGCCACCACCTCCCGGGCTGCAGCCAGGGCCTCCCGAGGAGGCGTGTGCTTCATCCGAAGCTGGATGACCCGGGCCCCACCCGCCAGCAGGCGAGCAGCCTTCTCTGCCAGCGGGAGCTCAGGCCGGACAGTATCGTCACAGAGCAGATAGGGGCCTCGGGGAAGCGGAGGACGGTCGGGAAGGTTCATCGGCACGAGGAGCGGGTCGGGCGGCGTTGACAGGCGGCACCTCTGCTATAAGGTGGCGCGCCCTTTTCACAAGAGATTCCGAGGATTTGAACATGGCGGATACCCTGGACCCGAAGCACCTCGACAAGCGCACCGCGGAGCGCTACCTGCGCAGCGGCCAGCTGGACGAGAAGTCATACGAGCGCCACATCAAGGGCCTGCCGGACGTGGCCGAGAAGTCCGTGCCGGTGGAGACGGCGATGGACGGTGAGGACTTCGACGACGAGGAGGAGGATCTCGACGAGGACGAGGGCGACGACGAGGGCGACGACGAGGAGGCCGAGGGTTCCGAGGACACCGAGGCCCCATGACGGACCCCAAGCGGGGCGAGACCTTCGTGATGCGGGGGGAAGCGGACCCCGCATCCAGCCCCATTGCCTTCAACACCTTCATCATCGGGCTGGCCTCCACGACGCTCATCCACCTGGGTGAGGCGGCCAACCCCGACACGGGCCGCACCGAGCGCAACCTGGAGCTGGCCCGCGAGAGCCTGGAGCTGCTCTCCATGCTGCGCGAGAAGACGCGCGGCAACCTCACCGAGGAGGAAGAGAAGCTCTTCGCCACCCTGCTTACCGATCTGCGCCTGCGCTTCGTGGAGGCCAGCAAGCGGTGAGCGAGCCCGCTCCGAGCTCCCCCCCGAAACTGCCCCGCGACATCCGCATCGCCGCGGTGCTGGGGCTCATCTTCTCGGGGCTGATCGGCATGTCCAGCGTGGTGGAGCTGTCCCGGCTGGCGCAGCTCTCCGAGTACAAGGAAGCCGTCCTTTCCAGTCCCACCGCGAACACGGAGCACGCGCTCAACACGCAGCTGCTGCTCGCCCAGTTCTCCGCCGAGGAGTCCATGCGCGAGCCGCGCTCCTTCCTCCTGGGAGCGCTGGCGGTGACGTGCGCCTTCGTCTTCGTGGGCGCCAGCCGCATGCTCCGGCCGGGCGGAATGCCGCGCGAAGGCATGCGCGTACTGCTCTCCTGGGGCAGCCTGCTCGCCGCGGTGCTGCGCACCATCGACGGAGCCCAGTTCCAAGTCGTCGTGGACCACATGGGCGCGGCCCTGGTGAAGGGCCCCTTCCCCAACCAGTGGGACCCCGAGCAGCTCGAGGCCATCAAGCAGTACGGCCCCGCGGTGCTGACGTGGTTCTACCGAGCTCTCACCGCCGCCGTCGCGGGCAGCTTCGCGGTGCTCGGCCAGTACTTCCGCAGCGAGCGCGTGCGGCAGACAGTCGTCGCGTTGGACGGTCCCACCGAATAGCCTCCCCGAGTGTCCGCCTCAGGCGGCGTCCGAGGCGCGGGACATCTGAGGGCTGGGGAGCAGCATCTCCAGCCGCCCCTCCGCGTCTTGCGCGTCCGCCGCGTCCAAGCTCAGCACTACGCTCGGAGAGGCGCGCGGCATGCCCAGCAGCTCCTCGCGCGTGAGGCCGAACACGTAGGCCAGGTGCCCCATGGGCCAGCGCGCCCGCATCCGCGTGAAGGCCGCATCGTCCTGCTCCTCCTCGCCCGACAGCTCCACGTCCTCGTAGACGACCTTGTCCCCGCCCACGCGGTGGCCATTGCCGTAGGCAATCACCTGCTCGCGCTCCTCGGGGTCGTAGACGTAGACGTGCACCGTGGCGTTCGCCGCCCGGGACAGCATCCGAGCAAGCGCATGGTGATCCGCATACCAGTGCGCGCCCGAGCGGCCCGTCGCCTGCGTGCCCGTGAAGGCCAGCCGGATCACCTTCCGGCGGCGGATCACCGAGAGGTGGAGGCCCGGCGGCACGCCAGCCACTCCCTCGAGCGCCAGCGCCTCGCGCGCCAGTCTTGGGAGCTCCAGGCCGTGGAACGTTTCGAGCCGAATCAGGTAACCGCCGTGCGCTTCCAGAGTACGTCCCCCCATAAAGGCGCGCGGCGTATAGCCGGGCTCTTCCCTTCTGGCAACCCCCTAACCTTGAAAGCCCGGGGATTCCTGGCAGCCGAAAGTATTACGGCCAATGTGTACGGCCGTTCCTTGCCAAGGAGGGTTCGGCCCTTACGTTGTGACTATGAGACTCGACAAGTTCACTGTGAAGGCGCAGGAAGCGATCCAAGAGGGTCAGAGCCTGGCTCGTCGGGCGGATAATCCGAGCTACGAGCCCGAGCACCTGGCTGCCGCGCTCTTGGGACAGAAGGACGGCATCGTGGAGCCGATCCTTCGCAAGATTGGCGCGGACCCGAAGCTGTTCGCGGCGCGCCTCGGAGAGGCCCTGCAGAAGCTTCCGCGCATGCAGGGCGGCGAGAGCGCCACGCTCAGCCAGCGCCTGCTGAAGACCTTCGATAAGGCAGAGGACGAGGCCAAGGGGCTCAAGGATGAGTTCGTCTCCTCCGAGCACCTGCTGCTCGCCCTCACCCATGACAAGGGCGCCATCGGCGAAGTGCTGAAGGCCTCGGGCGTCACGCGCGACCGCGTGCTGTCCGGCGTCAAGGACGTCCGTGGCTCGGCCCGCGTCACCAGCCAGGACGCGGAGGCCACCTACCGCGCGCTGGAGAAGTATGGGCGCGATCTGACGGAGGCGGCCCGCTCGGGCAAGCTGGATCCGGTCATCGGCCGCGACGAGGAGATCCGCCGCTGCGTGCAGGTGCTCAGCCGCCGCACCAAGAACAACCCCGTGCTCATCGGCGAGCCCGGCGTCGGCAAGACGGCCATCGCCGAGGGCCTGGCGCGGCGCATCGTCGACGGCGACGTGCCCGAGAGCTTGAAGAACAAGCGGCTGATCACCCTGGACCTGGGCGCCATGGTGGCCGGTGCCAAGTACCGCGGCGAGTTCGAGGAGCGCCTCAAGGCCGTCCTCAAGGAGGTGGCGGACTCGGCCGGTGAGGTGATCCTCTTCATCGACGAGCTGCACACCATCGTCGGCGCGGGCAAGGCCGAGGGCGCGATGGACGCGGGCAACATGCTCAAGCCGGCGCTGGCGCGCGGCGAGCTGCACTGCATCGGCGCCACCACGCTGGACGAGTACCGCAAGCACATCGAGAAGGACGCGGCCCTGGAGCGGCGCTTCCAGCCCGTGATGGTGGGCGAGCCCTCCGTGAATGACACCATCAGCATCCTCCGCGGCCTCAAGGAGCGCTACGAGGTGCACCACGGCGTGCGCATCCAGGACAACGCCCTGGTGGCCGCCGCGACGCTCTCGCACCGCTACATCGCCGACCGGTTCCTGCCGGACAAGGCCATTGACCTGGTGGACGAGGCCTCGAGCCGGCTGCGCATCGAGATCGACTCGATGCCCACCGAGATCGACGACGTGCGCCGGAAGATGATGCAGTTGGAGATCGAGCGTGAGGGCCTGAAGAAGGAGACGGATCCGCACTCGCTGGAGCGCCTGGGCCAGATCGAGAAGGAGCTGGCCAATCTCAAGGAGCGCTTCACGTCGCTCAAGGCGCACTGGGACGCGGAGAAGGCGGCCATCACCGGCATCCGCGGCCTGAAGGAGAAGCTGGAGAAGGCGAAGAACGATCAGGCGGCGGCCGAACGCACGGGCGACCTGAACAAGGCGGCCGAGCTGAAGTTCGGCGTCATCCCCTCGCTGGAGAAGGAGCTCAAGGCGCAGAACGAGAAGCTGGCCGAGCTGCAGAAGAACCAGCGGTTCCTCAAGGAGGAGGTGGACGCCGAGGACATCGCCGAGGTGGTGGCCAAGTGGACCCACATCCCCGTCTCCCGCCTCATGGAGGCCGAGGTCCAGAAGCTCGTGAAGATGGAGGACCGGCTGGGCCAGCGCGTCATCGGCCAGCGGAGCGCCATCGAGGCTGTGTCCAACGCCGTGCGCCGCGCGCGCAGCGGGTTGCAGGATCCGAACCGGCCCATCGGCTCGTTCATCTTCCTGGGCCCCACCGGCGTGGGCAAGACGGAGACGGCCAAGGCCCTGGCGGAGTTCCTCTTCGACGACGACAGCGCGATGATCCGCATCGACATGTCCGAGTACATGGAGAAGCACTCCGTGGCCCGGCTCGTCGGCGCGCCTCCGGGCTACGTCGGCTATGACGAGGGCGGCCAGCTCACCGAGGCCGTGCGGCGGCGGCCCTACTCGGTCATCCTCTTCGACGAGATCGAGAAGGCCCACCACGACGTCTTCAACATCCTGCTGCAGATCCTCGACGAGGGCCGGCTGACGGACAGCCAGGGGCGGACCGTGGACTTCAAGAACACGGTGCTCATCCTCACGTCCAACATCGGCTCGCAGGCGCTCCAGGAGGGCATGGCGGGCAAGGAGACGCTGGACGAGCGCACGCGCAACGAGGTGATGGACGCGCTGCGCAGCCACTTCCGGCCGGAGTTCCTCAACCGCGTGGATGAGATCGTCATCTTCGAGCCGCTCAAGCGGAGCGAGATCTCCCGCATCGTCGACCTGCAGCTGGCGCGGCTGAGCAAGCTGTTGTCCGACAAGCGGCTGACGCTGGAGCTGACGGACAAGGCTCGGGCCTTCCTGGCCGAGCGCGGCTACGACCCGACGTACGGCGCACGGCCGCTGAAGCGGGCCATCCAGAAGTACCTGATGGACCCACTGGCCCTGAAGGTGCTGAGCGGCGAGTTCGTCCCCGGCGACGACATCCAGGCGGATGCCGAGGGCGACAAGCTGACCTTCGCCAAGGTGCTGGTGGACAACTCCCGCAAGGAGGCCAAGGAGGCCCAGGAGAAGAAGGAGCGGAAGTCCGCGTAGGCCTCCTCGCCCTGAAGTGAAGACACGAGCGCCCCACCCCGCATGCCGGGATGGGGCGCTCTTTTTATGCGAGCCGCAGCAGCTGCTCGACCTGCTCCCGCACCTCGAGCAGCAGCTCCGGATCCTTCACGGCGATGAAGATCGTGTCATCCCCCGCCACCGTGCCCGCCAGCCCGGGGATGGCCGCGGATCGATCCACCATCAGCGCCACCGCCTGCGCGTAGCCCGGCGATGTCTTCAGCACGAGCAGGTTCGGCGGCGCCTCGATCACAGTGATCGCCTGCGTGGGCGCGGCCGGCCCCGGCTCCACCCGCTGGTAGCGCCCGCCCACCTTCTGGATCGACAGCCGCTTCAGGTGCCGCGAGAGCGTGGACTGGCTCGGCGCGTGGCCCTCGGCCGCCAACAACCGCTGGAGCACCGCCTGATCGGTGATCTCGTTCGCCTCCAGCAACCTCACGATGGCCTCATCCAGCTGAAGATCCACGCCCATCCCTCCACCATGCATTTTCATGCATATGCATGCAAGTACCCTTTGGGGAACCGATCAGAATCCCCGCGAAAAATCGCGACAAAATAGGGTATTGCGCTGCGCGTTGAACTGAATATTATGCGCAACTCCTTCGGTCCAATGCAGCGTTTATGCACGACTATGCAAGCCCGCCGGAGGCTCCTCCCGCATCGCGAGGTCCCCACAGCATGAGGCATCTCACCCGCATCCAGGATCTGGGCCCCGAAGGCGTCGAGAAGATCCTCGCGCAGGCTGCGGCCTGGAAGCGCCAGGCCCCCGGCCCCATCTTCCAGAACCGCCTGCTGGGGATGGTGTTCTTCAACCCCTCGCTGCGCACGCGCACCTCGTTCGAGGCGGTGATGCTGCGCTCGGGTGGGCACGCCATCGTGCTGGATGTGGGCAACGGCGTGTGGAAGCTGGAGGACCGGGTGGGCGCGGTGATGAACGCGGACCGGGCCGAGCACATCAAGGAGGCGGCGCCGGTGCTGTCGCGCTTCGCGGACATGCTCGGGGTGCGCGCGTTCTCGCAGGGCGGCGGCGACGAGGAGGATGAGCAGGACTCGGTCATCAACTCCTTCCGCAAGCACGTCACCGTGCCGCTGGTGAGCATGGAGTCCGCGCGCGAGCACCCGTGCCAGGGCCTGGCGGACGCGCTGACGCTCCGGGAGAACTTCGGCTCCACCAAGAAGCTGCCGGTGACGCTCACGTGGGCGCCCCACATCAAGCCGCTGCCCAAGGCGGTGCCGAACTCGTTCCTGCTGACGGCGGCGGCCGCGGGCTGCGAGGTGCGCGTGGCCCACCCGCCGGGCTTCGAGCTGCATCCGAAGGTGCGCGCCGAGGCCGAGGCCTACGCAAAGGCCACCGGCGGCAGCGTCACGTACACCCACGATCAAGAGGAGGCGCTGGAGGGCAGCCGCGCCGTCTATGCCAAGGCCTGGGGCCCGGCCACTCGCGCGGGGCACGCCCCGGGGGATGTGGCGGCGCTGCTGGCGTCGTACTCGGGGTGGATGCCCACCCGGCGCTCCATGTCCCTGGCCGCCAAGGACGCCATCTTCCTCCACTGCCTGCCGGTGAGGCGCAACGTCGAAGTGTCCGATGAGGTGTTGGATCACCCCTCCAGCCGTGTTGTGGATACGGCGGAGAACCGCTTCCACGTCCAGCGCTCCATTCTTCAGTGGATCCTGTCTACCTGACCCCCTTCGAGGTCTGCCTTGCCCTTCTCTCCCGATCCCTATGCCGCGCTTCGCAACGCCGCGCGCTACGTCCGGCAGTTCCGCCGGAAGACCTTCGTCCTCCTGGTCGACGGCCCGATGCTCGGGGATGCCCGGCTGCGGCGCGCGGTCTGCGAGCAGATCGCCCTGCTGTGGACCTTCTCCATCCAGCCCGTGGTGGTGCACGGCGCCGGCCCCGAGCTGAACACGCCCTTTGACGCCATGTCCGCCAAGGTCCGCATGGACCTGCTGGCCGACCTGCAGACAGCGGGTGTGCCGTGCGTGGGCCTGAGCGGCGTGGACGCGGGTCTGCTCAAGGCCCGGCGGCGCAACGGGGAGCCGGGCTCCGAGTCCTCCTGGGAGTCGAACAAGCCGAACAACTACAGCCTCGTGGGCGACATCGAGTCCGTGGACACGCGGCTGCTCCAGCACCTGCGCACCGGGGACTACGTTCCGGTGGTGGCGCCGCTGGCGGGTGATCCGTCTGGCACCGTGTACAACGCCAGCGCCGACACCGTGGCCGCCACGCTCGCGGTGGCCCTCGGCGCCGAGAAGCTCTTCTTCCTGCTGCCCACCCCGGGGCTCCTGCGCAAGCCGGAGGATCCCGCTTCGCTCGTGCCGCAGGCCACGCTCACGGACCTTGCCGCGCTGGAGCAGGAGGGCCAGATGTCCGACAGCACGGTCTCCAAGGTGCACGCCATCCGGTCCGCGCTGGTGGGCGGGGTGACGAGCGTCCACCTGGTGAGCGGCATGCTCCCGAACGCCATCCTCGAGGAGGTCTTCACCAACGAGGGCAGCGGCACCATGGTGCTGCGCGAGGCTCCGGCTCGGGGTAACGGATGACGCCGTCCGCCCTGCTCGAGGCCTTGGTGGCCACCCCGAGCGTCTCCGGACAAGAGGGACGCATCGCTGATCAGGTGTCCACCTGGGCTGAGGGTTGGGGTGCGCGCGTGCAGCGCCAGGGCCACAACGTGTGGTTCTCGGTGGGCAGCGGGCCTCGGCGCCTGCTCGTCAACTCGCACCTGGACACGGTCCCCCCGTGCGCCGGGTGGACGCTGGAGCCGCAGGTGCCAGTGTGGCGCGAGGGCAAGCTGTACGGGCTGGGCAGCAATGACGCGAAGGGCTGTGTCACCGCCATGCTGCTGGCGGCCCGCGGCCTGCTGGAGAACCCGAGCGCCCTGGAGGGCCGGGGCGAGGTGGTGTTCGCCTTCACCGCCGAGGAGGAGACCGGCGGCAAGGGGCTGGGCACGGTGCTGTCCACGTTCGGGCCTCTGGACGCGGCCGTGGTGGGTGAGCCCACCAGCCTGAAGCCCTGCACCGCCCAGCGCGGGATGCTCCTGCTGAAGTGCGTGGCGCATGGGCGCTCGGCGCACGTGGCCCACGCGCAGACCGCGGACGCTCAGAACGCCATCCACCTGGCCGCCCAGGACATCTCCACCCTGGCCGAGCTGCGCTTCCCGCCGCACCCGCTGCTGGGCGAGGCGCGGGCGCAAGTGACTCAGATCCAGGGCGGGCTGGCGCGCAACCAGGTACCGGACCGCTGCGAGTTCTTCGTCGACATCCGCACCACGCCGGGCATGGAGCACTCGGCGGTGGCCACCCACCTCGGGGGCGTGCTGCGCAGCGAGGTGGTGGTGCACTCCGCGCGCTACCTGCCGAAGGCCACTGCCTCCACCGAGCCCATCGTCCGCGCGGCCGTGGCGGCGTCGGGCGCCGGGCCGGTGGGCTCGAGCACCGCGTCGGACTGGGCCTTCCTGGGCAACCTGCCCGCGGTGAAGGTGGGCCCCGGCGACACCCTGCGCTCGCACAAGCCGGACGAGTACCTCGCCCTCACGGAGCTGGAGGCCGGTGTGGCCTTCTACCAGCAGCTCATCCGCGGCTACTTCCAGGAGGTGGCCCATGGCTAACGACATGCTCTGGGCCAAGGGCCTTCCGCTGGATGCAGCGATCCACCGCTTCACCGTGGGAGACGATCCCTGGGTGGACCTCGCCCTGGCGCCGCACGATGCGCTCGGCAGCGCGGCCCATGCGCGCATGCTCGCCCGCGTGGGGCTGCTGCCCGAGGCGGACATGAAGGCCCTCGTGGGTGCGCTGCACGCACTCCACGACGAGGCGCGCGCGGGAGCGTTCACCATCCGTCCGGAGCAGGAGGACGGCCACACCGCCCTGGAGGCGGCGCTCGTGGAGCGCGTGGGCGAGCCGGGCCGGCGCATCCACCTGGGGCGCTCGCGCAATGATCAGGTCCAGCTGGCCCTGCGGCTCATGCTGCGCGAGGAGGTGCTGAAGCTCGGCGCCCAGGCGGTGGAGCTGGCCGGGGCCTTCCTGGACTTCGCGCAGGCGAACGCCACCGTGCCGATGCCCGGCTACACGCACATGCGGCGCGCCATGCCGAGCACCTTCGGCCTGTGGGGCGCCGCCTTCGCCGAAGGTCTGCTCGAGGAGCTGGAGGCGCTGCGCGGCCTGTGGGCGCGGCTGGATCGCTGCCCCCTGGGCGCGGCGGCGGGCTTCGGCGTGCCGCTGCCCATCGATCGCGAGTACGTGGCCAGCCTGCTCGGCTTCTCGCGCGTGCAGCGCAGCCCCATCGACGTGCAGAACAGCCGCGGGCGGCACGAGACGGCCACGCTCACCTGGGCGTGCTCCGTGGCGGGCGGCCTGGAGAAGTGGCTGTGGGACGTGGCGCTCTTCAGCACCGAGGAGTTCGGCTTCCTCGCGCTGCCGGATGCCTTCACCACCGGCTCGTCCATCATGCCGCAGAAGAAGAACCCGGACGTGGTGGAGCTGGCCCGCGCCCGCTGCCGGGAGCTGCGGGGTCTCGCCAAGCAGGTGGAGGAGATTGCTGGAGGCCTGCCCTCGAGCTACCACCGCGACTTCCAGCTGCTGAAGCGCCCCACCCTCACCGCGCTGGGCTCGTTCCGCGAGCTGCTGGACGTGCTCACCCGCCTGGTGCCCGTGCTGAAGATCCGCGCCGAGGCCGCCGCCCGCGCCAGTGACGACACGCTGTACGCGGCCCACCACGCCTACGTGCTCGTCGGCAAGGGCCTGCCCTTCCGGGATGCGTACCGCGAGGTGGCCCACCAGATCAGCGACGGGAATTTCCACCCGGATCGCGCCGCGCTGACGGCCACCCACCTGGGCGGCGCCGGCAACCTGGCCCTGGAGCAGATCCGAGCCGAGCTGTCCACCAGCCGCTCCTGGCTCACCGAGATCCATCGCACGCTCGCCGAATGCGCAGGGCGTGTTTGGCAGTTGTAGGCAGTACTTCCGCAGTTGCAGCAGTGAGGACCTCGAAGAACATGAACAAGAAACACGTGGTGCTGGCCTTCTCCGGCGGTTTGGACACCTCTTTCTGCGTGGTCTATCTGCGCGAGCAGGGCCACACGGTCACCACCGTCACCGTGGACACCGGCGGCTTCAGCGCGGACGCGCTGGCGCGCATGCCGGAGCACGCCGCCCGCCTGGGCGCGGTGGCGCACCACACCATCGACGCGCGCTCGCTGCTCTTCGAGGACTACCTGCGCCACCTGCTCGCCGGCAATGTGCTGCGCGGCCAGGCCTACCCCCTGAGCGTCTCCGCCGAGCGCGTCTGCCAGGCCACCGAAGCGGTCCGCATGGCCCGCCAGGTGGGCGCTCAGGCCCTGGCCCACGGCTCCACCGGCGCGGGCAATGATCAGGTCCGCTTCGACGTGGCCTTCCGCGCCCTGGCCCCGGACCTGGAGCTCATCACCCCGATCCGCGAGCTGAGCCTCAGCCGCGCCCAGGAGATGTCCTTCCTGGCCGAGCGCGGCATCCACCTCCCGGCGAAGACGGGCGCCTATTCGGTGAACGAGGGCATGTGGGGCACCTCCGTCGGCGGCAAGGAGACGCACGACTCCTGGAGCACCCTGCCCGAGGCCGCCTACCCCGCGGGCGTCATCCCGGCCGATCTCAAGCCGCGCACGCTGGTGCTCAGCTTCGAGAAGGGCCGCCCGGTGGCCCTCGACGGCAAGGCGATGGATCCCGTGGCGCTGATCGCCGAGCTGAACGCGGTGGGCCAGCCCTACGGCGTGGGCCGTGGCGTGCACCTGGGTGACACCATCCTGGGCATCAAGGGCCGCGTGGGCTTCGACGCTCCCGCGGCCATCATGCTCATCACCGCGCACCGCGAGCTGGAGAAGCTGGTGCTGTCCGGCAAGCAGCTCTTCTGGAAGGAGACGCTGGGCAACCTCTACGGCTCGCTGCTGCACGAGGGGCACTTCTTCGATCCGCTCGCGCGCGACTTGGAGGGGTTCCTGACGTCCTCGCAGGCGCAGGTGACGGGCGAGGTGCGGCTGACGCTGCAGCCGCGCGCCCTCGTGGTGGAGGGCGTGCGCTCGAAGCACTCGTTGATGGACGCGAAGGTGGCCAGCTACGGCGAGGCGAACCACTTGTGGACCGGCGCGGAAGCCGCGGGCTTCGCGAAGGTGTACGGCGTTGCTCAGACCCTGGCCCTGAAGGTGAAGTCATGAAAGTCCACATCGATAAGATTGGCAGTGTCACCCGGAACCTGCGGCTGGGCCGGACCGTCCACCTCACCTCGGACATCCAGGCGGTGGAGGGCGCGGTGATCGCCGCGCGCATCCACGGGGAGAAGTCCACCTACAACCAGCTCGAGGACGTCCACGGCCGCATGGTGACGCTGCACGGCGGTGACATCGTCGTCGGCGCGCTGGGCCACCGCAACGCGCTGCACGGCTACGAGGGCGTGGTGCCGGAGAAGGTGGTGGCGGGCCAGAAGCTCCACATCCTGAACATGGGCGGCGTGATTGGCCAGTGCACCTCGCACAACCCGGGGGTGGGCACGCCCTTCGAGGCCGAGGTGCTGGGCCAGGTGCTCATGTTCCCCGAGTTCCAGTCGCGCGCCGGTCAGCCGGCCCACGTCCGGGCCGGGGCGCTCAAGGGCTCGTCGCAGCCGGTGAAGGTGCCGGTGGTGTACGTGGTGGGCACCTGCATGAACGCGGGCAAGACGTACGCCGCGTGCGCCATCGTGCGCCAGCTGCATCAGGCCGGCTACCGCGTGGGCGGCGCCAAGCTCACCGGCGTGTCGCTGATGCGCGACACGCTGAGCATGCGGGACTCGGGCGCGGAGGTGGTGATGGACTTCACCGACGCGGGCACCGTGTGCACCAGCCCGAAGACGGCGGCGCAGGTGTCGCGCGTCATCCTCTCCGAGCTGGCCGCCGCGGACGTGGACGTCGTCGTCGCGGAGACGGGCGATGGCATCATGGGCGAGTACGGCGTGCAGTCCATCCTCGAGGACTCGGCGCTGCGCGAGCTGGGCGCCGCCTGGGTGCTGTGCGCGAATGATCCCGTGGGAGCCGCCGGTGGCGTGCGCCACATGAAGGAGACCTACGGCATCCAGGTGGATGTGGTGGCCGGGCCCGCTACGGACAACCGGGTGGGCATCCGCTTCGTGGAGCGTGAAGTGGGGCTGCCCGCCCACAACGCCCGTGCGGACGCCGCCGGCCTGGGCGGACTCATCGTCGAGAAGGTTGCACCGCGTATCGCGGGGAGGAAGAGCTGATGAACAAGGTGCACGCATACATCCTGGGTGCCGCCGGTTTCCCCGGTGGCGACCTGCTGCGGCTGCTGTCGGGACACCCGGCGGTGGCGGCGGTGCGCGCGGTGTCCCAGCCCCACGGGGACATGCCCTTCTACAAGGTGCACCCGCACCTGCGCGGGCTCGTCGAGGGCAAGTTCGACGCGGCGCCGGACTGGCGCTGGCTCACGGACTCTCCGCAGCCGGTGGTCTTCTCCGCGCTGGAGGAGGAGGAGCTCGCCCGGCAGCTGCCCGCCCTGGAGAAGCAGTGGGCGGAGCTGGGGCTCTCGGAGCGGCTCATCCTGGTGGACCTGTCCCCGGACTTCCGGCTGGACCACCCCGGGCGCTACGCCGCCACGCATGGCCGCCCTCACCCGTCTCCGGATCTACTGGAGAAGTTCGTGTACGGCCTGCCCGAGTGGCGCCGCGACAAGCTGAAGGGCGCCAAGCGCATCGCCAACCCGGGGTGCTTCGCCACGGCCGTGCAGCTCGCGCTGCTGCCGGTGGCGTCCACGCCGGGGCTGGGGATGATCGCCGCCTCGGCGGTGACGGGCTCCTCGGGCTCGGGCGCGCTGCCGGGCGAGGTGACGCACCACCCCACCCGCGCGCATGACTTCCGCGCCTACAAGCCGCTGGAGCACCCGCAGGAGGCGGAGATCGACGTGATGCTCGTGGCGCACAAGGCCGTGCGCCACCGGCTCACCTTCGTGCCGCACTCGGCGCCGCTGGTGCGCGGCATCTTCGCCACCATCCAGTTCGAGTGGCCGGAGAACGGTGGCGGTGTGAGCACGAACTCGCTGACCGAGGTGTACCGCCGCTACTACGCCACCTCGCCCATGGTGCGCGTGGTGGAGGGCACGCCGCGGCTGGCCTCGGTGGTGGGCAGCAACTTCGCTGATATCTCCGTGGCCACGCGTGGGCGCACGGTGGCCGTCATGGTGGCGCTCGACAACCTGGTGAAGGGACTGGCCGGACAAGCCGTGCAGTCCCTCAACGTGGCGCTCGGCCTGCCCGAGGACACCGCCCTGCGCCAGGCCGCGTGCTTCCCCTGCTGAGTGGCGCTTGAGGAGGGCTGCCGTGAACAACGGCAGCTCTCCCTACGCTTCCTCGTCGGGCAAAAGCGTCAGCAGCAGCTCGTCGTCGGGCCCGAGCGGGCGCCAACCGGCAGGCGGCGGATGAGCGAAGAGCGCATCTCCCGCCGCGTCGACTCGCTTCTTATGCGTTTCCGGGGTGTAGGTACGCCAGCGAGCCAGGACAAGGGCGACATCAAACCGATTGGAGCCGTCCAGCACCGCAGGCCACCCGTTCGGCAGGCGCTCGGCCAGCTCGCGCACGAACTGCCCACGCGTCAGGCGCGTCAGCCGATGGCTCCGCTCCGCCTCAGCCACCAACCCGCTGAACACCTGCACGGCATTGATGTCTTCTTCTCCCAATTCGTCGGCCAGCGCGAGCAGCGAGGCCATAGGTCGCGCCTCTGCGAAGGAGGTGAGTGACTCGAAGCCGCGCTCACGCACCCGCTCGTAGAGACGGACCTTCCAGTTGCCCTCCCAGGAACGGTCCTCACTCATCGCCTTCTCCCGGCAGCGAAGTTCATCGGGATGTCGTAGAACCTCATGCGCTCCTCGACGAACTCCAAGACTTGGTTTCGCGTCAACATCCGGCCAGCTTCCAACGCAGCTTCGCGCAGCGCCTCCAATGGTACCTCTTCCGAGAGGTGACGTCTGAGGTAGGATGCCACGTGGTGAGCCACAGCTCTCCCCGGCTCGCCCAGGGGCTTCATGAAGCACATGTCTACCGGCTGGGAGCATCATTTCTGCCTGCCTCCGGGGACACGAGTGCAGGACTGGCTCGTGGAGAGTTGCCACGGCCACGGTGCCTTTGGCGTCGTCTATCGCGCCGTCCGTATCGGCCACGAGTCCGATGGTCCCGTGGCCCTCAAGATGGCCCTCTTCCCCTGGGATCCCCGCTTCATGAGGGAGGTGGCGCTGCTGTCGCTCGTCCACCACCCCAGCGTGCCGCGCCTGCTCGGCCATGGCTTCTGGCGCCGTCCCCAAGGCACCTTCTTCCCCTTCATCGTCATGCAATGGGTGGAGGGCACGCCCCTCTATGAATGGGCGCGTCAGCACCGTCCCTCCCCTGCTCAGGTGGCACTGCTGCTCTCTCAGTTGGCCCGCGCGCTCGAGGCCACCCACGACTGCAGAGCGGTCCACCGCGACGTCAAAGGGGACAATGTCGTGGTGAGGCACTCGGACGGCCGCGCCATGCTCATGGACTTCGGCGCCGGTCACTACCAGTCCGCCGCACGGCTGACCTTCCAACCGCTGCCTCCTGGCACTCCTCCCTATCAATCTCCCCAGGCGGCGCAGTTCGAGCGGAACGCAGAGAACCACCCCGGCGCCCGGTACCTCGCCGGGCCCGCAGACGATGTGTTCGCCCTGGGTGTCACCGCCCATCGGCTCCTGACCGGTGACTATCCCTTCTCACTCGAGCCTCCTTTGGATGGGGTGCCATCAGCGCTCCGAGCGCTGATCGTGCGCATGCTCTCGCTGTCTCCCGAGGCGCGCGGCCCGGCGGGCGAACTGGCCGAAGCACTCGAAGCCTTCGCAGCGCAGGAGAAGATGCCACTTCCGCCGGAGAGTTCCACCCGCTCCCGTTCACGGCATCAACGCCGCGTGTGGAGGGCCGGAGGTGTGGGGGCTTTCGTGAGCTTGCTGCTGGCGCTGGGGGCCTGGCAATTCACGCACTCGCGCTCCCCTCAGGCCTCGCTTACCACCCAAGCCGTGGACACGGACCGGCCGGACGCGGACACCACCGGTGTGGCGGAAGCGGCTTCGAAGACAACCGAGGCCTCCGCTCCACCGCCTCGCCAGCCAGAGGCGATCCACCAGGACCCGAACGCCGAGCCATTGCCGGGACAGTTACGGCCCACCGAGCGAGGCCAATGCCCGGGGGGAAAGCAGGTCCCCATCAACGGAGGATGCTGGGTGGAGGTCCCCTCGAAAGATGCCGCAGAGTGCGAGGCCAATGGGTTGGTCTTCATCCAGGGCCGCTGCTACGCCCGGGCGTTTGGCCACCGCCGCAAAAATCCGCCCACCTCCGCTCCTGCGGACTCCCGGTAGCGCAGAGACGTGGGCTCCTCCGCTACCGGTCGTCAGGGCTCACTGGTGAGCCTTGGCCGCCTGGAGGTTCTCCCCCAGAAGTCCGGTCGTCAGGGCTCACCGGTGAGCCCTGGCCGCTCGCTCATATTTCGACCAGCCCTCCTGGTTGGCAGCGCTGATCCCCTGAGCCAGAACAGCCCTTGTAAAAACGGTCACTTGCCCAGAGGGAGGAGTGGCGCAGGCCATTCCCCCTCCCTGGGAGAGGTGCGATGCGCTCTTCTGGGCTATCCCGCTGTGCGCATCTATCCGATCGAGCCCTACGGCAACGTGAGCATGGCGCTGCTGGTGCTCGCGGTCGCGGACGGCACGACGAGCGTCAACCACCCCCGCTCCGTCCTCACCCCGGGCATGTGCTGAGCCATGAGCCGCAGCACGTAGTCATTGCCCGACGTGAGCAGCCCCGGAGGCAGCCGCACGCTGCGCTCATCGGGCCCCATGTAGATGCGGGCCACATTGGTGAGCAAGTTGATGTCCGCGTTGTAGCGGGTGATTTGGAGCACATAGCCCGTCGCCGAGCCCAGGGCGGGTGCGTCCCAGGTCACCAGAGGCGTGGCCGTCTCCAGGATCCGCGAAGTCGTCGCGGACACCCCATCCACCTGGAAGGAACGCGGCAGAGAAACGCGGGGACGGACGGGGGTCGACCCGAGCTCACTGACCGCCTCGGTGGAGAGGAAGCTCTCATTCGCCCGCACGGTGCGGCTCCCGTCATGCTTCGTCACGTTGAAGGAATAGGTGCTGCTGAACTGGGCCATCGGCTCCCAGCCCATGGGATAGGGATTGCCGAAGGACAGCTCCTTGACCACCGGCACCTGCGGCGAGTTGCGCAGCGGTGCGTAGTCCAGCATCGGGTTGACGGAGTAGTCGAACCACCCCTCCTGGGCCGTCCTCAGCGTGGGATACACGTCCACGAAGCCGGTAACGGAAGGGGCCCCCGTCGTGGAGGCGATGCGCAGCGCATTGAACTCATCCCGCCGCCAATCGAAGCGCACCGTCTGCTCGGGCGCCGGCTGGAGGGTGGCCTCCACGGAGAACACACCCCCATTGAAGGCAAACGGGTTGAGCTGGGCCGCTCGCACCAGGGACGTGTAGGCCCGGGGCGCCCCACCTTCCGGCTCTGGCCCCGCGTCACGCTGCTGGGTCTGCACCACCCAGGCGCTGTCACCCTGCGCTGGGTCGAACCGGGGGACGTTGCCGTAGTCCGAGTTGTACCTGGCCTCCGTGGTCATGAGCGACGTCTGTCCCTCCGCCAGTTCCTGCGGAAGGGAGAAGGAGCCGCTGTCCTCGATGTCCAGCGAGTGGAAGCTCAGCTCCGAGTAGTTGTTCCAGTTCGGATCCGGGTCCGGCGCGAGCCCCAACAGGTTGAGGCTGGCGCTCACGGGGTTCGGGAAGAACACGCTCCCGCGCCCCGGCCGGCCGTACAGCCGGGTGCTGATGTCCACCGAGCGCCAGGAAACAACGAAGTACTGCGCGCTGTTGGACTTCACCAGGTAGGTGCCCGGCGGAACATCGAAGCGGACGACGCCCGGCGCCATGACGACCCCAGGGACCGGTGTCCCGCCATCCTGGGGCACCAGCTCCGCGGGAGCGGCGGTGAAGTCCCGAGGTTGGAACTCGAGAC
Organism: Hyalangium minutum; assembly: GCF_000737315.1. GTDB lineage: Bacteria > Myxococcota > Myxococcia > Myxococcales > Myxococcaceae > Hyalangium > Hyalangium minutum. Next base: position 702,627 of record NZ_JMCB01000001.1, read on the forward strand.
CCTTCCTTGCGTAGAAGGCATCGTTCTTCGTCAGCAGCATCGAGACGTTGGGATCCACGATGATGCCGGCATCGGGAGGCGGCGGCGGGTTGCACGTGTCCGGTGGCTCGTCGCACTTGGAGTCCTCGTCATGACAGCCCACGGCCCCCAGCGACAGAACCAGCGCGAGGAACCAGGGAGCCGTTGAGAACAGGCCGCGGACGCGGGGGAACAAAGACATGGGGTGAACCTCCTTTTTCAAAGCGCGCGAAGCTCGCAAGCGGCCTGGAAGGTGTCCACCCACGGAGAGTATCTCCGGAAGCAGAATGTCCACCTCACAATGCTGAGGGCCCGGCAGACGTCACTTCGATGGCGCTTCCCCCGCCGTGCGCAAGAAGAGGAGGACGTGGAGGCTTCCCGCGTGGGGAGTGACTTCCACCCTCACCTCCTGCGCCTTCTTCCGGAACACGAACGGCTCCTCCGCTCGGTACCCGGCGCGGGAGAGCTGCTCCTGGTACCAGGCCTTCACCTCGGCCGCCGGAGCCTGCACCTCGTAGCCCAGGGTCTGCGCGCCCTCGAAGTCCGCCTGAAGCAGGTTCTTCGCTCCAGGGTAGACGGGCACCGAAGGAGGCGCCGTGGGCCGCCGGGCGCCCAGCCGCGCCTCGCCGACAACCACCTCCGTGAGCCCTCCCGCCTGGGGCGTGAGGATGACGGTGTACGAGGTGAGCGTCCGCGTGTTCAGCGCGGTGAGGTGAGGCTGGGGCGCCAGCCGCTGCTGCTTCCGCTCGATGTAGAAGCCCGCGTCCGCGAAGGCCTGCCCGAAGTGCCTCAGCAGGAACTCCACCTTCTCCTTCGAGGTCACCACCCGGAACCGGACCGGGATGCCGCCCACGTCCATCTTCGCGGGCACCTCCACCACGGACACCTGACCCGGAACCTGCCACTGCAGGGGATCCTCGGGAGGCGGAGCGCTTGCCTTGGCCGGCGCCGCAGCCACCGCCAGCACCAGCAGCGCGCTCAGCATCCCAGCAGTCCCAGGAAGCACTCTTTCGACGGGCGGCGCTTGGCGGGCCGGTCCGGCACGCCTCCCGTGTTGCGGTCGCGATCCACCGCATCCAGCGCCTCACCGGCGGGAGTGTCCGGCTCCTGGTAGTCGTCCTCCTCGCCGCGGTAGCTCATGAAGAAGCCGCTCTCATCAATAGGGCTGTAGCCCACGAAGACGCGCGCGAAGTCCGACGCATCCCGCCCCGCCGAGCGGTCGTTGTTGTCGAACACCTTCCTCACCCCGTAGTAGTAGGCCGGGTTCTCGCCGCACGGCACATCCGGCTGCTCGGGCCGCAGGGGGCACTGGCCGCTCACGTCCGTGTCGGCGAAGGCGAAGTCTCCCAGGAGGATGGCATAGCGGCCCTTGCACTCGCCGTTGATGGCCCGCCCCGAAGCGCACGCCTTCATGTCCCGCAGCACCGCGTGCTGCTCCTTGAAGAAGCCCGAGTCCCCCTCCAGGAAGGTGGTGGTCAGCGAGGGCAGCGTCTGCAGGCGTGCGTTCGCGGTGCACGACACGCCGCCCACGTTCTCGTAGACGCCATCGAGCACGCTGTCCGTGGCATTCCCCAAGTCCGGGGTGGTATCCCCCTGGTTCCAGTCGCCCTGCTGAGGCACCATCAAAATGGGGCGCAGGCTGCGGGGCACGTCGAACTCCACCCGGTCGTCCACCTCGCACTGCACCTCCAGGCTGTCGATGCGCGTGAAGACGTGGGTGATGCTCGAGCTGTTGTTGCTGGAGCGGCGCCCGTCAAAGTCGCGGTAGCGAGCGTTGGCATCGCGCGTCACGGCCGGAGCAATGTTGGGGAACATGGAGAAGTCCCCAATCTTGTCCTCGTTGGGCATCATCTTGTGCACCCGGAGGGCGGTGGCGTCCCACAGCGGGGAGACAGCCGCCTCATGCACGCGCAGGGACAGGTAGCCCACCTCGGCGAAGTGGATGCCGAACGCCACCACGGTGACGAAGATCATGAGGCCCAGCACCATCTCCGCCATGGCCTGGCCGCGCCGCCTCGAGGCTCGCATCAGTGCACCCCCTTGTAGCCGGCGCGGACGAGCTCGCTGAAGGCCTCGGCCGCCACCCCGCCCACCGTGTTGGGCACGTCCGTTCCGCCGCGCAACAGCTTGCCGCCGATGTCCGCGTCCGCGGGGACCAGGGTGGCGCGCCAGAACGGGTTCCACAGGTTGGGCGGCTCGTCCCAGTGGCCGCGCCGGTGGTAGTAGGCCAGCCCGGTGGCCAGCGCCTGCTGCACGCTGATGTCCGTGCCGTTCGCCAGGTGCCAGCCATGGTTGTCGAACTCGCTGGCCTTGCCCGGCGTGAAGCTGAAGGTGAACTGCAGGTACCAGGGCTCGGATCGCAGCCCCCGCTGCTTGTAGTCCCGCTGCACGAGCGCGAAGAGCTTGGGCTGCGCCCAGAGGTTGTTCGCCGTATCGTCCGCGGTGTTGTACGTGAAGCCGCCGAAGAAGGTGGACGGCTGGTCCTCGGGCCTCACGTACATCAGCGTGTGCCGGAACTGTTTCTCCATGCCAGGATCCGCCACGCCAAGCATCGGGCCTCCGGGCGTCCACCAGTGGTCGTCGGAGTTGTCCAGCTTGTCCGTGGACTTCACGCCCGCGGTGGCATTCACGACGAAGGGCGCACAGCCCGGGAAGGTGATCTCCACCTCGGCGTGATCCTCGGCCCAGGTGTAGTGGGGCAGGTCCGCGCGCCCCCCGTGCCCCAGCTTGTCGCCCCAGTAGGCACTGCCTCCCTGGTTGATGACGCGCAGCCGGGCGCCTGCGGTGGTCAGCCGGCCGAGCACCCCGCCGTCGCCGCCGGTGAACGCGGGCATCCCCTGGCGGCGGGTGATGAACTCGTAGCCTCGGGTGGCCATGGCCATGTCCAGGGAGAAGTCCTCGCCTCCCGCGATGGCATGGTTCAGCTCCGCGAGCGACACCGCCGTGGGGCCCGCGTGCAGCTCGTTCGGCCAGGCGCTGCCCTCGGAGGCCAGCTTCGCGTACTGCTGGGCGAAGGACTTCGGCCCGCCTGACACCGACTCCTGGAGCTGCTCGACGAACTTGCCCTGCAGGTAGGCCATGTAATAGCCCAGCACCTGGATGTTGTAGGCCTGCACACCCGCCAGCGCGTCGTGCTTGTTCCACTTCTCCTGGATCTCCGCATTCAGCTCGTCCAGCGGCTGGAGGACGGCGGCGGCGGCCTGGCAGTTGTTGGCGGCCATGCGAGCGGCATTGAGGTTGGCGCGCGTGACGCTGGTCCAGCTGATGAGGCTCTGCACACCCGACATGGCCACCAGGTGGGCCGTCTGGGCGCGCCGCATGAGGGCGATGCTGTTGAAGGTGCGCGCGGTGGCCACCGCGTTGCTGTAGGCGGCCAGGTCCGCCACGCTCTGGGCCTCCAGCTTCTCGCGCACCTTCATGGAGAACGCGAGCGTCAGGGTCACCATCAACGTGAGGAACAGCAGCGTCAGGCTGAAGAGCACCAGCGTCTGGCCGCGAGGACTGGACCGGCTCACAGCGCCTCCGGGGTGGGGGGGCAGTTCTGGGTCACGAAGTACTGGGGCCGTGGCGGCGTCATCATCCGCATCACGTGCGTGGCCTGGAGCGGGAAGACGTACTCCCTGCGGTTCACGCGCGAGAGCAGCTCCTGCTGGATAGCAGCCCCCAGCGGGATGGCGTTCCGTCCCCGCGTCCAGGCAGCGGTGCGGACGGGCTGGAGCGGATCGGCCCCGGTGTAGTTCCGCAGCCCCATGTGCGCGAGGAACATCCGGGTCAGCACCCAGTCAGCGAAGGGAACGCGCAGCGGGTACCAGAAGACGATCCGCGCCTCCAGGCGCACCACGTCCTGGATGGACTGGTAGCGCGCCGGGTCATCGAAGTCCTCTTCCTCGGTGGGGGAGATGTCGCCGAGCAGCGGGCTCGAGCGCGCCACCCAGACGATGTCGCCGCTGAAGCCCATGTCCAGGTGGGGCTTGTACTGGTCCTCCTTGTGCTCGCGGAAGGCGGCCCCGAGCGCGGCCGGGGAGTCCGTCCGGGCGAAGGAGGGCAACAAGGTGGCGATGGCGGCGTGGGTCATCGCCTCGCAGTCGCCGTGCTTGACCACGCCGGTGCGGACTGCGTGGAAGGCGGCGTACTCGGTGAGGATGCGGGCCTGGAGGAGCAGGAAGAGCTGGAACGTGCCAAGGATGAGGAACACGGTCAGAGGCAGCGTGATCGCTGCTTCCACCGCAGCTTGACCAGACTGCATGTCTGCAGGGTCACTCCACCTCATGGGAGCGCACTTCGCCCATCCAGTCTTTCGGCGCTATCGGACAAGTGGCCTCCTGTCAGCTGCTCTCGATTTTTCCTATATAAACAGAGAGTTCATACCTATCAGGTTCATCCTGCAAGCGGTTTCAAGACCTACTCCAGCCCACCTCTGGCGGCAGTCCGCATGCGTCACCGGGGCATCCGCCCCGGGGGATGGCAGGCCCTGAGGCCCCTCTCTCAGTGAGGAGTCGAAGCCTTCGTCTCGCCTGAGGATTCGGGGCTCGGAGCTTCACTGGCCGGAGCTGCCGGAGCCGCGGAAGGGGGGGAGTTCCCTGCGGAGGCCGCGGCTGCCCGCTCTGCCTCTCGCTGGGCCGCCTTCTCTGCCCCAAGCTCGGCCTCGCGCAGGAACTCCTGGTACTCCACCTTCCGAGCATCCGCCTGGGCCTGGGCCTTGGCTGCCCCCTGAGCCGCCGTCGCCCTCCCCTTCAACACCGCCCGGTAGCTGAGAAGCACCCCTGCCGCCAGCGCCGAGAGCTGCAGGACGAACACCGCGGGCCCGGGCCAGAGCCCCTCCAGTCCGCCCCACGCGAAGTTCAGCGCGAGGATGAAGACCTGGCCGGAGAGCACTCCGCCAATGGCCGTAGACAGCGGTTTCAGCTCGATGATGCGCGCCGCGCCGTAGCAGAGCAGCGGAAGCACCGCGAGCACCCACAGGTTCTGCAACGGGACGCCGATGGCCAGCCGAAGCCCCTCGGGCAGATCCTGGACGCGCTGGGTCAGCCGGTACGCCAGGGCCACCGAGAGCACGGAGCCAATCACCTGCGCCAGGAAGCCGAGTCCCACGACGAACTGGAAGCGGCGGATACGGACACGTACCGGGTCAAGAACGCTGGGCTTGGAGCTCACACCGACGGAGCCTACCGCAAGCCCCGCCCCAAGGCCTCATGGCTCGTCATCAAACACGTCCGCCGAGTCCCCAGCCGTGCGAGGGGGCGGCCCGTCTCCATAGAAGACCTCCTCCAGCACCAACCCCTGCGGCGGCGCCGTGGGGCCTGCCTTCGTCCGGTCCCGGGTGGCCAGCACCTCGGCGACCCACGCCTCCGGCTTGCGGCCCTTTCCCACCTCCACCAACGTCCCCACCAGGTTGCGCACCATGTGCTTGAGGAACGCCGTGCCCTCCACCACGAAGGACACCTCGTCCCCCGCCGCCCCCACCACATCCAGCCGGCGCACCTCGCGGACCGCATGCGCGGCCTGGCAGTCCGAGGCCCGGAACGAGGAGTAGTCATGCCGTCCCAGCAGGTGCCGGGCGGCGCGGGCCATGGCCTCCACCTGGAGCGGCGTGAACAGCGCCCAGTGCGTGTACCGGAGCAGCGGCGAGCGCGTGGGCCGGTTGCTCACCCAGTACCGGTACCGCTTGCCCCGAGACCAGCGGCGCGGATCGAACTCCGGGGGTACCTCCTCGGCGCTCACCACGGCGATGTCCTCGGGCAGCAGGCCGTTGAGCCCGCGCGAGTACGCCTTGAGCGGCAGCGTGCGCTCCGTGTCGAAGCACACCACCTGCCCCGTGGCGTGCACCCCCGAGTCCGTCCGTCCCGCCGCCGTCACCTCCACGGGTCCGCCCAGGAGCTTGCCCAGCGCCTCTTGCAGCTCGGCCTGGATGGCCCGTCCGTTGGACTGAACCTGCCACCCCACGTAGCGCGTGCCGTCGTATTCGAGGACCAGCTTCAGGCGAGGCATCGTGTCCGCCCTCCACGAGGCTCAGCGGTACTTCAGCCAGGCCGCGAGCAGCTCGCCCACCATCTTGTTCACGCTGACGCCCGTGCGCCGCGCGATGGCCTCCAGCGCTTCGATCTGCTCTCCGGGCAGCGTCAGGCTGATCAACCGCTCGGAGGCGCTGCGGCCCTCCCTCGACGGCGGACCCTCCCTCACGGGATTGGAGGACATGGGCGTCACCTCGTCCTCCAGCGCCAGCACCTGGTCCGAGCTCGTCGTCTGCTTCAGCCGGCCCTGCTCCTCGTTCAGCTCGTCGTGGAACAGCTGCCGCAGGAAGTTGGAGAGGTGCTGCGGCGAGGGGGTGAAGTCGTACGTGCTGAGGAACGCGTCAATCGCCGCACGCATCTCCCCTGCCGTCTGGTAGCGGCGCTCCCGGTCCTTCTCGAGCGCCTTCATGAGGATTTCCTCGACGGGCTCGGGGATGTCCGCCTTGAAGTAGGACGGGGCGTAGATCTTCCCGTCGGTGATGCTGCGCATCACCGCCACCTCGGACTCGCCGGTGAAGAGCTTGAAGCCGGTGAGCCACTCGTAGAGCACCACGCCCACGGAGAAGATGTCGCTGCGGCAGTCCAGCGGCTTGCCAAAGCACTGCTCGGGGCTCATGTAGCTCAGCTTGCCCTTCAGCTCGCCCGAGCGCGTCTGCTCCACTTGGTTGGCGGCCTTGGCGATGCCGAAGTCCAAGAGCTTCACCGTGCCGTCGAAGGACACGAAGACGTTCTCGGGCGTCACGTCCCGGTGGACGATGTTCAGCGGGTTGCCGTACAGGTCCACCTTCTTGTGTGCGTAGTGCAGCCCCGCGCACACGTCCGAGGCAATGCGCAGCGCATACACCAGCGGGAACGGAATCCCCAGCTGCTCGGCCTTGGGCATCACTCGCCGCATGTCCCGGCCGAAGATGTACTCCATGGCGATGAAGTAGCTCTCGCCAATCTTCCCCAAGTCATGGATCTGCACGATGTTGGGGTGGTTGAGCTGCGCTGCCAGCCGCGCCTCGTTCAGAAACATCTTCACGAACGTGGTGTGCTTGGACAGGTGCGGGCGGATGCGCTTGATGACGACGGGCCGCTCCAGGCCCTCGCCCTCCGTCTGCTGCGCCAGGAAAATCTCCGCCATGCCGCCCACGGCGATGCGGTCCACGAGCCGGTACTTGCCGAAGCGGACGGTGTCTCGCGAGACGTTGAGGGACGGGGAAGTGGACATCGAGGCGACTCTACCGCAGTTGGACGACGTGCACCTTGAGACCTGGAGGAGCCTCGGGCGACCACGGAAAATCGACCGGTGAGGGACCGAGCGCCAGCACCGAGCGCCCCTGCCGGCCCGCCCGCCCCACCCCTTCGAGCACCATGGCCTCGAAGCGGCGGGGTGTGAGGGTGGAGAGGTTGCAGCAGGCCACCAGCCTCCCTCCGGGGGCGACCAGGCGCGCGGCGGCCTCGGCCAGCTGGGGGTAGTCCCGGGCCGCGGAGAACCGCGCCGTCCGTGTGGTGGAGAAGGAGGGGGGATCCGAGATCACCACATCGAACCCCTGCCCCTTCTTCGCCAGGCGCCCGAGCCAATCGAACACGTCCCCCGCTACATAGTCGTAGCGGTCCACGGGCTGGCCGTTGAGGAGGGCGTTCTCCTCGCCCCAGTCCAGCACGCGGCGGCTGGTGTCGATGTTGAGCACCCGCGAGGCACCTGCCGCAGTGGCCACCACCCCAAAGGCACAGGTGTAGGAGAAGAGGTTGAGCACGGTGAGCCCCTTCACCTGCCCCAGCAGCCACGCTCGGGTCTCCCGCATGTCCAGGTACAGCCCCACCGAGAGCCCCTGGGCCGGGCGGATGAGGAAGCGCAGGCCGTTCTCCAGCGCCTCGAGGGACTCCACGGCCTCGCCTCGAGCGGGCTGCTCCGGGGCGATCACGTCCCGGGCGGTGTTCGCCAGCACCCGGGCCTCGCGGGGGCGGCGCTTGAGGTAGAGGCTGCGCGGGGACCAAGCCTCCTGGGCGGCGTCGAGCAGGGCCTGCTCCTCGACGGGGGTGAAGTCCCGGTAGAGGCTCACCACGTGGACGCCGGCGAAGGTGTCCACGGTGACGTCCGGCATGCCGTCCGGCACGCCGTTCACGAGGCGGAAGGCGGTGGTGCGTGCGTCCGAGAGCAGGGCGCCCCGCCTCTCCCGGGCGGAGCGAAGCCTGTCGACGAGGGAGGGGCTCGAGGGGCTCATCTCATCCCGAGAGGCGGGCGCGGGTCCAGATGCTGGTGAGCGCGGCGCTGGCGTCGGAGGCCAGCTCCGTGAAGTCCATGCCCAGCAGCTGGCCCTCGCGCATGGCGACGCGGCCGTTGACGAGGGTCCAGGCCACCCGAGAGCGCGCGAGCTGGCCGAGCAGGTGCGGCGAGTAGCCGGTCTCCGGGTCCGCCGTGGGCACGTAGTCGTAGACGGCGAGATCAGCGATGCAGCCCTCCACCACCGTGCCCGAGGGCGCGCTGTAGATGCGGGTGCACAGCTCCGCCGGGCCGTTCACCAGCAACTGGGCCAAGGCGCCATCCGGATCCGGCAGGCGGCCGACGCGGGAGATGCGCATCAAGCCCATGAAGGCGGCGAGCACCTCGTCCCAGAGGGTGCCATGGCCGCTGGTGCCCAGACCGACAAGGTGGTGCCGGGCGAGGACGGCCTCCAGCGACTCACCGGCTCGCTCGGAGGTGAGGTGGGCACGGGGGCTGAGCGCCACGAAAGTGCCCGTGGCCACGAGCCGCTCGGCCTCGCCCGTGTCGATGCTCCGGGCCCGCGCCCCGATGCTCCGAGGCCCCAGGAGCCCCAGGTCCGCCAGCCGGGGCACGACGCGCTTGCCGTGCCGGGCGTAGGTGACGGCGAGATCGTCTTCCCCCTCCGCGAGGTGGAAGAGGATGGGGACCTCCAGCTCCGAGCCCAGGGCGCTCACCCGGCGCAGCAGGGTGTCCTCGCAGGTGTGGGAGCTCTGGAAGCCCAGGGCGCCGCGCACCAGCGGGTGGGTGCGGTAGCGCTGGGCGAACTCCGCGTTGGCCTCGAGACAGGACTCGGCGGCGCTGTCCCCGGCAAGGCTGTGGGTGGAATGGCCCGTGACGAGGCGAATGCCGAGCTGCTGGGCCACCCGCGCCTGCACCTCGAGCGCCCGGGCGACCGTCAGCGGGGCCTCCAGGTGCTCGACCACCAGGGAGATGCCACTCCGCAGGGACTGAGCAAGGGCGAAGCGGGTCAGCGCCTCGATCTCCCCGACCGTGAGCTGCGAGGCCACTTCCTTGCGTCGCTCCAGGCGGGCCGCCGGGGTGCGCAGGAGGAAGTTACCCGTGGGGGGGAGGAGCTGGCCCCCAACGAGGTGCGCATGGCAGTCCACCAAGCCAGGGACCACGACGCGGCCCTTGCAGGCCACCTCCCAGTCGCCCGGGAGGACGGGGATCTCCGAGTCCGGGGCGACGCGGCGGATGAGACCGTCCTGCACCACCAGGGCCATGCCGGTGCGGACTCGGCCGTCCGCCCGGAAGACGGCGCAGTTTTTGAGCAGCAGGCGGCCTTCCATGCGCGCCCTCTCTTAGCATGCCCGGAAGGTAGCGTCCCCGCCGTTGCGCGGGCGATGATGGCGCCGGCTCCCGGCCGCGCCCGTCCGCATGCTCTTCAACACCGCCCTGTTCTGGCTGTTCTTCGCTGTCTTCTTCGTGGCGTTTCACTTCGCCGCGAGGACGCGCGTGGCGAAGCTGTGGCTCGTGGTGGTGGGCAGCCTGCTCTTCTACGGCGCGTGGGACCTGCGCTGCGTGCCGCTGCTGCTGGGCACCGCGCTGCTGGACTTCTGGATCGCCCTGCGCCTGTCGCGCTCCCAGGACGAGCGGAAGCGCCGCGTGCTGCTGGCCACGAGCATCGTCGCGAACCTGGGAGTGCTGGGCTTCTTCAAGTACGCGCGCTTCTTCGCGGACTCGGCACACGGGCTGCTCGGGGCGCTGGGGGTGGCGCTGCCGGAGCCCACGTTCTCGCTCCTGCTCCCGGCGGGCATCTCCTTCTATACGTTCCAGAGCATGAGCTACACCATCGACGTCTACCGCCGGGAGCTGCCCGCACGCGAGCGCCCCGAGGAGTTCCTGGCGGCGGTGTCGTTCTTCCCGCACCTCGTGGCGGGCCCCATCATCCGCGCCTCCGTGCTGCTGCCGCAGTTCGAGCAGATGCAGGCGCCTCGCTGGGAGCAGGTGCGGCGCGGGTACCTCCTCATCGCGGTGGGACTGCTGAAGAAGACGGTGGCGGATCTGCTCGCGGGGCCCGCGGATGCGCTCTTCCACGGGTCGGGCGCCACGAGCGCGCTGGAGGCCTGGACAGGGGCGCTGGCGTTCACCGGGCAGATCTACGGGGACTTCTCCGGGTACACGGACATCGCCATCGGCGTGGCGCTGCTGCTGGGCTTCGTGCTGCCGCCCAACTTCGATCTGCCGTACCTGGCCACCTCGCCCATCGACTTCTGGCGCCGCTGGCACCTGTCACTGTCCACGTGGCTGAGGGACTACCTCTACATCCCGCTCGGAGGAAACCGAGGGCACCGCTACCGCAACCTGATGCTGACCATGCTGCTGGGCGGGCTGTGGCACGGGGCCAACTGGACCTTTGTCCTCTGGGGCCTGTACCACGGGCTGCTGCTCGTGGTGGCGCACCAGCTGGTGGATCGCTTCCCCGGGCTGAAGCAGACGCCCTCGGCGGCGGTGCTCTGGGCGAAGCGGCTGGGGACGCTGTACCTCGTGGTGCTCGGCTGGGTGCTGTTCCGCGCGGAGAGCCTGCCTGAAGCGCTCCGGGTGCTGCAGGGCATGCACATGCCCACCCTGGCCTCCAGCTTCACCTGGCCCGCCGTGCTTACCCTGCTCTTCGTGGTGGCGGGGCTCGTGCTGTGCCATGCGGCCTCGGCGCTCGCGGAGAAGACAGAGCTGCGCCAGCGCCCCATCCTGTGGCCCGTGGTGACCGCGTGTTTCGCCGTGGCCATGGTCATCGGGACGCAGGGCCACAGCTTCATCTACTTCCAGTTCTGAGCCGCCCGTGACTTCCCCCTCCCCCTCCAGCGAACGGATCGCCGCCCGGACCCTCGGGGTGGGGCTCGTGTTGCTGCTGGCTGCGCTGGGGCTGGCGCGCGGGCTCGCGGCCCTCGTGGAGCGGGGTTCGCCTCCGGAGAGACTCCACCAGTTCAGTGAAGGCACCGAGCGGCTCGTGAACTTCCTGGACGCGCTGCCGGGGATTGCTCAGCGTGACGATGCGGTGATCGTCTTCGGCTCCTCGATCATCCAGCACGGCTTCTCTCCGGAGACCTTCGAGCAACACGTGGGCGCGCCCGTCACCGCGTACAACGTGGGTTTCCCGGGCGTGGATCCCGAGACCCAGTCCCTGCTCGCGCGCAGGGTGGCGAGCACCTTCGAGCCCACCGGCCACAAGGCCCTGCTCGCCCTGGTCGAGTTCACCCCGTTCCAAGCCACGCTGGCGCGCGGCCGGGCCGTGAACTTCCGGGAGCTGTCGGCCATCAAGAAAGCCCTGCTGGCGGATCCGCTCGCACTGGCCCGGATCGCGCGGCGCTCGCCCGAGGAGGCCTCGCACCTGGCCGCGCTGCGGCTGCTGGGAGGGAGCTCGCCCAAGGTGATGAAGTCGCTCCTGGAGGACCAGTTCCTCGACAGACAGCAGCCGGACTGGTGGCCCGTGCCCGAGTCGCTCGATGCGGTCCTGTTGGAGCGCAGGGACTGGGTGACCCGCATCCACGAGGGGCGGATGGCCGCCGAGCACCGCCAGCTCCCCGAGTGGGATCCCGTGCACCGGGGCGAGGTGCGCTGGATCTTCGACGGGACGCGCGAGGACTACCTCGCCTGGGCCCGGCTGCGCAGCACCCCGGAGGCGCTGAAACCAGACCTGGAGTGGCGCATCGAGACGAGCGACATCCTGGAGCTGCGCTTCGATGAGGAACAGGTGCGGTACTTCATCGAGGCCGTGCGAGCCCTGGCCTCGGTGTCGCGGGAGACGCGGGTGGTGCTGGCGCCTCGGAACCCGGCGTGGAACCAGCCCACCCCCGGGGGCCGTGCCCGCCTGGCTGCCGTGCTGGCGCTCATCGAGAAGGAGACGGGCGCGAAGGTGCTGGACCTGGCCGAGAGCCCCGAGTTCACCGCCGAGGACTTCATCGACGTGACCCACCTCAACGAGTCGAGTGGGCGGCCCAAGTTCTCGCGTCGGCTGGCCGAGGCAGTGGCCGAGCAGTGGGGCCGGGGCGTGGCCAAGGACGCAGCCCCCTGATCTCCCGCCCCCGAGGGCGGGTATACTGGGAGTGATGACCGCGTCGACCCCTGCCCTGGCCTCTGGGCCCTCCCCTGCTACCGCCCCGCGCGGGAGCCTGCCCTTCCGGGGGCTGTGGCTCTTCTCGCCCCGGGCGGACGCGGCGTTCCTGGCGCTGCCCCTCCTGCTGACGGTGGGCTCGGCGGTGGTGAGCGCGCTGGTGGGGCTCCGGGCGGGGGACGAGGTGAACCGGCTCGCGGTCTGGACGGCGCAAAACATCCTCGGCAACGGCACCCACGTGGTGCTCACCTACCTGCTCTTCGCGGTGCACCGGGACGTGCTCACCGCCGAGGCGAAGCAGCCGCGCACCATCCTGGCGGGGACGCTGGGCATGCTGGCGGTGGGCGCGGGGTTCATCTTCACGTACTACGCGAACAAGGACGCGCACATCTACGTGGTGGGCGTGCTGTTCAACGTGTTCGGGCTGCACCACACGCTGTCGCAGCACAAGGGCTTCTGGGCGCTGCACACGCTGCGCTCGCATCAGGCCGGGCTGGGGCCGGGCAACCCTCGGGAGCGCACGCTCCAGCAGACGTACGTGCCGCTGATGCTGAGCCTCATCCTGGTGCGGCTCTTCTTCATCCCGGACTCGGCCGAGCCGGGGGCCACGCCCTACCTGGACGTGGGCCAGGGAGCACTGCTGCCCCACGGCATGCTCGCGGTGTTCCTGGCGGTGTGGCTCGGCTTCTTCGCGCTGCTGTTCCGCACGGTGCTGCGCGCGGGAAATGCCACGGGGCCCAAGGTGCTCTACCTGCTCGCGGTGGCCACGGCGACGGGGCTGACGCTCGTGTCGCCCATGTGGGGCAACGTGATGCTGCCGGCCATGCACGGGCTCGAGTACTACATGATCACCGCGCGGATGATGGAGCCGCGCGAGGGCGATCCGCCGGCCCGCCTGGGGCGCGCGTGGATCTGGCCGCTGATGATCCTCTCGATGCTGCCGCTGCTCTCGCTGGGCGTCATCCACGGGCTCATCCTGGATGGGGCGGGCCGAGGCACCCTGGGCTCGGGCGATCCGATCGGGAGCAGCTCGCACCTGGTGCTGCGGGTGCTCACGTCGCTGAGCCTCGGGGTGGTGCTGGCGCACTACTTCGCGGACGCGTTCATCTACCGGTTCCGCATCCCGAGCATCCGCAAGGTGATGCTGCGCAGGCTCGGCTTCGCGCCCGCCTCGGCCCCGGCAGCAGCCCCCATGGCCTCCGCCGCTCCGAGCGCCTCGATGCCGCCCATGGCGAGCGTGGGGTAGCCCTCTGTGAACCGACGGGCCCTGCTGCTCCCCGGACCGGCCGCACTGCTCGCCCTGTATTTCGGCGTGAAGCTCGGGGTGTCACCGCTCAAGCACTACGACTTGTTCTTCCACCTGGCGGGTGGGCGCTACGTGCTGGAGCACGGCTTCAACCGGGTGGATCCGTTCAGCGTCACGGGAACCTCGGGCTGGGTGCCGCATGAGTGGGGCTTCGGCGTGCTGGCGGTGCTGCTGACGAAGGTGCTGGGAGCGGCGGGCCCGGCGCTGCTCACGGCGTCCCTGGTGGCAGCCAACCTGATGGTGCTGTGGGCCGCGTTCGGCCGGGCAGCGCCTCGGAGGGGCCTGCTGGCGTTGGGTGCGCTCAGCCTCGTGCTCATCGTCCAGGCGTACACCTGGAGCCAGGAGCGGCCCTTCCATGTGGGCCACCTGCTGTTCGCCCTCACGGTGCTCGGAGCGCTGGCGTGGCGTGCGAGGAACGACCGCGTCCTGTGGTTCGCGCCGCTGATGGGCGTGGCGTGGGCCAACCTGCACGGGAGCTGGCTGCTGGGCCCGGTGTTCCTGGGGACCACGGCGGTGGGCCACGCGCTGGATGTGCCCGAGCAGCGCCCCCGGGCCTACCGCGCCATCGCCGCGAGCATCGTCATGTTCCTCGTGGCCGCCGTGTCTCCGAGCGGCCCGAGCATCTGGCTCTACCCCCTCCACCACTCGGTGCTGAAGTCCACGCAGAACATCAACGAGTGGGTGCCGCTGGATCTCGCGATGGGCTGGAGCTGGGCGTACCTGCTGCTGCTGGGCATCGCGATCTTCTGCGTGGGACAGGCGCCGGTGCGGCGCGTGGCCATCCTGCTGCCCGCGGTGGGGCTGGGCATCGCGGCGCTGAAGGTGCAGCGGCATGCGCCGTTTGCCTCGGTGCTCGTAGCGCTGGCACTGCTGGAGCACTCGCTGTCGGGGCGCACCTACGCGTGGCCGGAGTTCCTCCGTCGTCCGGTCCGGGCACTCGATGAGCGCTTCGCACGCTGGAGCGCCAGCGCCCAGGGAGCCATCTGGCCCGCGCTGGCGCTGCTCCTGCTGGCGGGGGTGAGCTGGCAGAGACCGGTGCCAGTGGAGCAAGGCGTGATGCGCTCGCGCTTCCCGATGGCCTGCTTCGAGGCGCTGCGCAAGCTGCCACCAGGCAAGGTGCTCAACCGCTTCATCATCGGCGGGGCCGTCTCCTACTTCGCGGGGCCGGACTACAAGGTCTTCATCGACAGCCGAAACGATCCCTTCCCCCAACCCATCCACGACGCCTACACGCATCTGGTCTGGGGCGAGCCGGGGTGGGAGGAGTCGCTCGCCCAGTACGACCCGGACTACCTCCTGTGGGACTTGGAGAACCCGGGTAACATCCTCCTCGATCAGCTCCAGGTGCGCGGCGGCTGGCGTGAGGAGGCCCGCGAGGGCAACTACGTGCTCTGGGTCCGCAACCGCTCGTCCGCGTCTTCGAGCTCACGATGAAACGCTCCACGCGCAATGCGATCACCGTCTGCGGGTTTCTGGCCATCCTGGCGCTGATCTACCGCTCGGTGTTCACCGGCCACCTGCTGGCGGGGCGGGACGTGTTCCGCATCTTCTTCCCGGACTCGGCCTTCCTGCTCGAGTCCCTGCACGCGGGCGAGCTGCCCCTGTGGAACCCGTACATGCGCCTGGGGCAGCCGTTCGCGGCGACGCTCTACTCGCAGGTGTTCTACCCGCCGCGCTGGGCGGCGGTGTTGCTCACGGGGTCCATCGCCTCGATGACGGCGATGCAGGTGTTCCACGCGGCGGTGGCAGCGGTGGGCGTGTTCCTCCTGGCGCGCCAGCTTCGGCTGTCTTGGGGGGCCTCTCTCGTCGCGGGGGCCGTGTTCGGCGTGTCGCCGATGATGACGGACCTGGGCATCCAGCAGAACGTCGTCAACGCGGCGGCTTGGAGCGGCTTCATCCTCTCCGCAGCCCGGACCACCGCAGTGAAGCCAGGACCGGGGCCTATCGCCCGGCTCGCCGTGTTCGCGACCTTGTCCCTGCTGGCGGGCTCACCGGAGACGACGCTGTGGCAGGGCATCGTGTCGCTCCTGGCGGTATGGGGGACGCGAGGGCGCGGGGTGAAAGCTCCGCAAGGTGTCGCCCAGGCGCCTCTGTGGAAGGCAGTGGCGCGGGTGGCGGGCGGCATGGCGATGGCGGCCGGGCTGTCCGCGCTGGTGCTGCTCCCGGCGGCCGAGTTCGCGGCGAACTCGCTGCGCACGAACGCGGCCAGCTTCGCGGAGCAGCGGCTGGCGTGGTCCGTGTCCTGGCCGCAGCTGCTGGCCATGGTGTGGCCGCTGGCGGATTGGCCCCGAGGCCCCTACTGGGGCGAGGACCAGTGGTTCATCCTCAACCAGTTCCTGGGCTCGGTGGCGGTCGCGCTCGCGGTGGTGGGAGCGATCGCGGGGCCTCGGAGGGCGCGGCCCTTCGCGGTAGGCGCCGTCCTGTTCGCGCTGCTGAGCCTGGGCCGCCACTTCCCTCCGGCGGCCATGGTGTTGCACCTGCCGCCATTCTCGCTGTTCCGCTACCCGGCGAAGTACTTCGTGGGTGCTGCGTTCTGCATCTCGCTGCTGTCCGGCTTCGGCCTGGAGGCCATGGGGCGGCTGTCCCGGCACGTGAGGCCGTCACTGCTTCGAGCGGTACTGGCGTTCATCGGAATGGGCGTGGCCATCGGCGTGGCCGGGCCCATCGTCAAGCGGCTGCCGATGCGCGAGTCCGCCGAGGCCGGCGTCACCTGGCCGCTGCTCTTCCTGGGGTTGGCCACGGCGTTCCTGTTCGTCCTGCGGGACTCCTACGCACGCCCGAGCCGCGTGAGGCATGCCCTGGCGGCGCTGGCGGTGCTGGAGCTGGTGGCGGCGCATCACCTGCTCACGGTGCCGAAGTACTCGCCCTACGAGCCGCTGGCGCGCACCTCGCTCATTCGTCAGAAGCTGCCCGACTTGCTCGAAGGCCGCATCAGCGCGGACATCGAGGGACCTGCGGATCCGACCAAAGTGCCCGCTGCTGTGTCCCGCACCATCGAGCAGAGCCGGGATCGGCTCATCCCAAACCGCTTCGTCGAGGAGCGGCTGCCCGCGCTAGAGGGCTATGGAGCGCCCGAGCTCGCCCGGAGCGATGTGTTCCACCTGGCGGGCGAGCGCAGCGTGTACGACCTGACCGGAGTCACCTGGTACGTGCGCCAGGGGCCGCCTCCTTATGAGGACCTGGAACTGCTCCAGACGCTGGAGGACGGCACCACGCTCTCGCGCTCGAAGACAGCCCTGCCCCGGGCCTTCCTTGTCCAGAAGGCCCAAGTGGTACCGGACGAGGAGGCGCTCAAGGCGGTGACCGATTCCGCGGAGCCTTTCCGCCACACTGTCTTCCTGGCCACAGGAGAGCCCTTGGACCGGCCCGAGTGTGGAGGCCAGACGCGGATCGTGGACTCGGGAGCACAGCGGCTGGAACTGGAAGTGGTGGCGTGCGACGAGAGCTACCTCGTGGTCAGCGACAGCCACTACCCCGGCTGGCGAGCGACGCTCGATGGGGCCTCAGTACCCCTGCACCGCGCCAACTACGCCCTGAGAGCCGTGCGCCTCCCCGCCGGCACCCACAAGGTGCGCTTCGAGTACGCACCGCTGAGCTTCCGGGCAGGAGTTGCCCTCTCCCTGCTCTCCCTGAGCGGGCTGATGGCCGCTCTCTTCCTGGCCCGCCGCCGTACCGGCTCGTGAGTCAGAGCAATGTCCGGCACTTCCTTACATGAGAGCCGCGAACCCCCGTGCATTGGTCCATGAACAGGGCTATCTTTAGACCAGAATATTGACCATCGGAGCGCCCATGAAGCCCCTTCAGGTCTCAGAGGACATCCTGCCGATCGCCGAGTTCAAAACCCGGGCATCCGAGGTCGTCCGCAAGCTGAGGGAGCATCGACGGCCCGTCGTCATCACCCAGGGTGGCAAGCCGGCCGCAGTGCTGCTGGCTCCCGAAGAGTTCGACCAGTTGGCGTCCCGAGCCCGGTTCCTTGAAGCCGTTCACGAGGGGCTCGCGGATGCCGAGGCAGGCCGGGTTCTCTCGGATGAAGAACTCGGTGCCATTCTGGACGAGCAGTTGGGGAAGCCCAAGGCGTGAGCGCCGCCCGCCGTGTCTTCTGGTCGCGCCGGGCGAAAGATGATCTTCTCGGAATAGCCCGCTTCATCGGTGCAGACAATCCGGCCGCTGCCCAAGCATGGGTCGAGAAGCTGCGCGAGCAGGCGCGGCGGGTAGCAAGCACGCCCAAAGCCGGTAGGCGTGTTCCTGAAGTGGGGCGCGAGGACCTTCGAGAGGTGTTGTTGCGAAACTACCGCATCGTCTACCGCATCCAAACCGACGGGATCGTGGTGCTCACGGTATTCGAGAGCCACCGTCTGTTCCCGGGAGATCTCCCGCTGGGAGAAGACTGAGCAAGCACTGTGCACCCCATGGAGCAACGGGGGGCACCTGCTGCACAATAGAGCTCGCACCATGACCGCTCGCACCGAGAACCTGAATGTCGTTGGCTTCGACCACATGCCCTCGCCCACCGAGATCAAGGCGCGAGTGCCAATGACTCCCCGGGCGGCCGAGACCGTGCTCGCTGGCCGCCGAGCGCTGATGGACATCCTCGATCGCAAGGACCCGCGCCTGTTCGTCATCGTCGGCCCTTGCTCCATTCATGATCCGGTGGCGGGAATCGACTACGCGCGCCGGCTGAAGGGGCTCGCCGAGGAGGTGAAGGAGACCATCCAGGTGGTCATGCGCGTGTACTTCGAGAAGCCGCGCACCTCCACGGGCTGGAAGGGCTTCATCAACGACCCACGGATGGATGACTCCTTCCACATCGAGGAGGGCATGGAGCGTGGCCGCCGCTTCTTGCTGGACGTGGCAGAGGTGGGCCTGCCCGCCGCCACCGAGGCGCTCGATCCCATCGCTCCGCAGTACTACGGCGACCTCATCTCCTGGACCGCCATCGGCGCACGCACCGCCGAGTCCCAGACGCACCGCGAGATCGCCTCCGGGCTCTCCACGCCGGTGGGCTTCAAGAATGGAACGGACGGCTCGCTGGAGGCCGCCGTCAACGGAGTGCTCTCCGCCTCCCGACCGCACAGCTTCCTGGGGCTGAGCGAGAGCGGCGCGTCGGCAATCATTCGCACCCGGGGCAACAGCTACGGCCACCTGGTGCTGCGCGGCGGTGCGGGGCGGCCCAACTACGACACGGTCTCGGTCTCACTCGCCGAGCAGGCGCTCTCCAAGGCGAAGCTGCCGGTCAACATCGTGGTCGACTGCTCCCACGCCAACTCCTGGAAGAAGCCGGAGCTGCAGCCGCTCGTCATGCGCGACGTGATGCACCAGATCCGCGAGGGCAACCGCTCCATCCTCGGCGTCATGATCGAGAGCTTCCTCGAGGCGGGCAACCAGCCCATCCCCTCGGACCTGTCGAAGCTGCGCTACGGCTGCTCGGTGACGGATGCTTGCGTGGACTGGGCCACCACCGAGGAGATGCTGCGCAGCACCCACAACGTGCTGCGCGACGTGATCAAGGCCCGCGGCAAGGCGGCGTAGCGCCGGGCCCCGACGGGCGGCTCCATCCGAGCGGACCGGTGATATAGCGGCCAAAGGAGGAGTCCCTCATGTCACGTAAAGTCGCCCTGATCACCGGCGCATCCGCAGGCCTGGGAGAGCAGTTCGCTCAGCTCTTCGCCCGCGATGGGCACGACGTCATCCTGGTCGCACGCACCGCCTCGAAGCTGGAGGCGCTGGCCTCCAAGCTGGAGCAGGAGCACAAGGTGAAGGCCCACGTGCTCGCGGCCGACCTCACCCGCCCCGAGGAGCCCCAGCGCATCTTCGACGAGGTGCGCTCCCGCCAGTTGGAGGTGGAGTTCCTCGTGAACAACGCGGGCTTCGGCTCCTCGGGCCCCTTCCTCGAGCAGAACCTGGCGCGCGAAGAGGAGATGGTGGAGGTGAACTGCACCGCGCTGCTCAAGCTGACGTGGCTGTTCGCCAAGCCCATGAAGGAGCGCGGCAGCGGCCGCATCCTCAACATCGCCTCCACCGCGGGCTTCCAGTCGGGGCCGTACATGGCCACCTACTTCGCGACGAAGGCGTTCGTCATCTCGTTCTCCGAGGCGCTCGCGTACGAGCTCAAGGGCTCCGGCGTCACCGTGACGTGCCACTGCCCCGGCGCCACGCACACGGAGTTCGCCTTGCGAGCCGGCACCGAGAAGAGCCGCCTCTTCCAGCGGCCCGGCGTCGCCCAGGCTCCGGACGTGGCCGCGGACGCCTATACCTCCATGATGAAGGGCCGGGTGCTCGCCATCCACGGCGCGCTCAACTGGATCACCTCGTTCGGCGGGCGCTTCGCTCCGCGTGCGATGGTGCGCTCCATCACGGCCAGCCTCAACCGCTCGGCGTAGCGCGGCGGGAAGGGAACTCCGGCCCCAGAAAAGCAGAAAGGCGGCCGCGAGCCCTCTCGGACCCGCGCCGCCTTTTCGAGCCAGGAAGGTGCCCCGCCAATGCGGGGCTCCCACCGGCCAGCGAGAACTAGTAGGCGTTGTTCTCGGCGAAGCTCTTCATCGTCTTCTTGTTCAGGGCGGCGTTGGAGCTCGCGCCGTCGTTGGCCACGCTGGAGTTACCGGCGAGGGCCGCGGCAGAAGCGCCGAACAGCTTGCGGATGTTGTCGCCGAACAGGGTGATCACGCCGATGGCGGCGATCGCGATGAGGGCAACGATGATGATGTACTCGGTCATGCCTTGACCACGGGCCTTGCGCAGATTCTTCTTCGGCATCGCCTTCATGAGAGACTCCTGGGGGTATTGGCGGTGGGAGACGGCACCCATCAGCAACGAGGGCAAGCGGACAGTAGATGGATCAGGCAACCCATACCATCCGTCATCGGGAGGATGGGTGGAAATACCTGAAATTCATGAGAAATGAGCCTCCCAGGACCCTCACGGAGACCCCGGAGCACCCGATAAAGGTGCACCCGGAGCGGATCCTCGAGCAGTGCTACAGGCCTGTGGAATGGCATCGCAGAGCGTCTTGAGGGACTTGGCGAGCTCGGCGTCCTCGGGGTGAGCAGACACCATCCGCTGGCCCAGGTCCACGGCCTCGGAGAGCCCGGTGACGGGGGTCCAGGCGGTGCGCGAGGCCCAGGCCTTGGCCGCCACCACGCGCAGCCAGGCGGAGATGAAGCGCGGATCATCCTTGCCGCGCTCCAGAGCGGGCGCGAGCACGGACTCGGCCAGCGTCACGTCCTTCTGGGCCAAGGTGGTGTGGGCCAGGGCCACGCGGGCCTCCAGGCTGTCCGGGTCCAGCGAGTGCCAGAGCGCGGCAGCCCCGCGGATCAGCGGATCATTGATGGCGTGGTTGTGGTCCAGGTTGCGGTACAGGTCCGCGGCCTGCTTCGCGGTGGGCGGGTGCTCCTGGAGGTAGCGGTGGATCCACAGCCGGGAGCCTCCATCGGGGCCCCGGCGCTCGTCGTGGACGCGCGTCTCCTGGTTCTGGAGGAAGAAGGCCACCGGCGCGGCGTACTCGAGCAGGTTGCGGTCGTCCGTATTGATGGGGCCGATACCGGCGAACTCGCGCTGGCCCTCGTCGCTGTGGACCTGCTTGGCCAGCAGGCCGAAGACGTCATGGATGTCGGTGCGGCCCAGGTCCTCGCGCACCTCGGGGATGGCGAGGCGCTCGGCGACCTTCTGAGCGTCGAACTCCAGCGGCTTGCGGCTGGCCACGAGGATGAGGTCCGTGGGCCCCAGCCACGTGGTGGCGTACGGGAACGTGTCGCGCAGGGTGCGCATGACCAGCTTGATGATCTCTTCGCTGCTCTCGTAGGTGTGGATCCACTGGACGAAGATGCCGTCCTCGGTGAGGTGCTGGTCGGCGATGCGGAAGAAGTCCTGCGAGAAGAGGCCGGAGACGCCCGCCACCCAGGGGTTGGACGGCTCGCTGATGATGAGCTCGTACTTGCGAGGGGCCAGCGCCATGAACGTCTTCGCGTCGTCGATGTGAACGTGCGTGCGCGGATCATCCAC
Source organism: Hyalangium minutum (assembly GCF_000737315.1). Classification (GTDB taxonomy): domain Bacteria; phylum Myxococcota; class Myxococcia; order Myxococcales; family Myxococcaceae; genus Hyalangium; species Hyalangium minutum. The sequence continues at coordinate 724,262 of NZ_JMCB01000001.1, forward strand.
GCCGTTGCGGTTCACGGCCTTGAAGAGGCGGGCGGCCTCCACCACGGCGGGGGAGATCTCCACCATGTCCAGGTGCTTGACGGGGTGCGCGAGCACCGAGCCGGCGGTGACGCCCGAGCCCGCGCCGACCAGGAGCACGTTCTCCGGGGGGCGCGGGTGCAGCAGCATGCCCAGGTGGCCAGCGATGATCTGCGTCTCCATGTCCAGGCCGGTGGAGGCGTCCACCTTGCCGTTGAGCTTGAGGTAGCGGTGTCCGTTCTTCAGCTCGCCCACGAGCACGGTGGCGAAGGTGTCGTCCTGGTAGAAGAGGGACTGGGAGTTCTGCTCGAAGGTGTTGACGGCGGCGGCGTAGCTGGCGGGCGGCGTCTCCAGCACGCGGAACGAGGCGATGCCGGACAGGGTGACGGCCCAGCCGCTCATCGGCAGCAGGAACAGCACGCCACAGGCGGCTCCGAGCCCCAGCGGCCAGAAGGCCTTGACGGGTTGGGCGGGGCGTCCAGGCACAGCGGCGAAGGCCACGCCCGCGGCAATGAGGTTGCCCACGAGCCCAGCGATGAAGTTGCCCTCCATGCCCCACCACGGCATCAGCACGAGCCCGCCCAGGGCGGCGCCGGTGATGGTGCCTAGCGTGTTCCACAGGTAGACACCCCCGAGCTGCCGGCCCACCTCGGCCACCTTGGCGGTGGCCACACGCGCCGCAGCGGGGAAGGCCGCGCCCATGAAGAAGGTGGGGATGATGAGCACGAGGCAGCAGAACGCGAACGTGAGCAGCTGGTAGTACGACCAGGAGTCCAGCGACCGGTTCATCAAGAACTGCGCCTTGCGGAACAGGTACGGCAGCCGGACATAGAGCGGCAACGCCACGCACACGCTGGCCACCAGCGCCACCTGGAGCCACGCGAACAGCCGCAGCAGATCTCCCCTGCCCTTGCGCGTCATCAGCCAGAAGCTGCCCAGGCCGATGCCGAGGATGAACGCCGTGAGGATGAGGGTGAACGCGTAGGTGGAGGCGCCCAGGACCAGGGACAGCAGGCGGATCCACGTCACCTGATAGAGCATGGACGTAAAGCCGGACAGCGCCACGCCCAGCAGGGCCGCTCGAACCGCCGCGTGGGGGTAGGACAGCTCATCCCCGCTCTCGGCCGCCGCACCTTCGGCTGGAGCCTGCGAGCCCAGCGCGGGCGGGTGCTTCCGAGCCAGCGCAATGGCCCCGAGCGCCAGGAGGATGTTGAGGCTGGCAGCCAGCTTCGCGGACAGCGACAGGCCCAGCGCCGGCACCAGACTCACGCCGGCCAGGAACACGCCCAGGGCGGCCCCCAGGCTGTTGATGGCGTACAGGCGGGCCAGCTCGCGCCGGACATGGGCCAGGGTGGCGGAGAAGTGACGCACCAGGGCAGGCAGCGTGCCCCCCATCAACATGGTGGGCACCACCAGGGACAGCGCGGCCAGGCCCAGCTTGGGCACCACGCGCACCCCATCCGGCACCTTCACCGCCACGGCGAGATAGGCCGCGCTGAGCACCTCCAGCACCGAGGGGAACAGGAGCGCATAGAGACCCACCCCCAGCTCCAGCAGGCCGTACATGGCCAGGGGGCTCTTCACCCGGTCGGCTGTTCGCCCGAAGACATATGCCCCCAGCGCCAGCCCGCCCATGAAGGTGGCCAGCACCACGGCGTGGGCTTGTCCGCTATTCCCGAGGACGTTGGCCAGGTACTTCGACCAGACGAGCTCGTAGACGAGGGCCGTGGCCCCGGACAGGAAGAGGAAGCTTGAAACCAGATTCTTCGGGAAACCCGTGGCACCGTGCATGGGGACAGCGCGGAACCTTACTCTGTATGTTCACGGCCAACCAATGAACGCCCAGCTCCTCCAAGCCGTCCAGCTTGTCTGGTCCCCGAGCCTGCGGGTGACCCGTGCTGAAGGCGACTGCTCCACCGTGCTCCGCCGCTCCCCCAAGGAGCTCACGGATGCCCCCTTGCACGTGGCGCTCGGCACCACCCCGGAGCGGGCTCGCGAACTGGACGCCCGAGCCCGGGAGGACCGCCGCGCCGTGGAGTTCATCTCCGCCCGTGTCGGCACCGAAGAGCCCATTCCCCTGCGACTGGTGCTCGGCCTGGAGGCGGGCGAGGCCACGGCCGCCATCCAGGACCTCGACGGCCTGCTCGACGGCGCTCCGCCGGTGCAGATCTCCCGGCTCTCCTCCTCGCTGAGCCATGAGATTCGCAACCCCCTGAGCTCCGTGAAGATGGCCGTGCAGACGCTTCAGCGGAAGACGGACCTCAACGACCGGGACAAGCGCCGGCTGACCATCGCCAACCGGGAGATCCGCACCATGGAGCGGATGCTCTGGCTGCTCTCCGAGTACGGCCGGGACAGCGTGCCCCACCTGGATCAGCAGCCCCTGCGCAACGTCCTCCAGGAGGCGCAGACCATGGTGGCCCCCGAGCTGGCCGAGCGCCACATCGAGCTGCGCGTGGACGAGGCACCCGAGCTGCCCCGGGTCTTGGTGGACCTTGCCCGGCTGAGGCCCGTGCTGGCCCAGCTGCTGCTCAACATCGCCATGGGCCTGCCCGAGAACTCCCACGTGGAAGTCCTACTGCGCCCGGGGCCCTCCAGCCGGCCCCAGCTGGTGCTCAAGGACCCCACCGCCGCCCTCCCCCCGGAGGAGCGAGGCACCCTCTTCGAGCCCTTCGGCTCCCGGCTGGCCAGGGGGGCGGGGCTCTCCCTCGCGGCGTTGCGGCGTGTCATGCTGAACCAGGGAGGCGATATCTCGGCCGAGGGAACAGCCGAGCCCGGCATGGTGTTCACACTCACCTTCGCCGTGTGAAGCGAGCCGCATGGAGACCCTTCTCATCATCGATGACGACGTGGGGCTCCTGGAGAGCCTCCAGATGCACTTCGAGGAGATCCTCCAGGATGGCGCGCCGCGCTACCACGTGGTGACGGCCACCAACGCCGCCGCGGGCCTCAAGGCCGCCCAGGAGTCCATGCCCAGCGTGGTCATCCTGGACATGATGCTGCCGGACCGCAGCGGCCTGGAGATCATCGAGGAGCTCAAGACGCTCTGCGGCGACGCCCGCATCATCCTCGTCACCGCGCACCACGACATGGAGACGACGATCCGGGCCATGAAGGCCGGGGCGTTCGACTACATCCACAAGCCCTTCCCCGAGCCGGCCGCCTTGGACTTGGTGGTGGACCGGGCACTGGAGTACCGGCAGCTGTCGCGCCGGGCCGCCTCGGTGAGCGTGGAGAGCGCCGCCGCGCGCCTGGGTGACATCGTCGGCACCAGCCCGCTCATGCAGCAGCTGGTGAAAGAGATCGGCAAGGTGACGAGCAGCCACGCCACCGTGCTCATCAACGGCGAGAGCGGCACGGGCAAGGAGCTGTTCGCCCGTGTCATCCACAACTACTCGTACGACGAGCAGAAGCCCTTCATCGGCATCAACTGCTCGGCCATCGTGGACACGCTCTTGGAGAGCGAGCTGTTCGGCCACGAGAAGGGCGCCTTCACCGGGGCCAACGTCACCAAACAGGGCAAGTTCGAGGTTGCCGAGGACGGCACCGTCTTCCTGGACGAGATCGGCGACATGTCGCTGATGCTCCAGTCCAAGCTGCTGCGCGTGCTGCAAGAGCGCGAGTTCGAGCGCGTGGGCGGGGTGAAGAAGCTCAAGCTGCGCGCCCGCGTCATCGCCGCCACCCACCGCCACCTGGCCGAGGAGGTGGCCGCGGGCCGCTTCCGCGAGGACCTCTACCAGCGCCTCAAGGTCATCACCCTGCACATCCCCCCGCTGCGCGAGCGCCGCGAGGACATCCCCCTGCTCGTCCACCACCTGCTGGAGCGCATCAACGAGAAGGTGCACAAGCGGGTGACGCGCGTGCCCCCGGAGGTTCTCGCGCACCTCACCCGCCTGCCCTGGCGTGGCAACGTGCGTGAGCTGGAGAACGTGCTCACCCGCGCCGTGGTGCTCGCCCCGGGCGAGGTGCTGCTCGGCGATGACTTGCCCGCCCTGGAGCCCAGCTCCCCCGAGCCAGGCCGCGCCACCCACACCCCTACCCCGGTGCCGCTGCTCGCCGCGCCGCCTGTGGATGATGCCAGTCAGATCCCTACCCTGGAGGAGGCCGAGCGCATGCTCATCCAGCGCGCCATGGCCGTCACCAAGGGGCATAAAGGCAAGGTCTGTCAGATCCTCGGCATCAGCCGGCCCACGCTGGAGCGCAAACTCCAGAAATACGGGCTAGCCCCGTCGGTCCCTTCGTCGATCGGTGGACAGGGTTAGCGTCTCGTTGAACCCCGTCCCCTTCCGGACACTGTCGCACCTCGGACAAAGCGCCCGCCGAATTGAACGTTTCGTTCACGTTGATCAGACTGTTTGAACGTTCTGTTTCAAATTTCGGACACAGCGAGGCCGAAAATTCGACAGCCTGTCGCTAAGTACCCGGCATTGCTCGGTTTGTTACCCCGGCAGCATTGCAAACGGCCCTGGCACAGTCCTTGGAAGAGGTTCCTGCGTTCGCTCCCGGGGATTTCCCCAACCCTTCCCACTCGTTCGCAGGAGTCACTCAATGCACGGCTTCAACCGCCCTCTCGGCCCCATCGGTTCCAACGTCGTCGCCCCGCTGCAGACCACCAGCTCCGGAATGATGGTGACGGCGAACAAGATCGTCCCCGGCCAGGAGGCGATCGACTTCAAGGGCTACTTCAAGGTTGAGTCCTTCCCGCACAACTCGGTCATCTACCGCTACGGCGACACGACGGACCGCGTGTACCTGCTGAAGTCGGGCCGCGTGCGCCTGATGCGCGTGGGCAAGAACGGCACCCGCTCGGTGGTGAGCATCCTGCGCCCTGGCGAGATCTTCGGCGAGGTGTTCCGCCCCGAGGGTACCTCCATCGAGGAGATGGCGATTGCCTCCGGCGAGGCCGAGGTGTGGTCCATCGAGGGCCGTGACTTCCGCGCTCAGCTCGAGGCCCGCCCGGCCCCGGCGCTGGACGTGGTTCGCGCCTACGCCGAGCGCGTGCGCGCCCTGCGCAAGCGCGTGCTGGGCCTGACGTTCAAGGAGGTGCCGGCCCGGCTGGCGGACACCCTGCTCACGCTGGTCGAGGCGCACGGCGAGCGCTGCCCGCACGGCGGTGAGACGGACCTGCGCGGCATTACGCAGCAGGATCTGGCGGACCTGGTGGGCGCCTCGCGCTCGTTCGTGTCCACGCTCATCAACGAGATGAAGCGGGACGGCGTGCTGGGCAACGTGGGCCGCATCCTCTGCGTGCGCGACCAGAAGGCGCTGCGGAAGATCGCGGGCAAGGAGAAGTAGACCCTGCCCACCTGAAGCCAGAGCGAACACGAACGGGCTCGGCCGCGGGAAGCGGTCGGGCCCGTTGTGCTTTGCGGGGTGGCGAGCAGAGCGGTGCAGACGATTCCCCCCACGAAGGCCCGGGCGCCGCTATCCTCCCCGCCCCTGCCCTCTCACCCTGGGAACCATGAGCTCCTCCGCCGAGACGACTCCGCACCGCACCTACACCGAGCGCCGCACCGCCGCCCAGGCGAAGCTGGCGGAGCTGGATCAGGTCAGCGCGCGCTACGCGAACCTGCGGGGGCTCACGTTCCTGGCGGCGGCGGGAATCTCGGGGCTGATCCTGTTTGGGAAGCTGGCGAAGCCATACTGGTGGGCGGTGGCGGGAGCGGTGGCGGCCTATGGAGTGCTGGCCGTGCTGCACCACTACGTGTTCCGCCGCGAGGCCCGGGAGCGGTTGTACGTCACGTTGAATGAGCGAGGGCTGGACCGGCTCAGCGGTGCGTGGCGCGAGTTCACGGAGCGAGGAGAGCGCTTCCTCTCCCCGGCCCACCTCTATACGCCGGACCTGGATGTGTTCGGCCAGGCCAGCCTGTTCCAGCTGTTGAACGAAACGGCGACCCGGTCCGGAGAGGAGCGGCTCGCGTCCTGGCTGTCCGCCCCCGCACGGGCCGAAGAGGTGGGAGCGAGGCAGGGAGCGGCTCGCGAGCTGGCTCCGCTCATGGACTTCCGGCAGGACCTGTGCGTCGAGGCGCGGGTGGTGTCCAAGGAGAAGGCGGATCCCCACCAGTTCATTCAATGGGCCGAGGCAGGCCCTTCGCTCGATGCCATCCGCTGGTCCCGGAAGGTGGCGCTCCTCCTGCCGCCCATCACCCTGGCGCTCTACGTGCTGGGGCAGCTCGAGGTGGTGCCGCGCTGGCTGTGGTGGGTGGGCCTCTTCGCGCAGCTGGGCGTGGCGGTGGCCACCCGCCGTGCACTCCGAGAGATGGAGGAGCGCATGTCGGCCGGGGAGCACGGCTTCGTGCGCTACGCGCCGCTGTTCGAGCGCATCGAGCGCCAGGAGCTGAGCCACCCGCTGCTGAAGCAGCTCCAGTCCGGGCTGCAGCGCGCGGGAGAGCCCTCCGTCTCCACGCACTTCCACCGGTTCAGCCGGCTCTATTCCTTCGTCGAGTTCAAGCGGCACCAGTTCCACCCGGTGGTGCACCTGCTGACGCTCTGGGACATCCACGCCCTGTTCGCGCTGGAGGCGTGGCGGGCGCGGCACGGCAAGGAGGTGCGCGGGTGGTTCGAGGCGCTGGCGGAGCTGGAGGCGCTCTCGTGCCTTGCGGGCTTCGCGCATGACCGCCCCACGTTCGTCTGGCCCACGCTCGTGTCCGAAGGGCCTCGCGTGGAGGCGAAGGAGCTGAGCCACCCGCTGCTGGACGACCCGGTGCCCAATGACGTGAGCCTGCCGGGGCCTCGACACGCGCTGCTCATCACCGGCTCCAACATGTCCGGGAAGACGACGCTGATGAGAGCAGTGGGAGCCAACGTGGTGCTGGCGCTGGCGGGAGCGCCTGTCCACGCGAGGGAGTTCACCCTGTCACCGCTGCAGGTGCTCACGAGCATGCGCGTGAAGGACTCGTTGGAGCGCGGCGTGTCCTACTTCTACGCGGAGGTGCAGCGCATCAAGGCGGTGCTGGATGCGGCCCAGGCGGCCAAGGGCCAGTGCCTGTTCCTGCTGGATGAAATCCTCCTGGGCACCAACACACGCGAGCGCCAGATCGCCTCGCGCGAGGTGCTGCGGCTGCTGCTGGGCACGGGGGCATGCGGGGCGGTGACGACGCACGATCTGTCCCTCGCCGCGCTGGCGGACGAGCCGGGCGCGCACGTGGTGAACGTCCACTTCCGCGACCATCTGGAGAACGAGAAGATGGTGTTCGACTACAAGCTGCGCCTGGGCGTGGTGGACACGACCAACGCGCTCCGGGTGCTGCGCATGGCCGGGGTCCCCGTCACGGAGGCGGAGGAGCCCGCGACGCAGCGGACGTCCTGAGGCTCTTCGTGTGCTGGAAGGTGTGGCCAGTCGCTTGCAGTGAGCCGAGCCGCGCTGGCCGGAGCCATTCCACAACGAGGAGTCATTTCATGAAGCGTGTTCTCGTGGCAGTCATGCTCGCCGCAGCCTCTGTCCTGGGGGCCTGTGGCAACAGCGGAGACGATCAGGACCTCACCGAGTCCAAAGTACGTCTGAAGTCCGGTGAGTCTTTCCAGGGAGCGCAGTCCTGCGGCGTCGATCTGCCGCAGTGCACCTCCGGGCTGTCCTGCATCACCGTGGAGCTCGATGGCGCCCCGGCAAAGGCGCTGTGCGTGAACGAGCAGACCCTCTGCGCTCGGCTCGAGTGCGCCCAAGGCGAGTGCGCCATCCTGGAGTCCTACCCGGCTCGGGTGGTCTGCCTCTCCAGGTCAGGCGGCGCCTCTGGCAGCGATGACTCCGTCTCCAGCAATCCTTGATGGAGAGATGCTCGGGGCACGAGGCACACCGCCTCGTGCCTCATCCCTGCGCGGCGGGCTTCAGTCGGCCTGGACGTAGCTGTTCTCGTCGATGTAGTCCACGTCGGCCTCGCAGCGGAGGGCGCCCACGAGTTCGGGGGTGAGCGTGGCGGCGAAGCCCTTCAGGGCCGCCTGCCACTTGGTGTCCGCAGTGAAGCCGTACTTCTGCTCAAGCTCGGAGACCCGGTCGAAAGTGCCCTCCAGCGACTCATCGAACACGATGATGTAGGAGTCAGGAACCTTGTCGCTCGGAGCGAGGTGCAGCGGCGCGGGGGACTCGCAAGAAGCAGCGAACAGAACCATCCGCGCATCCGTCTCCGGGTTGTTGCCTGGGACGAGGCCGCTTCCGCAGGCCGTCAGGGCCAGGCAGGAGACCAGGGCCAATCCGATTCGCGTCAGGCGCAGCATGCGTTCTCTCCCGTGCAACCAGGGTTGCGCCCACAGGAAGCAAGGCCCGGGCCGGGCCGGCCCCGAGGGAGCACCGAGCGATCACCCGGGCTTTGGGAGGCCTGCCCCCTCAGATTCTTGAGGGACCGAGGGGCTCGCCTCGGAAAAGTGCCTCAGCGCCGCGAGCGGGCAGCCGTCTTCTTCTTCCGTGCGGGTGCGCGCTTGGAGGCGCTCTTGCGCTGGCGAACAGGGCCGTCCGTTCCGTGAACCGCGCGGTACCAGAAGGAGCCCGGACGGAAGGCCTGGGGGTCCTGGGCCTTGAGAGCCTTGGCGGCCCGGGTCCGCAGTCTCTTGGGAAGGATGGGCTCGTCCTCCTCCTCCTCAGTGCGTTCGCGCAACAGGTCGCGATAGATGATCATGCACTCGAGGAGCTCAGGCACTCCCGAGTTCATCAAGACGGGCACCGCCTCCTTCTCCGGATCGCGCAGGACGACCCGGCCACCTGTGCTCTCGTCGAGGCAGACACACAGGTCCTCTTCCTCGCCGTCCCCGTAGGTGCCCAGGACTCGCAGGCCCTCGGAGAGCACTTCGAATGGCTCTCCCTCACGTCCGGCATCGAAGTCGATGAATGGAACGCCGCACTCCGGAAGGCCCACACTCAAGAGAAAGGAGCGGTTCCGCTCATCGAGCTGGAGCCCCTCGAGAGCCTCCTCTCCAAAGGCCAAGCACGGATCCTCGGCCTCCGTTCCTTGCGCCCAGCGCGCGGCGGCAGGCGCTGCAGCCACCTCCGCCTTGCGCTTCTTCCGCAGGGCTTCCTTCTCCCCAGGGATGAGCTTCAGCTGGGCATCCAGGAGCCGAGGCAGTTCCATCAAGTGGACATGAGACTGGCAGCCCAGCGCTTTGCGCAGCGTGGCGTCAGCGCGGAAGGACTGTCCTGGGATGAGCCAGAGCTGATGCTCCGCCACATGCCGAAGAACGGCCTTCATGGCCGCTGGAGGCTGAACCGGTCCTGGCCCGACAAGCTGGGCCAGCGCGGGCGAAGGCGTGAACGCCACTGACATGAGGTCAGAGGGCTTGGGCATGCCGTCACTCTACCGCCGAGCGGAGGACCGTGTCGGTCTCGGAGAGCAGAGCCTTCACCAGATCAGCGGCGGACACGTCACGCGAGAGCGCGGCCCCCTGGCCCGCCCAGAGCGCCATGAACCGGGTGTCCCCCTGGCGGGCCGCGGCGCCCCTCAAGGCAATCGTGGCGTAGTGCTGCGCCGGGAACGGCAGCACGGCCTCACTGCCTTCGAGCGCGGTGATGAACTCGTTGGCGATCATGCGTCCCGGGCGTCCCGTGAACGCGCGGGTGATCCGCATGGAGTCATCTCGGGCTCCCCGGAGCACCGCCTTGTGAGCTACGGCGGTGCCGGCCTCCCGGCACGTCATGAAGGCCGTGCCCAGCTGCACGCCGCTCGCGCCAAGCATGCGCGCAGCCGCGATGCCCCGGCCATCCATGATCCCGCCACTCGCGATGACCGGGAGCTTCACGGCGTCCACCACTTGGGGAACAAGCGCCATCGTCCCCACCAGCCCTGACTCGAAGGGCCCGGCGAACGTGCCCCGGTGCCCTCCAGCTTCCGAGCCCTGAGCGACGATGGCGTCCACTCCCGAGGCCTCGAGCTGCCGGGCCTCCTGGACGTTCGTGGCCGTGCCCGCCACCAGGATTCCGCGTGACTTGAACGACTCGAGCACGGAGGCCGATGGAATACCGAACGTGAAGCTGAAGACGGCCGGAGCGCTCGCGAGCACGGCCTCGACCTGTCCGAGAAAGTCCGGCAGCGCCGTCGCCGGAGACTGAGGCGCGGGCAACCCGAGCTGCGCGTGGTAGCGGGCCAGGATCTCCAGCATGGGCGCCGGGTCCACGCTCTTCGTAGGGCCCACGGGGGAGAACAGGTTGATGGCGAACGGCCGCTGCGTGAGGGCCCGCACGGCCTGGGCCTGCCGGAGGATGTCCTCGGGAGCCAGGTAGGACGCGCCGATGGACCCCAGCCCCCCCGCGTTGGACACCGCTGCCACCAGTTCTGGAGTGGTGATGCCTCCTCCCATGGGCGCCTGGATGAGGGGCTGCTCCACTCCGAGCTTCGCCGCGAGACTGCGCCACGCGCTGGTACCCATGACAGGTCTCCTCCCGGTTTTGGCACCGTCACGGTGCGCCCGAGGCGTGCTCCGAGGAAGCGAATTGTTCTGATGCTCCCCATCGAATGCCCACCAAGCAACCGGGCAGAGGGGGCCGGTCCTGTGGCATCCTCGCCGGACGTACATGGCCACCCCCGCCCCCACCGCCCAGAACTGGGTGCTGCGTCTGTTCTTCGTCTCGGGCCTCTCCGGGATCCTCTTCGAGGTCCTCTGGACGCGGATCTTCACGTACCTGCTCGGGGGCACCACGCACAGCGTCACCGCCGTCATCACGGCGTTCATGCTGGGGCTCGGGCTGGGCTCGTACCTGTTGGGCCGAGTGGCGGACCGTTCCACCCGGCCGCTGCGCATCTACGGGCTGCTGGAGCTGGGCGTCGCGTTCAGCGGGCTCGTGGCGTTCTATGCCTTCCACCACATCGAGTCGCTCTACTCGGTCCTCTATGCCTGGGCGCCGCAGGCGACGATCAAGTGGCTCGTCTTCCTGATTGCGTTCGTCTTCGTCTCGTTCTCCGCCACCCTCATTGGGGGCACCTTGCCCGTGCTCGCCCGCTACGTGGTGAACCGGGATGAAGGCCTGAAGGCCGCGCTGGGCCAGCTCTACTCCATCAACACACTGGGAGCGGCGGCGGGCTCGGTGCTGATGATCGGCCTGGTGTGGGTGCTGGGCTACGAGACGGGCTACCACCTCGCGCTTGCGCTCAACGTGGTCACGGGCGTGGCGGCCCTGCTCCTGTCCCGCCGTGAGAACGCAGCGCCTGTCTCCAGCAGTGAGGCCCCGTCCGCCTCCCCTCCTCCCACCGCTGAACCTCGGGAGACCCTCGATGGCCGCATTCTCCTGCCTGCCTTCGCCCTCTCCGGCTTCTGCGCGCTGGCGTACGAGGTCATCTGGTTCCGGCTGCTCGACTTCTTGCTGTTGGGCCGGCTGACGACCTTCGCCTGCGTCCTCTCCGTGTACCTGCTGGGGATCAGCCTGGGCAGCGTCGCGTTCAGCCGCTGGAGCCCCCGAGGCCTGAGCGATCTCAAGCTGTTCGTCGTCTTCGAGGCCCTGCTCGGGCTCCTGGGACTCCTCAGCCTGCCGGTGCTGTCGGCGGTCAGCGGCTGGGGGCACCGGCCGTTCACCATCGCCGTGGGCTTCCTGCTGCTCTTCGCGATGACGCTGCTGCTGGGAGGCCTCTTCCCGCTGGCGGGCAAGCTGTACGCGGGGCCGATGCGGCTGCTCGGGCGGACGGTGGGCAACATCTACTCGGCCAACACGGCGGGCTCGGTGCTGGGCTCGTTCCTGACGGGCTTCGTCCTCTTCCCCACCATCGGCACCTCGGCCGCGCTGCTGCTCATCGCGGCGCTGAACCTGGGCATTGCCGCCACCCTGGCGGGCGTCTCGCTGCGGCCGCTGAACACCCGCTGGGTGGGCACAGTCGCGGCACTCGCGGCGGTGGGGCTGGGGGGCTGGTTCAGCGCCGACTGGCTCACGCGGTACTACGAGCACGTCAGCCTCCGCCCAGGCTTCCGGGTGATCGCCGAGAGCGAGAGCAGCCTGCAGCCCGTGCTGGTAGCTGAGAACGGCCAGGGCGATCGGGTCCTCCTGGGCGGTCCGTTCCAGTCCGGGGAGACGGTGCCCGCGCGGAGGCAGACCCAGAAGCTCCAGGCGCACCTGCCAATGCTCGTGCACCCGAACCCGCAGCGGGTGCTGGAGATTGGCTACGGCGTGGGCGAGCTCCCACGGACCTTGCTGCTGTACCAGCCGGAGCTGCTCCAGCTCGTCGAGCTGGACGAGCACATGATCCCGGTAGCCGAGGAGTACTTCGGGGCGCTCAACGAGCACGCGAGCCGCAAGCCCAACGTGCGCGTGGACGTGATGGACGGGCGGCACTTCCTGAAGATGAGCGAGGAGCAGTTCGACGTGATCATGTCGGACTCGATGATCCTCGCCAGTGAGGGCAGCCTGCGGCTCTACACGGAGGAGCACTTCCGCGAGGCGCGCCGGCACCTGCGTCCCGGGGGCGTGGCGCTGGTGTGGCTGCCGCTCAACGCGGGCATCAGCAAGGCCATGGTCATCCTGAAGACCTTCCAGAAGGTCTTCCCACAGAGCCTGCTGTGGCTGCCGCTGGGGCTCAACACGCAGGAGGCCTTCATCGTCGGCTTCCGGGACGAGGCCTCCATCGACTGGACGGCTTGGCGCGAGAAGTACGAGCGGGTGGCCCGGCAGGACTTGCAGGCCTTCGGCTGGGACTCGCCGGGGCTGTTCTTCGCGAGCTTCCGAGCGGGGCCTGAACAACTGTCCGAGATCGCCTCGCGCGTGCCGATGATCAACCGGGACATGAACCCGGTGCTGGACTTCTTGCCGCAGGAGACTCCGGCGGAGATCGATGCGGCGGTTCGCCAGCTCATCGCCTACCCGCCGGGCGCGATCTTCGCGCACCTGAAGGACGGTCCCACGCCGGATGAGTCGCTGGGGGCCCTTCGAAGCGAGGTCGAGCGCATCCACGAGGCGGACCAGCGCTTCTTCCAGGGAGTCGAAGCGCTGGAGCGGTTCGGCGCGCGGCCTCCGTCGGAGGTGCTGGCGAACGCGGCCACGCTGACCGAGGGCTTCCGTCAGGCCCTGGAGCTGTACCCCCGCCACCACGCCTCGGCGGTGTGGATGGCACAGGTGCTGGGGTTAGCGGCGAAGGTGCAGCCTCCGATGGAGCCCGAGAAGGTTCGTGGGCTGCTGGAGGAGGCATTGCGCTACAGTCCGTCGGATCTCGCGGTGGCCGAGGCGCTCGCGCGCCTGGCGCTGCAGCGAGGTGACAAGGAAGAGGCTCACAAGTACATCGAGCGGGTCCGGGCGCTGGCGCCCTACTCCCGGCTCGCCGCCACCGAGACGCCATGAACGACTCTCCCGCAACCCTCAGCCGCGCTCGCTTCCGGTTCCTGTGTGGGCTCCTGTTCTGCACAGGGATGACGTCGCTGATCTTCCAGATCATCTGGCTGCGAGGCTTCAGCATCATCCTCGGGAGCACCATCTACTCGATGGCCTGCGTCGTCACCGTGTTCATGCTCGGGCTGGCGGTGGGCAGCCTGATCATGTCGAGGCTGCTCAAGGGCGGAGGGAAACTGGCGGAGCGTCCGCTGGCGGCCTACGGCACGGTGGAGCTGCTGGTGGGGATTAGCGCGCTGATCATCACCTGGACGTTGTTCAGCCACCAAGACTTCTACCTCTCGCTGTCGGGCTCGCCCACGGCGCCACTGCTGTCACGGCTGGTGGCACAGTTCAGCGTGTGCCTGGCGCTGATTGGCATCCCCACGGCGCTCATGGGGATGACGCTGCCGCTGCTGAGCCAGCTCGTGGCGGACCGGCGGCAGGTGTCGGCGCTGTACGGCGTGAACACCATCGGAGCGGCGACGGGGAGCATCATCGCCAGCTTCGTCCTCATCTATTACTTCGGGTGCATCCGGGCGGGGGCGTTCGCCGCGGCGGTCAATGCGCTCATCTTCACGGTGGCGCTGGCGGCCAACCGCTTCTTCCCTCCGGCCCAAGAGCCCGCCGCGGAGCAGCCGCCACCGGACGCCGCGAGCACTCCCGAGGGGCGCATGCTCAGCCGTCCGCTGATGCTAGCGATGGCGATCTTCTCGGGGTTCGTGGCGCTCTCGTGTGAGATCACCTGGACGCGCTTCCTGTCGTTGTGCTTCGGCAACCGCATCTACGTGACGAGCATCGCGCTGTCGATCATCTTGCTCTTCATGGGGCAGGCGGCGCGCATGAGCAGCGCGATGCTGCGCGGGACGACGCCGCTGTGGCGCATCCTGTTGTACGCGTGCTCGCTGACGTTGATCTCCTTCTCGGCGGCGCTGCTGCTGGAGCGGTCGGCGTTCCAGCCGACAGAGCCGGGGCTCGTGGTCCTCTTCATCCTGTTGATGGTGGTGTTCCCGGCGACGGCGCTCGGGCTGATCTTCCCTCTGACGCTGGCGGCGCGGCCGGCGGGGGTGACGAACGGGGCGAGCTGGGTGGGACTGGTGTACGGGATGAACACGCTGGCGAGCCTCGTGGGCTCGCTGGCGAGCGGGTACGTACTCATCAATCTGATCGGCTCCAACGGGCTGATTGCGTTCAACTCGGTGCTGCTGCTGATCGCGCTGGCGGGGCTGGCGTACGGGTTCCGGTCGCACTTCAAGCTCTCGGACCATGCGCTGGGCGGAGTGGCGGTGGTGGGCTTCCTGGCGATCATCGCGCCGAAGAGCCTGCAAGTGCCTCCGGTGGTGGATGCGGAGCGCGCGGTGGTCCGGAGCGAGGACGCACACGGCATCTTCAGCGTGGTGCAGATGGACGAGGGCCGGCTGCGGGTGCTGAACAACCGGACGGACCTCGTCTATCTATATGGGGACCCGAGCACGCAGTACGTGCAGGAGTCGCAGGCGTTCCTGCCAATTTTGTACGCGCCGAAGCTGGAGAAGGTGCTGAACATCGGCTCGGGGTACGGCATCACGGCGGGAGCGTTCTCGCGGGTGAACGAGGTGAAGTCCATCGAGGCGGTGGAGATCGTCCCGGCGCTGGTGGAGCACGCGAAGCTGTTCAGCCCTGGGAACCACGACTACTTCACGAACCCGCGGGTGAAGATCCACATCACGGACGGCCGGCACTTCCTGGCGACGACGCCCGAGCGCTACGACATCATCTCGATCAACGTGTCGGATCCGTACCTGCCGGGCTCCTCGAGCCTGTTCAGCCACGAGTTCTACGAGCTGACGAAGTCACGGCTGGGGCCTGGGGGCGTGATGGCGCAGCACATCTTCGGGCCGGACATGGCGACGCTGTACCACGGCATCCGCGAGGTGTTCCCGCACGTGAAGGCGATTCCGTCGTATGGGAACGGGCTGACGGTGATTGCCTCGGCAGATCCGCTGGAGCCGCGCCAGCGTGACTTGTTCCTGCAGCGCTACAATGAAGGCCGGGCGCTGTTCGACACGATTGGCATCCCGGACGGGCTGATGGGCTTCGAGCGGCTGGTGCTGCTGGGAGACGAGACGCTGAAGGAACTGTCCTCGCGGGCGCCTGCGTTCCGCAACAGCGACGACATGCCTGCACTGGAGTTCCGCCGGCTTCCGGGCCAGCTGGGCCTCTTCTACTCGAATAACTGAACAAAGCCGTGCACGGACCCACGTGTGACCTTCATCCGCTTCATGCAGGAGCATGAACCGATGAAGCTCTTCAATGGCCTGGGTGTCGCGCTGGTGTTGATCACTCTGGGCTGTGCCGGACCCGTGAGTTCCTCGCGAAGTGGGAGTTCTTACTCCTGGCCAGGGTCCATGCTCCCGAGGGCAGTGTCCTCCCAGCAAAGCTCGCCCACATCCACGCCAAGACAGGGCACACCGGCGGCTTCTCGGGAGGCCAGTAATGCCAACTCCTCTGCGCACATTCGAAGGGGGCCCTCCACTCACCCCTGAGGACCTTCGTTCCTTCGAGCAGCAGCATGGGCTTGCCCTCCCCGCCTCATACGAGGAGTTCCTGCTGAAGACCAACGGCGGACGCCCGGAGAGGGACCTGTTGGCGCTCACGGGCCTTGAGGGCAACCCGCGTGCCCGCATCCATCTCTTCTTTGGCCTGAACGATCCGGTCGAATCGTGCAACCTCGATTGGAACCTTGAGGTCTTCAAGGATCGCATCCCAGTGGGCCTGATTCCGATCGCCACCACCGAGGGCACAGACAAGATCTGCCTGTGCGTGGCTGGGGAACGCGCAGGGGCTGTCTTCTACTGGGACGGCCACGCCTCACCTGATGAGCGAAATCTCTACGCACTCGCCGGTGACTTCACGTCGTTCCTCTCATCGCTCCACGCCGATGAACTCTCGCCCAAGACTCACTGAGGCCCCCACTCCGCGCGCCTCTGCTCGAAGTCATCGTGGGGTGTAGCCGTCACCTCATGCTTCACGGTGGTAGAAAGAAGCCAGCCCGAAGCCCCAGGAGGACCGAATGAAGCGTGCGTTGCTCGTCATTGATATCCAGAAGGACTACTTCCCCGGAGGAAAGATGGAGCTCGTTGGCACCGAGGCCGCGAGCCTGCGTGCCCGGGAATTGCTTGAGGGCTTCCGCAAGAACGGAGAGGAGCTCATCCACGTCCAACACATCTTCCAGGCCCCCAATGCCCCGTTCTTCGTCGCCGGAACGGAGGGCGCGGAGATCCACCCGAACGTTCAGCCCCTCCCCGGTGAGCGTCTGCTCGTCAAGCACCACGCCAACTCGTTCAAGGATACGCCGCTGCAGCAGTGGCTCCGCGAGCGAGACGTCACCGATGTCGTCATCTGCGGGATGATGACCAGCATGTGCGTGGACGCCGCCACCCGCGCGGCAGCAGACCTGGGCTTCAACACCTACGTGGCCGCCGATGCCTGCGCAGCCCCAGACCTGCGCTCGGGCGCCGAGATCATCCCCGGGCGCACCGTGCACAACGCCTTCCTGGCCGCCCTGGGCTCACTGGTCGCGCGGGTGGAGAGCACAAGCGAGCTCCTCTCGCGGCGCGGATAAAGAAACGGCCTCTCCCTTTCAAGAAGGGAGAGGCCGAATTCACGTCAGCACATGTCGCTTGGGAGCGGCTACTTCGCCAGCTCCACCAGCGCCGCGGCGCCCATGCCGCCGCCGATGCACATCGTCACCACACCGTAGCGACCGTTCCGCCGCTTCAGCTCGTACAGGATGGTGCCCACCATGCGAGCACCGGACACGCCCAGCGGGTGGCCCAGCGCAATCGCGCCACCGTTCGGGTTCACCTTGTCTAGGGAAATCCCCAGCTCGCGGATGCAGTGCAGCGCCTGCGCGGCGAAGGCCTCGTTCAGCTCGAAGACGTCGATGTCCTCGACCTTCAGCTTGTTCTTCGCCAGCAGCTTCTTCACCGCCGGGATGGGCCCCACGCCCATGATCTCCGGCGGCACGCCCGCCACCTGGAAGTCGATGAAGTAGCCCAGTGGCTTCACCCCGAGCTCCTTCGCCTTCTCCTCGCTCATCACCACCGCCGCCGCAGCGCCGTCCGTCAGCGGCGACGCGTTGCCCGCCGTCACCACGCCCTTCGCGTTGAACGCCGGCTTCAACTTCGCCAGGCCCTCCAGCGTCGTGTCCGGCCGCAGGATGGTGTCGAACGTCACCGTCACCTGCTGGGGCTTACCCGCGTCGTCGTACACCGTCGTGGAGACCGGGAGGATCTCCTCCTTGAACTTCCCCTGCTCGCGGGCCGTGGCCGCCCGGCGCTGGGACTCGTACGCGAACTTGTCCGCGTCCTCACGGCTCACGCTGTACCGGCTGGCGATGTTCTCCGCCGTCGCCCCCATGGAGGTGTAGACCTCCGGGTGCTTGGCCATGATCTCCGGGTTGGCGCTCACCTTGTTGCCGCCCATGGGCACCATCGTCATGGACTCGGTGCCACCGGCGACCGCCACCTGCATCATCCCCGCCTGAATGGCCTGCGCCGCCTGGGCAATCGACTGCGTGCCCGACGAGCAGAAGCGGTTGATCGTCATCGCCGGAACGGTGTCCGGCAGCCCGCCCAGCAGCGCCGCCTGGCGAGCCACGTTCATGCCCTGCTCGCCCTCCGGCATGGCGCAGCCGAGGATGACGTCCTCCACGTCCTCGGGCTTCAGGCCCTTCACCCGGGCCACCGCCTCCTTGATGACGAGCGCGGCCAGCGTGTCCGGCCGCGTGTCCTTGAACTCTCCCTTGTGCGCGCGGGTGAACGGGGTCCGCACCGCGCTGGCAATCACGACTCGGCTGGCCATCTTGCGTCTCCTCGCCTGGACAGCGTCCAGGCAGTCAAAGTCTTCATCGGAAAATCGCTCTGGATCCTTGGATAAAGCCCGCCTGCTAGTTCCGCAGCGGCTTCCCCTTCTCCAGCATGAACATGAGCCGATCCTGGGTCTTCTCCTCGCCCGTGAGGCTGAGGAACGCCTCCAGCTCGAGCTCCAGCAGCTGCTCCTCGGTCACCAGCGCCGTGGGGCTGGTGTCGCCACCGGTCAGCACCCGAGCCAGCTTCTGGCCGATCTTCCGATCGTGCGCGGAGATCTGGTTGTTGAGCTGCATGTCGTACAGCATCATGTCGATGGTGGCCGCGCCGCTGGGGCCTGCCAGCCGGAACCGGGTGGGCCGAGGTGCCCGGAAGCCCGACTTCGCCATGCCCAGCACCCGCTGCTTGGCGTCCGCCAGCAGGAAGTCCCGGTTGGCGCTGATGCCGTCGCTGTCCTTCAGGAAGCCCGCCTCCCGGGCCTCCTCGGCGCTGGTGGCCACCTTCGCCGTGCCGATCGACAGGAACACCTTCTTGAGGAACGGCAGCGGATCGAAGTCCTTGTCCGTCGAGTAGTTGCCGTACACGTTGCGCATCAACTGCATCGTGCCGCCACCGCCGGGGATGAGGCCCACGCCCACTTCCACCAGGCCCATGTACAGCTCGGCCGAGGCCTGGATGGCATTGGCGCCCATCGCCGCCTCCGCGCCGCCGCCCAGGGTGAGGTTGAAGGGCGCCGACACCACCGGCACCGGGCTGTAGCGCATGCGCTGATTGGCCGCCTGGAACGCCGCCGCCATCTTCCGGATGGCCTCGAACTCGTCGCTCTTGGCCGCCATCAGCATCGCCATGATGTTGGCGCCCGCCGAGAAGTTCGACCCGTCGTTGCCAATCACCAGGCCCAGGTGGTTCTTCTCCGTCTCGTCCAGGGCCGTGTTCATCATCGCGATGATCGCGTCATCGATGGAGTTCATCTTCGAGTGGAACTCCAGCAGCGTGACGCCGTCGCCCATGTCCCACAGCGAGGCGCTATCGTTGCCGGTGATCTTCTTGTTGCCGCGCTTGAGGTACTCCACGCGCTGGGTGCGCGCGTTCTCCTGCACCGGCTTCACCGACTTGCTGGGGATGTCCCAGTACGTGTCACGGCCGTCCTGCACGCCGTAGAAGGACTCACGGCCCGCCGCCAGCATCTGCTCCACCCAGGGCGCCGGCTCGATGCCCAGCTCCTTCATCCGCGCCACGCCCGCGCGCACGCCGTACGCATCCCACGTCTCGAAGGGCCCCAGGTCCCAGCCGAAGCCCCAGCGCACGCCGCGGTCGACGTTGACGATGTCGTCGGCGATCTCCGGAATCCGGCGGCTGGAGTACGCCAGCACGTCCAGAGTGACGCGCTCGGCGAACTTGGCGGCCTTGTCCTGGCCCTTCATCACCGTGGCGACGCGCTCGCGCACATCCTCCACTTCCTTGGCCGCGCCCAGCGACTCGTAGCGGACCTTGTTCTGCTTCCGGTACTCGAGCGTGTTCAGGTCCAGCGCGAGGATCTCCTTCTCGCCGTCCCCGCCGCCGCCCTTGGCCTTCTTGTAGAAGCCCGAGCCGCTCTTGTCGCCCAGCATCCCCTTCTCCACCATCTTCTGGAGGAAGTCCGGGGTGGCGAACGTGTCACGGCGCTCATCGTGGGCGAGCGTGTCGTAACAGTTCTTCGCCACGTGGATGAAGGTGTCCAAGCCGACGATGTCCGCAGTGCGGAACACGGCAGACTTGGGGCGGCCCATGGCGGGGCCAAAGATCTTGTCCACCTCCTCCACCGTCATCTCCGCCTCGCGCATGGCGGAGATGGTCCGCATCATCCCGTACACGCCGATGCGGTTGGCGATGAAGTTCGTGGTGTCCTTGCCGTAGACGATGCCCTTGCCGAGCACCTCCTCGCCAAAGCGGTGGATGGTGCGCACCACCTCGGGATCCGTCTCCTTGCCGGCCACCAGCTCCAGCAGCTTCATGTAGCGCACGGGGTTGAAGAAGTGCGTCACCAGGAAGTTCTTGCGGAAGTCCTCACCGCGCCCCTGGAGCATCCCCGCGATGGAGAGACCCGAGGTGTTGGAGCTGATGATGGCGCCCTTGCGCGCGTGCTGCTCCACCTTGGCGAACAGGGCCTGCTTGACGGCCATGTCCTCCTTCACCACCTCGATGACCCAGTCGCACTCGGCGATGCGGGCCATGTCATCCTCGAAGTTGCCCACCTCGATGGCGGTGAACACCTGCTCGGAGACGATGGGGCTGGGGCGCTGCTTGCGCATGTTGGCCAGGGCGCCCAGCACGAACTTGTTGCGGAAGGCCTTGGAGGAGGTGTCCTCGCCCGGTGCCGCCTTGGGGGGGACGATGTCCAGCAGGAGCGCGCGCACGCCCGAATTGGCCAGGTGCGCGGCAATACCACTGCCCATCACGCCAGCGCCCAGGACTGCCACTTTGCGGATCCGCGTCGTCATCAAAAAAGCTCCCTTATTGGGATGAGGGGACTGCACAAATGTCGTCGATTGACCCGAAAGTCAATCTGACTGTCTCGCCAGGGGGTGCCCCTTGCGACTACAACCCCCTGGCCATGCCCCGCCTCGATCCCCACTCGTACAACGACAGCACGCAGCCCGAGACCGAATCCCTTGACTGGAAGGCCCGAGTGGACTTCCGGACGCGCAGGCTGCACGCGGAGGTCACCCTCACCCTCAAGGAGCCGTCCGCCGGTCCGTTGGACCTGGACACCCGGGAACTCGACATCCGTGCAGTGGTGGACGATCAGGGAAAACCCCTGCCGTTCCACCTGGCCCCCCCGGAGCCCATCCTGGGCAGCCGGCTGCGGATTCAGCTCCCGAAAGGCCTGCGCCAGCTGACGGTGCGCTATCGCACCTCGCCCCAGGCCAGCGCGCTCCAGTGGCTGACGCCCTCGCAGACGGCGGGGGGCCAGCACCCGTTCCTCTTCAGCCAGTGCCAGGCCATCCACGCCCGTTCCGTGATTCCCCTGCAGGACACCCCGCGCATCCGCATCCGCTACAAGGCGGCGCTGACGATTCCCAAGGCGCTCAAGGCGGTGATGGCAGCGGGCTTCGTGCGCCGCGAGGAGCCCAGCGTGGAGGCGGTGGAGCACTACGAGATGCCCCAGCCGATTCCGCCGTACCTGCTGGCGTTCGCGGTGGGGAGCCTGGCGGCCAAGGAGCTGGGTCCGCGCTCGCGCGTGTGGGCCGAGCCCGAGCTGCTGGAGGCCGCCGCCTCCGAGTTCGAGGACGTGGACGCCATGCTGCGCATGGCCGAGTCCCTCTTCGGGCCGTATGACTGGGAGCGGTTCGACTTGCTCACCATGCCTCCCTCGTTCCCGTACGGCGGCATGGAGAACCCGCGGCTGACGTTCCTCACGCCCACGCTGCTGGCCGGGGACAAGAGCCTGGTGAATGTGGTGGCGCACGAGCTGGCGCACTCGTGGACGGGCAACCTGGTGACCAACGCCTCCGCCGAGCACTTCTGGCTCAACGAGAGCTTCACGGTGTTCGCCGAGCGGCGCATCCTCGAGGCGCTGGAGGGCCAGGAGGAGGCCACGCTGCACGCCGCGTTGGGTCGGCGCTCGCTGGAGACGGCGATCGAGCACTTCAAGGCGCACCCGCAGCACACGGTGCTGCGCACCCACCTGGCGGGCATTGATCCGGACGATGTCTTCTCTCAGGTGCCCTACGAGAAGGGCTACCTCATGCTCTGCGCCATGGAGCAGGCGGTGGGGCGCCCGGCCTTCGATGGGTACCTGAAGCGCTACATCGACACGTTCCGCTTCCAGGCGTTGACCACGGAGGACTGGGTGGCCTTCACGGAGCGCGAGCTGCCCGGAGTGCTGGCCAAGGTGAGCGCGGACGCGTACCTGCACCAGCCGGGGATTCCCTCGGCGGCGCCCTCGGCGCGCTCGGGCAAGCTGGAGGAGATCCAGCGGCTCAAGGGCACCGTGCCCTCACCGGACGCGGTGAAGGACTGGACGCCCACCGAGTGGCAGCTCTTCCTGGAGTGGCTGCCGGTGAACTTCTCGCGCGACAACATCCGCGCGCTGGACGAGCGGTTCCGGTTCACGAACAGCACCAACTCGGAGGTGCTGGTGTCGTGGCTGGTGGCGGCGCTGCGGGCCCACTACCCGCCCGCGCTGGAGCGCACGGAGACGTTCCTAGGCGAGGTGGGGCGCATGAAGTACCTCAAGCCCCTCTACAGCGCGCTCCACTCCTCCAGGGAATACCGGGGCAAGGCGAAGGAGATCTTCCAGAAGTACGCCGATCGCTACCACCCCATCGCGAAGCAGGGCATCGAGGGCATCCTCAGCCGGGCATGAGCGATCATCCTCCCCCTGGCCACGGCTCAAGGCCGTTGTTAATGTGTCTCCCGACGCGCCACCCGCGTCGACCATGATCGCCTCCGTCTGACACATCCGCTCCTTGCAGCGGCTCTTCCCAACGAGCTGGACCACCCAGGTGGCCCGGCTCCTCGGAGCCGTGACGAGCGAGCAGCCACGCCCGTGACCCTCCGGTTCCCGTGAGGGCCTCCGGAGTGCGCATGCGAGACGAAGCGGATCCTCCCCGCGAGCGATCATGGACCCCAGGCCTGCCGCCTGGCGGCTGCTGCTCACGCTCGCCCATCCACCGACCGAAACCTTCGAGCTGATGGAGAGCCTTTTATGAGTCCAGAGACCGCGTTCCAGATCATCAACCTGGGTGTTCTTCCCTTCTGGCTGCTGCTGCTGTTCGCCCCCCGCTGGAAATGGACGCAGAAGATCGTCCAATCCGTGCTGATCGTCGCAGCCCTCGGGCTGATCCACTTCCTCACGGTGCTCAAAGCGGACTTCCCCGAGGGCACCAGCGGCATGAGCCTCCGCGCCGCCATGCTCATGTTCGATGAGCCCTGGGGCATGGTGGCGTGCTGGGCGCACTACCTCGCGTTCGATCTATTCGTCGGCGCGTGGCTCGTGCGGGATGCCATCCGGCGGAACATTCCCCACCTGGCGGTTGTCCCCTGCCTGGTGCTGACGAACATGCTCGGCCCCACGGGCTTCCTGGCGTACCTGATCCTGCGCGCCGTCCTGCGTAGGACGCTCACCTTCCAGGAAGAGGCCCCCTCGGGCCGGGTCCCCGCTCCCCAGCAGCATCTGGGCGATCGGGTGACCGCGTAACCGGCACTGCGCGTGGGGCGGATCGAAGCGGGTCCGCCCCACCCCGCGGCGTGCCTGGGCTCAGCGGGAGACGGCGTCCAGGCGCTTCTTCGTGAGCTCCAGGTACTTCGGATCCAGGTCGATGCCCGTGTAGCGGCGGCCCAGCTTCAGCGCGGCCACTCCCGAGGTGCCGCTGCCGTTGAACGGGTCCAGGATGGCCGCGTCCTCGGGCGTGCTCGCCTCGATGATGCGCTCCAGCAGCGCCACCGGCTTCTGCGTCGGGTGGCTGCCGAAGGCCTTCTCCTCGCGGCGCGGCGCAATCTGCGTCCACATGCGCCCGGAGCCATCCGCCGTCAGCTCCTCCTCGCCCGTGCGCGGCAGGTTCCACACGTCGCGCATCTGCTTGCCGCCGTTCTCCGCCTTCATCCGCGCGTAGTTGAACGTGTGCTGCAGCGTCTTCGTCTGCTTCGGCGACGCCCAGATGAGCAGCTCGGTGGAGTGCGTGAAGTACCGGCACGACAGGTTCGGGCTGGCGTTCGGCTTGTACCAGGTCACCGTGTTGAGCAGCTTGTAGCCCAGCTTCTGCATCGCGAAGCCGACGTTGAAGATGACGTGCTGGGTGCCGCTCACCCAGATCGTCCCGGTGGGCTTGAGCAAGCGCTGGCAGGACTTCAGCCACTCCATCGTGAAGGCGTGGTCCTCCTCCACCCCGCGCGACACATCCCACGCGCCCTTCTGCACCGAGGCGCGCTTGCCGCTCTTGCAGGTGAAGCCCCCGTTGGACAGGAAGTACGGCGGATCCGCGAAGATCAGATCGAACTGCTGCTCCGGGAACTGATTCATCAACTCCACGCTGTCACCCTGATACAGCCGGTACGCCTCGCCCTTGGCAAAGGGAACCAGGGAGCGCTCGGCAATCTTCAGGGCAGTGGCTTCCGCGGACATCTCGCCTCCGTGAACGTCGTTGAACGTGGCGCAATGTGCGGCGACTTGAGTGCTACGTCCAAATTTCGATCTGTAGCACTTGAAAACTTGACCGCTGAAACGCCGCGAGCAGGGCGGGAGAGCTTCCGAAGAAGCGCTCCGTCACCCTGCTCGACGGGGACTGATCAGGCTGTGATCAACAGAGAGCTAGGCCTTGGCCTCGCCCTTCTTGCCCTTCTTGCCAGCGCCCTCGGCCGGAGCGGCGGCAGCGCCCTCGCCACCCGCAGCGGCGGCAGCGGCAGCAGCCTCCTTCTCCTTGGCGGCGTTGGTGGCGGCGTACTTCTTCCGGAAGCGGTCGACGCGGCCCGCCGTGTCGAGCAGCTTGTACTTGCCGGTGAAGAAGGGGTGGCAGTTGGAGCAGATTTCCACGGCGAACGAGCCGCGCGTGGACTTCGTCTCAACGATATTGCCGCACGCGCAGGTGATGCGGGCGGGGGGATAGACCGGGTGAGTCTCTGCCTTCATGGTGACTTCTCCTACGCCTTGCCCCTCCCACCCTTGGGAGGAGGTCTGGCGATTGGGGTGGCCGGCGCTTATAACGGCGCGCCGGGTGCTACACAAGCCCGCCCACGCTTAGTGGCCGTGGCCGTCATGCCCCCCTCCTGGGGGCTCCAGCTTTTCCACCAGCTTCTGGACGGTAGGGTCGGAGGGTACATCCGTCCCCAGCTGCAGGTACGAGAGTAGATGCGTCCGGGCCGTTCCCGTTGCGCCCGCCTTCACCTGCTTCTGCAAGGCTACCCGCCTGGACTCGAAGGTAGCGACCGTCTCCTCGAGTGCCTTCTTGGCGGCCGGATCCTTTGTGGTGGCCAGGCGCTCCTTGGCCCGAGACAGGTTGGCCTCGATGTTCTTGAGGCTCTGCTCGGCCTGTCCTGCCGTGGCCAGGTCCACGAAGGCGCCCGGACCATTCACGGACAGCTCCAGGCGAGCGAGCTGGCGTCCCCGCTCTCCCGGCGGGATCAGCGTGGCCAGGCCATCCTTGGCGGCAATGCCTGGGGGACGGCCCTCGTGGGACTGGATCACGAAGTCCACGCCCTCGCCCTGCTGGGCCAGCCGCCGTGCGAGATCGTACGGTACCGCGGCGAGCACCACCACCACGTCCACCTTGTCCTTCTCGCGCAGGCGCTTGGCCTCGGCCAGCACGGCGGGAATGACGGGCTTGCCCTCGGCCCCGGGCAGAACGCCCTCGGGAGAGGCTCCCACCACGCCGAGCTTCAGCTCCCCAGCGGTGAGCACCGTGGAGGCCGGGAACGGCGCCTTGCCCTGCTTGTCCACGAGGTTCACGGACAGGACCTTCATCTTCGCGCCCTTCGCGGCGCCCTTGAGGAAGTCCAGCCCGAGCGTCAGGTCGCGCGCGCCCACGGCCATGGCCGAAGTGCCCTGCGCGTCCATCTGCTTCAGGATGAGCTCCGCGCGAGCCTTCTCGTTCGCCTCCCCGCTGCTGGTGGGGAACTTGAAGAGCGCGTTGCCCGCATCCAGGACGAGCTGCGGCATCCCGCGTCCCCGCTCCTGGTCGATCATCATCTTTCGTCTGGCCAGACCGCCAGACGGGTTGTGGATTCAACCACAGGGGGCGATTTCGCCCCCGTTGTCTCCCGTGAACAACAGGGCCAGCTTCTTGGGCGCCGCGCCGGCCACGAAAGGCACCAGCAGCAGCGCGAGGGCGGCCAGAGCCACCTGTCGCAGTCTCATTTGCTCCCCTTCTTCGGCGCCGCCGGAGCAGGTGCGGGTTTCGGCGCGGGCTTCTTCGCCTTGTCCAGCTCCGCCAGCTTCGTCTTCGCCGTCTTCGCCGCGTCCGACTTGGGGAAGGCCTTCACCAGTTCCTCCAGCGCCAGCCGCGACTCCTCCGTCATCTTCAGCTTGCCGAAGCAGTCCGAGGAGCGCAGGTACGCCTCCGGAGCCGACGGCGTCTTCGCGAAGTCCTGGATGACCTTGCCGTACTCGAAGAGCGCCTCGCGGCACTTGTTCTCCGTGTAGTACGTCTCGCCCATCCCGAAGTGCGCCTCGCCCATGAGCGGGTCCTTGGCCCACTTCTTCATCCACTCTGAGTAGAGCTGACGCGCCAGGGCCAGTTCCCCGGCCTTGGCCTTCTCCTGCGCCATCGCGAGGAACTCCTTCTTGTCCTCCGGGCGCTTGAGGGCCTCGGCCTGCTTCTTCGCCTCGGCCTCCTTCTGCGCGTCCGCGCCCTGCTGGGCCAGCTGCTTCTTCTCCGCGTCGGACAGGAGCTTGCCGAGCCCCGCCTCCAGCTCGCCAATCTTGTAGAGGTACGTCTCCACCTGCCCGCGCAGGTTGGCCAGGTCCTCCACCGTCTTCTGCAGCTGGATGCCGATGTCCGCGGTATTGCGCCGCGAGCCCTTCTCCAGGCTCTCCAGCGCCTGGGTCACCTCGGCGACCTTCTCGTCGATGCGCGGCAGCGTGGCATCGAGCTGGGCGCGGGCCTGCTTCAGTTCCTCGGCCATGCGCGCGTTGTCTGCGCTGAGCTTGTCGACCTTTGCCTCGAGCGTGCGGCCCCGGCTGGCCGGATAGAAGCAGCCCGAGAGGGCGAGCAGGGCTAGCAATGCGAGCCGTCTCATAAGGGGGCGTATCTTAAGACCAAATCCCTCGCGCGTCCGAGCCTTCTCGCACGCCCTGTTGGCCACCGAGCCTTCAGCGGGGCCGTCCCCCGCCCCCCTCCATCCGTGCGATGGCCTTCTCGCAGGCCACCCGGAGCCGGGCATGGTTGAGGAAGAACGGCGTGGGTCTCGCGCGGCCCTCCTCCAGGGAACGAAGCGCCTTGCGGTACTCGGCGGCCGCGTCAGCGAAGGACTCGCGCAGTTCCAACAGCATCGCCAGCAGGTAGCGCGCGGCGGAGAGGTCCGGATCCAGCGCCAGGCAGCGCCGCAGGTAGTCCTCGGTCTGCGAGTCCGACTCCGCCACCCCTTCGAGCACCTGGGTGAAGAGGCTGTCGGCCTCGGCGAAGAGGGGCTGCTCCTCCTGGCGCTCCTGCGACTCCGAGGGCTTCACGGTGGGGAACTGCCCGGAGGAGGGGCTTCCCCCCTGCGCCGGAGCAGCGCCCACCGAGGGAAACCGGCCCGAGTCTCGCCTCAGCTCCGTGCTGCCTCCCACCGAGGGGTACCGGCCCGAATCTCGCGGTCGTGGCTCCGAACCACCTCCCACCGAGGGGTACCGGCCCGAGTCTCGCCTCAGCTCCGAGCCGCCTCCCACCGAGGGGAACCGGCCCGAGTCTCGCTGGGGCTCGGTGCTGCCCACCGAGGGGAACCGGCCCGAGTCTCGCGACTGCGGCTCCGAGCCTCCTCCCACCGAAGGGAACCGGCCCGAGTCTCGCCTCAGCTCCGAGCCGCCTCCCACCGAGGCCAACCGGCCTGAGTCCCGCCGCGTCTCCGAGCCGCCCACCGCGGCAAATCGCCCGGACTCTTTCCGCGGCTCCGAGCCGGGCGCTGGCGGTGTCCCGGAGGGCGTCCCCGCCTCACGGGCCCAGTCTGGCGGAGGAATCTGCGGCAGGCCCCCTGTCATCGGCACCGTCTCCCGCCGGCGCTCCAGCCCCGAGACCGGCAGCTCATGGGGGAGCAGTCCCATCCCCGCCGTGCGGAAGCCCTGAGACGCGCTCATGTCCGGCGTGCGGACATAGAAGAAGGCGTGCTGGCTGCGGATGATGCGCAGGCTCGGCGGGGCGTGCAGCAGCGGCTCCGCGGCCGACAGAATCAGCGTGCCCCCTGGCGCGAGCCGCTCGGCCAGCGCGCTCACCACCCGCTCGAAGGCCTCGGGGGTGAAGTAGATGAGGACGTTGCGGCAGAAGATGACGTCGAAGCCCTCGCCCCCTCCTCCGGATGGGGTGGGGTATGGCGTCTCCATCAGGTTGTGGTGCTGGAAGATCGCCCGCTCGCGCAGCTCCGGTATCAGGATGGCGCGCGAGCCATCCGGCATGAAGTAGCGCTCGCGCAGCGAGCCCGGCAGCCTCCGCACCTGCTCCCCGGGGAAGCTCAGCGTCCGCGCCCGGTTGAGCGCCGCCTCGGAGATGTCCGTGCCCAGCACGGTGCTGCCCTGATCCGCCCGCGCCTCGTCGAGCATGATGAGCAGCGTGGCCACCTCCTCGCCCGTGGCGCAACCCGCGCTCCACACGCGCAGAGGCCGCCCCAGTGACTTCGAGACCAGCGGCTCCAGCACGTGAGCGCGGAAGTCCTGCAGCTGCACCTCGTCCCGGAACAGGTCCGTCTTGTGGACGGCCACCACGGAGATGAGCGTGGAGAGATCCGCCGCGCCCGAGGGCGACTGCAGGTGGAGCAGGTACTGTTGCTCGGAGAGTGAGCCCTGCAGCACCGTCAGCCGCTCATCCAGTCTGCGCCGCTGTGCCCCGCTCAAGGCCATGCCCGTCCGGGCCGCGATATAGGCCTGGACGAGCAATGTGGAGCGGGGAGGCGCCAAGCCGGTCACCGCCCCTGGGCGAGAGGTTCACCCCGCGTCAGCCGCACCAGCGACGTGGCCACCTCGTCCCCATGGACCAGGTGATCCACCGCGTTGCGCTCCACGGCCGCCCCGGGCATGCCGAACACCACACAGGACTCCTCGTTCTGAGCCACGGTGACACCGCCGGCCTGCTTGATGGCGAGCATGCCCGCCGCCC
Source organism: Hyalangium minutum (assembly GCF_000737315.1). Classification (GTDB taxonomy): domain Bacteria; phylum Myxococcota; class Myxococcia; order Myxococcales; family Myxococcaceae; genus Hyalangium; species Hyalangium minutum. The sequence continues at coordinate 753,160 of NZ_JMCB01000001.1, forward strand.
CGTCCTCGCCCATGCCGGTGAGGATGACGCCCAGCGCTCGCCGCCCGTACGCCTTGGCCACGCTCTCCAGCAGCACCGTGGCCGACGGCATGTGCCCGTCCCGCTCCACGCCCGGCTTGAGCGCCACGCGCCCTCGGAACGGAATCACCATGTGCATGCCGGGCGGAGCAATCAGCACGTGCCCCGGCATCAGCAGCTCGCCGTCCTGCGCCAGTCGAACCTTCAGCTTCGAGGAGTTGGCCAGCCACCCCGCCAGCGACTCGGCGAACGCGGCGTTGATGTGCTGGACGATGGCGATGGGCGCCGGGAAGTCCGCGGGCAGCTCGGAGATCATCCGCTGGAGGATCTGTGGCCCCCCCGTGGACGCGCCCACTGCCACCATGCCCACGCTGGCCGGAAGGACCGAGGGCAGGGTCTCCGGCTTGAAGGCCGGTGTAATCCGCTTGGGCCCTCGCAGGTGGCGGATGACGCGCACCGAGGACAGCAGCTTCAGCTCCTTGGCCAGGTTCCACGCCTCGAGCCCATCGTCGATGGACGGCTTCACGCGCAGGCCCAGCGCGCCGAGCTCCAGCGCGCGGCACGTCAGCTCCGGAGCCTGGCTGCGCGGGTCCGCGGTCAGCACCAGGATGGGCGTGGGGCACTCGGCCATGATGTGCTCCACGGCCGTGAGCCCATCCATCACCGGCATGTCCACATCCATGGTGATGACGTTCGGGCGCAGCTCCTTGACGCGAGCCACCGCCTCCTTGCCATCAGCGCACGTGGCGACGACCTGGAGATCCGGGTCCTGCCCCAGTGCTTCGCAGATGAGCTGTCGGCAGATGAGCGAGTCATCGACCACCAGCACCGACACTTTCTTGCCCATTACCTGTGCATACCCCGTGCGCGCCCTCAGGAGTATACCCAATGGCTCCCGGTGTCCTTAGGGCGGCCTTTACCCCAACAAGCGCTTCACGACATCCACCAGATCCTGGCGCACCAAATCTCCCTTGGTGATGTAACCGTCCGCCCCCACCGCCAACCCCTTCTTCCGGTCTTCCTCCCCTCCACGGGTAGTGAGAATAATGACTGGGAGTCGGTTAAGGGTGTCATGGCCCTTGATCTGGCGGGTGAGCTCCAGTCCGTCCAGGCCGGGCATCTCCAAGTCAGTGACGACCAGGTCCACCTGGGTGGTGGAGAGCAGGTGGATGGCCTCGGCGCCGTCCGCGGCGGAGATGGTGTCATACCCGACCGCCTCCAGGAGCGCGGCGATGAGCTCGCGGGTGAGGGGTGAGTCATCCACGACCATGATGCGGCGGCGGTGGACCTCCTGGGCCCGCTCGGAGGTGCGGGGCAGACGGGCCGTCAGGGAGCCATAGGCACCTGCGGTGAGGTAGGCGGCGGCGAGCACCATGGCCAACCGGCCGTCCGCCAGGGTGGTGGCACCGCTGAGGTGCCCGAACCGGCCCAGCAGGCCTCTCAGGGGAAGGATCGCCTGGACACGCTCCTCCAGCACGCGCTCCACGGCCAGCGCGGCGGTGGCGCCCTGGCTGCGGACCACGAGCACCAGCGTGCCATCCGTGGGAGGCCGCTCGGGGGCCAGCCCCAGCAGGCTCGAGAGGTGGCAGAAGGGCAGCACCCGGCCGTCCACGTTCAGCGCCGGCCGCCCGGCCAGCTCCGTCATGGCCGACAGGTCCAGCTTCACGGCCCGGGAGACATGGGTGGCGCTCAGCGCCAGCGTCTCGTCCCCCGCCTTCACGAAGAGCAGCGGCGCCACCGTGAGGGACACGGGGACGCGAATCTCGAAGATGGTGCCCCAGCCGGGCGCGGACTCGACGCCCACATCTCCGCCCAGCAGCTGCACCGCGCTGCGCACGGCGTCCAGCCCCACGCCGCGGCCGGAGATGTGCGTGGCCACCTCGCGCGAGGAGAAGCCGGAGAGGAAGATGAGGTCTCTCGCCTGGCCCTCGGTGAGCGACGTGGCGGTCATCTCATCCAGGAAGCCCCGGCGCACCGCCACCTTGCGCAGCATGGCCGTGTCCAGGCCCACGCCGTCATCCTCTACCCGGAGGACGATGCGGTTACCCTCGCGCGAGGCGCGCAGCGTGAGGCAGCCCTTGGGGCGCTTGCCCGCAGCCACGCGGTCCACCCGGCTCTCCAGGCCGTGATCCAGCGCGTTGCGGATGAGGTGCAGGAGCGGCTCGCGCAGGGCCTCCACCACGGCGCGGTCGGCGCGGGTGTCCTCGCCGTCCATCACCAGATCCACTTCCTTGCCCAGCTCGCGGGCCAGATCGCGCACCACCCGGGGGTAGGGCTCGAAGAGGACCGACAGCGGCAGCATGCGGACCCGCTGCACCTCCTCCACCACCTGCCCCAGGTCCCTCAGCTCCTCGTTGGCGAGCAGCTTGGCCTCGCGGTGCAGCGCCGCGGCCAGGTCCTTGGCCTTGTTCAGCTTCGCTGCGAACGCCGAGCCCGCCGGGCCCAGGTCCTCGGCCTCGCGGGCCAGCTGCGCCAGCTCCCGGGCCAGCCCGAGGCGGCGGCCATTGGCCAGCTCCCGCCGCCGCGCCACCTGCGTGAGGTTGGTGGCGGCACTGGTGAGCAGATCCAGGCTGGAGACATCGATACGAACCGACCTGTCCGCGCGCGGCTCCGGCCTCGCGGGCTGAACGGAAGGGCCCTGCGCGGCAGAGGAAGCGGCCGCGCCGGGACCGCTGAGCGGAGGCCCGGACCGGACCGGCGCCTGGGGCGACAGGTTCGGGGCCAGCGGGCGCATTGGCTGAGACTGGCCGCCCGGCGACACAGACGCCGTGCCTCCCGAGGGAGTCGCCCCGGGGTTACCGGCCCTGGATGCCGAACCCGCCCCAGTGGCTCCGGACGCAGCGCCCTGGAGCGCCGCGGTGGGCAAGGGAATCGGCGTGAAGAAGCGGGGGGCGGGCACCGGCTGGCTCGGCGCGGAGGGCGGCGAGGCGTGCTGCGAAGCCGCGGAGGCCGTTCCCGGAGCGGGAGTTTGCGCCGGGGTGGAGGCCGGCTTCGGAACCGCGGGGAGGACCACCGGGTCGGGAACGGAGCTCCCATGCTGGGACTGCTCGCTCTTGGTGCGCTCCCGCAGCCACGTCACGAGCTTCTCCACCTCGGGGGCATCGTCGGACGCCACCAGGCCGGAGAGGATCATCACCGCGTCCGCGGACTTGAGGAGCGCGTCAGCGGAGTCATGGGACATCGAGTAGGAAACAGGCTCACTGGATTTGACGAGCTCCTCCATCTCGTGGACGAGCACGTTGATGCTGTCGAAGCCCATCATCCGGGCCTCGCCCTTGAGGCCGTGGAGCTCGCGAAGCGCCTTGCGCCCCGTCTCCACGTTGCCTCCGGAATCCAGCTCCACGATGGCGCGGTTGATGCGCTCCAGGCGCACCCCGACCAGGTCGCGGAACTGCTTGAGCAGACGATCCCGCGGTGTCACCCGTCACTCCTCGGGGGCGGCACCTGGCTGAGGTTGATCTGGAAGCGCTCCACCACGTTGCGAAGATCCAGCGCGAGCACCAGCAGATCACCGTTGGCCGTGCTCACCTGCTTGGTGGCGTTCAGGCTCTGCTGGGTGATGCGGAGGATGTCCGCCATGGTGTCCGCGAGCTGATCGGTACCGGTCTGCTGCTGCTGGGTGGCCAGCGAGATGGAGCGCACCGCGTCCGACGTCTGGCCGGCCAGATCGAGGATCTGCTTGAGGGACTCGGAGACCTGCTGCGCCAGCGAGGTGCCCGTGTCCGTGGCGCGCACGCCGCCCTCCGTGGCCGCTACCGCGGCACGCGAGGCCTCGCGCACCTCCTCGATGAGGCCTTCGATCTCCTTGGTGGACTCCAGCACGTTCTCCGCGAGGCGGCGCATCTCCGCGGCCACCAGCGAGAAGCCCCGGCCCACCTCGCCCGCCTTGGTGCCCTCCAGCTCGGCGTTGAGCGCCAGCAGGTCCGACTTGTCGGCCACGCCGTTGATGAACTCGACGATCTTGCCGATCTGCTGCACGCGCTTGTTGAGCCGGGTCACCGCCGAGGCGATGGCCTGGTTGTCGTTGCGCATGCGGCTCATGGAGGCCAGGAAGGCCTCGGCGCTGCCCTGCCCGCCCTGGGCCGCCGCGAGCGTGCGCTGGGCGATCTCCGCCACCGAGCCCGCGTTCTCCGCGATCTGCCGCGCGCTCCGCGCCAGTTCTTCCGTGGTGGCGCTCGTCTCATCCAGCGAGCTGGCCTGCTCGGCGGCGCCCGCCTCGTAGCGGCCCGAGGTGCTGAGGATCTCCTCCGTGGTGGCGCTGATCTGCGCGCCCGCGCGCTGAAGCTGCGAGAGCACGTCCGCCAGGTGCGCCCGCATCATCGCGAAGGCCGCTGAGACGGCCCACACCTCATCCTCGGCGGGGATCAGCCGGGGCGAGGCCAGGTTGCCGTCCGCGATGCGCCGCGCCTCCTCGGCGAGCTGGCGGATGGGACGTCCCACCAGCGTACCGCCCAGGTACGCGGTGGTGAGCGCCAGCCCGAACACGAGCAAGCACAGCGCCCCGCCATAGATGAGGGCTTCCTCGCGCAGCTCCTTCACCCGCACCAACTGCTCCTCCTGGGGCGTGGCCAGCACCTCCGCATAGGTGCGCTCCGCCAGCGAGGAGGCGAGGTTGGAGGTGAGCAGCGCGGGCGTCACCACGGCGATGGCGGTGAAGAGCACCAGCCGCACGCGGATCTGCGCACGCCGGGGCAGCGCGGCGATGAGCTGCGAGTGGCTCAACCCGAGCTCGCTCAGCCACAGCACCACCTGGCGGGCCCTCAGGGTGACCATGCAATGGACGAGCAGCGCGGTGATGGGGCCAAAGAGGAACCCCAGACCGGCCGCGCTCAAGCCCAACCGCCAGCCGGCATGGCTCCCCGTGGCCAACACAACGCCCAGCACCGACGTGCTGAGCAGCCACATGGCCAGCGACTTGACGAACGTCGTGTCCGCGGCGCGGGTGGCCTCCACCGCAGCCAGGGACAGGTTCTCCGGGGTGGGGGCCACATCGCCACGCTCCAGGCCGCGCAACACCCGGACGCTCCTCATCAACATCGCGCCGCCCGCAACCGAGGCGGCCGCACAAGCCAGCACGCCAGCCCACATCACCCAGGCGAAGGAGCCGTCCAGCTGGTCCTTCAGCGTGAGCGCGGCGTAGTAGGAGGCCAGCCCCGCCCCGATGAGGTTGCCCACGGGGACGGGGACCGCAAGGTGCCGGCTGAACGAGGCGCGCCGGGAAGTGCCGCTCGTGCTCATCGGCTAGCCCTCTCTCCCGGCCAGCTGGAAGCGCTCCACCACCAACTTGAGGTCGCGCGCCAGCGTGGACAGATCGCTGTTGGCCGCCACCATCTGCTTGGTGGCCGAGGCGTTCTGCTCGGTGACGCGAAGAATGTCGCCCATGGCGGCGGCCAGCTGGTCGGTGCCCGTCTGCTGCTGCTGGGTGGCCAGCGAGATGGAGCGCACCGCGTGCGAGGTCTGCCGCGCCAGCTCGAGGATGAGGCTGAGGCTCTCGTCCACCTGCGCGGCCAGCAGCGTGCCCGCGTCCGTCGTCTTCAACCCCGCCTCCGTGGCCATCACCGCCGCGTGCGTCGCATCGCGGATCTCTTCAATCAGCTGCTCGATGGTGCGCGTGGAGCGGATGACGTTCTCCGCCAGGCGGCGCATCTCCGCGGCCACCAGCGAGAAGCCCCGGCCCACCTCACCGGCCTTGGTGCCCTCCAGCTCCGCGTTGAGCGCCAGCAGGTCCGACTTGTCGGCGATCTCGTTGATGAACTCGACCACCTTGCCGATCTGCTGCACGCGCTTGTTGAGCCGCACCACCGCGTCCGCGATGGACTGGTTGTCCTCCTTCATCCGCTGCATGGCGGTGAGGAAGGCGGCGGCGTTGCGCTGGCCATTCTGGGCCGCGGCGAAGGTGCGCTCGGCGATGCCCGCCACGGAATCCGAGTTGCCGGCGATCTGCTGCGCGCTCCGGGCCAGCTCCTCCGTGGTGGCGCTCGTCTCATTGAGGGAGCTGGACTGCTCGTCCGCGCCCGACTCCTGCTCCGTGGAGGTGGCCACCAGCTGCTCGGTGGTGCTGGAGATCTGCATGCCCGCGCGCCGCATCTGCGCCAGCGCCTGCCCCAACTGGGCCTGCATCTGCACGAAGGCGGCCGAAGCGGCCCACACCTCATCCTCCGCGGGGATGACGCGCGGCGGCCGCAGGTCTCCCTTCGCGATGCGCGTGGCGTCCTCGGTGATGGCGCGCAGCGGCTCGGACAGGGCGGAGCCGGCCGCATACGCGGTGCCCAGCACCAGCAGGATGACGAAGCCCGACAGCAGCCCCAGCGCCAGGTTGTGCTCGCTCCGGGCCCGCGCCACCACGGCCGCCTGCGCCTCCGGGCTCTGGGCCTGGAGGATCTCGTCCATCACCCGTACCGCCCGGGAGATGGACACATCCAGGATGAAGAAGGAGGGGCACAGCACCGCGATGGCGGTGAAGGTCAGCAACCGGCGGCGCAGCTTCTGCCGCCGGGGAGGCACCGCTTCGATGAACTCCAGCGCGGACAAACCCTCGTTGGCGATGCGATCGGCCGCCGTGCGGCTGCGGCGCATCACCAGCAGGTGGACGAGCAGCGCGCTCAGGGGCCCCAGCGCCATCACCACCAGGGCGATGCGCAGGCTCACGTTCCACGGCTCGTTCACCAGGGGCGGGAAGGCCAGGGCCACCAGCAGCGAGCCACCGCACCAGCCCAGCAGCGTGAACCAGAAGCAGCGCTCCGGCATGGCGCGCGCTTCCTGCAGCGCCTGGCGCAGGTTGTCCGGCGTGGCGGGCACCTTGCCCTTCCCCACCGCCCAGAGCGTGCGCAGCGCGCGCCGCTCGAGGATGCGCGACAGCCCCAGCGCCAGCGCCACCGCCAGCGCCACCAGGAAGAAGTAGGCGCGCCACGCGCCCGCGGGCGGCGTGTACTCCAGTTGCCCATAGGACAGCCCGAGCACCAGCCCCAGCCCACCGACGAGCCACGAGGGCCGCGTCAGCCACTGCGCCAGCCCTTGGATTCCCGTGGGCGTGCTCATGCGGCCTCCCGGGCAGCATCCGACAGGAAGTGCTCGAACTCCACCAGCCGCACCAGCGGCCAGAGCTCCCCTCGCACGGCGATGAAGCCAATCAGACACCCACCCGCCACGCGCTCCAGCACCCGAGGCGCGGGCAGCACGCGGTGCACCTCCGCGTCGATCTCCAGCGTGTCCACTCCCACCGTCTCTCCCGAGGGCGCCAGCAGCACGCGCGAGGCCCCCGCCGGCAGCCCGAAGGCCTGGCTCGCCGAGCGCGAGCGCCCCGCGTGCAGAGAGGGCACGTCAATGACGGCGACATCCACCGCCGGGAAGGCGATGCGGTGTGGCCCGGCATGGCACAAGAGCGTGCCGCTGACCTGAAGCCCCTGCATGGCTCAGGCTCCCTGGCTGAGGTGATCGAAGAGCCCGTCGGTATCAATCACCGCCACATCCCGCTGGGCACCCTTGGCCGGGCCGCGCAGGTGCACGTGCACGCCACTGGAGCCCAACGGCTCCAGGCTGCCGGACACCAGGGACACACCGGCCACCGTGCTCGCCGTCAACGCCAGCGAGCCCCGGGGCAGCCGGACGAGCACCGCGCGCTTGGTGGACTGGCTGCCGGTTCCCACCAGCAGCCCCATGTCCACCACGGGGATCACCTCACCCCGGTGCGCGAAGACGCCCAGCAAATAGGCAGGAGCCCCCGGCACCCGCGTGAGCTCCGGGAAGGTAACCACCTCCGCCGCGCTCTCCGCAGGCACCGCGTACCAGCTGCTCCCACATGCAAACACAAGGTAGGATTGTCGCCCTTCAGACTCAGAGACGGCCATCGGGCGACAGCCTACCTCAGATCAACGGCGAAACTCGACGCGGCGGTTCTGGCTCCACGCTTCCTCGTCTGAGGCCTGGTTAAGCGGGCGAGTCTCGCCGTAGCCCACGGTGTCCAGGCTCTTGGAGGGGATGCCCAGGTCGACCAGGTAGCGCTTGACCGAGGCGGCGCGGCGGTTGGAGAGCTGGAGGTTGTACTCCTCGGTGCCGCGATCGTCCGCGTGGCCCTCCAGGGTGATCTTCCCGGAGGCCTTGGTGGACTTGATGCAGTCGGCCAGCTCGGACAGGCGGCTCTGGCCCTCGGAGCTCAGCGTGGCCTCATTGAAGCCGAAGCGGATGGGCTCCCAGTTGCACTGCTTGGGGCCACCGGCCACGCACTGGCCGGCCTTGCACTCCTGGCCCTCGCCGCAGTCGGCGCTGGAGGAGCAGGTGTTCTGCGGCGCCTGGCAGCGGCCGCGCTCGCACTTGCTGCCGGAGGGGCACTGGGTGTCGCCCTTGCACTGGGCTGGGGCGCACTTGCCCGCCTCGCAGATGCGGCCATCACCGCACGCGGTGTCGGTGGTGCACTCGGGGGCCTTGGGGACGCACTTGTTGGCCTGGCAGGAGAAGCCTTCCTTGCAGTTGGCATCGGTGGCGCACTCCTGGCACTGCCCCTGGACGCAGACCTCGCCGTGGGACTGGCACGCCTCGTCGTTGTCGCAGTTGGGGTAGGGCTTGGGGCAGCCCGTCATGAACGCCATGGCGAGAGCGAGCCCTGCCACCATCGAAATCCTACGCATCGTTCCCTCCGAAATCCGTCGAATGAGTGCCCGTCCTGGGACGGGACGCCGCGCTCGCGTCTAGACCCAAGGAGGCAAGTGAGTCAACGCAATTGGGTCAACAGAGGGGGAGGCTTTTGGCTTCTGTTCCGTCGACGGGAAAACCTTGAATCACCTCATTCATTTCGGAACAGTTCCCCGGGTCCGCATGGCCGCGTCTTCCTCCCCTTCGTTCGAGCCCCTACCTTCGACACGGGGGCAGGTGCTGGCCGGGCTGTGGCTGTTGCTGGTGGCCACGCTGCTGTTCCGCCTGCCGGCGCTGCTCAACGCGCGCGGGGTGCACTCGGATGCGGCGGTGGTGGGGCTTCAGGCGCGCCACATGCTCCAAGGGGAAGGGTCCTGGTTCCTCTGGGGCGCGGGCTACCAGGGCTCGTTCGATGCCCTCATCACGGCGCTGGCCTTCCAGGTGGCGGGCTCCTCCCCTCTGGTGCTGATGCTGGTGCCGCTGGCGGGCCACGTGCTGGTGGAGGTGCTCACCTTCGACATCCTCCAGAAGCGGGTGGGAGCGGCGCTGGGGCTGGTGGCCACCCTGCCCGTGGTCTTCACGCCCCAGGCCATCAGCGCGGTGGTGCTCTATGCCCCGCGCCAGTGGAGCATCACCTGCATCTTCGTGGGGCTGTGGCTGCTGGATGGGGCGGCTGCCTCTGAGCGCCCGCTGCGGCGCTACGCCCTGGGCGCGCTCATGGGGCCGCTGGCGCTCTACCTGGATCTGTACACGCTGCAGCTCATGCCCGCCTTTGGCATCTTCGCGCTCGCGTGCTGCGTGGATGCGTGGCCGGGGCTGGCGGGCGGGGCGCGGCGGCTGGCAGCCACCGTGGCGGGTGGAGCGGTGGGGTGGCTCAGCCTCCAGTGGCTGCGGCAGCACGCGGGGGCCTCGGCCTCCACGACGCACCTCTCCCTCGAGCCGCTGGAGCGCAATGCCCGCCTGCTGTGGGACACCTGTCTGCCCTGGGTGCTGGGCTACGGCGTCTACGTACCAGGCCACCACCTCTATCCGGACCGCTGGGAGGCCCCCCTGCCCTTCGCCCTCGTCCAGAAGGTCGGGGCGGGGCTGCTCGTGCTGGGAATCATCGTCGGCGGGCTCTCGCTGTTCTTCCGGCGGCTGCCCTGGGGCGCGCGACGGCTGGGGCTCCTCGGAGCAGCGGTGAGCGGGGCGGCCGTGGGTGGCTTTCTGGTGTCCTCGATGCCCGCAGACATGTGGTCGGCGCGGTACCTGGCGCCCATCGTCTGGTTCGCCCCCTTCGCGCTGGCCCCGGCGGCCCTCTGGCTGAGAACCCGCCGCTTCACCTGGGCGATGACTCCGTACGTCCTCAGTGCGGCCGTGGGTGGATGGCTGAGCTACGGGCTGTACGTGGACGGCCCACTGCCCCGGCTCGATGCGCGAGGGGTGGCCCAGGAGGAGATGGAGGTGGCGCGGGTGCTGCGGGAGAAGGGCGTCACGGCGGGCGGGGCGCACTACTGGCTCGCGTACCGGCTCACCTTTCTCTTCGAGGAGAACCCGGTCCTCATACCGCTCGAGCCCGCCGAGGACCGCTACCCTCCCTACCGGGAAGCGTTCGACCGGGCGAAGAAGGTGGCCTTCGTCTTCCACCCCTCCGAGCCCCGGGCGCAGCCGGAGTACCTCGAGAGCTTCCTCCGGAGCATCCACGCCCGCTACGAGCGGCTCGAGGTGGCGGGCTTCACGGTCCTCATCCACACCCGCTGAGCCGGGAGCGTTCGGCCGCTCCCTTGCATCATGCTGGACCCTGTAGCGCCGAAGTCCTTGAATCCTCTCACCCTTTCTCGAACAGTGTGGCCCGCTGGCCACACCCCGCGCCCCGAGGTCCACGCTTCATGCCCGCGTCCGTGCTGATCGTCGATGACGAGAAGAACATCCTGCTCACGCTGAGCCAGTCGCTGCAGCTGGCCGGGTACCACACAGAGCTGGCGAGCTCCGGGCAGGTGGCGCTGGACGTGGCCTCGGCGCGGCCGGTGGACGCAGTGCTGATGGACGTGAAGATGCCGGACATGGATGGGCTCACGGCGCTGGGGCGCCTGCACGAGATGAAGCCGGAGCTGCCCGTCATCATGATGTCGGGGCACGGGACCATCGACACGGCGGTGAAGGCCACGCAGCTCGGGGCGAGGGACTTCCTGGAGAAGCCCATCGCGCGGGACCGGCTGCTGGTGGCGCTGCGCAACGTGCTCAAGCACCAGGCGGTCATCGAGGAGCTGCAGGAGCTGCGGGCACAGCTGGGCCGCTACGACATGGTGGGCACGGGGCCGGCCATGCAGCGCATCTTCTCGCTCATCCAGCGCACGGCGCCCTCCGAGGGCCGCGTCCTCATCACGGGTGAGAACGGCACGGGCAAGGAGCTGATCGCGCGGGCGCTGCACCAGCACTCGCGGCGCAAGAACGAGCCGTTCGTGAAGCTCAACTGCGCGGCGGTGCCGCACGAACTCATCGAGAGCGAGCTGTTCGGCCACGAGAAGGGCGCCTTCACCGGAGCAGTGAGCGTGCGGCGCGGCAAGTTCGAACTGGCGCACGCGGGGACGCTCTTCCTGGACGAGATTGGCGACATGCCGTCCGCCATGCAGGCCAAGCTGCTGCGGGTGCTGCAAGAGGGCGAGCTGGAGCGCGTGGGCGGCGCGGAGACAATCAAGGTGGACGTGCGGGTCATCGCCGCGACGAACAAGAACCTGGAGAAGGAGATCGCGGACGGCCACTTCCGCGAGGACCTCTACTACCGCATCAACGTGGTGCAGATTCACTCCCCTCCTCTCCGGGAGCGGCGCGAGGACCTGCCGGATCTGATCGACACCTTCCTGACGGAGTCGTGCGCGCGCAATGGGCGCAAGCCGCTGAAGCTGTCGCCGGAGGCGCTGTCGGTGATGGCCTCGTACGACTACCCAGGCAACGTGCGCGAGCTGCGCAACCTGGTGGAGCGGCTGGCCATCCTCTGTGAGGGCCCGGTGGTCTCAGGCCCCGAGGCCGTGGAGTTGCTCCCCCGAGGCAGAGGAGGCGCAGTGCCGATCCCCTCCCCGGCCGCTCCCTCGGCGGTTTTCCCGGCGGTGGCGCCCCCCATGGCGCCAGCCTCACCTCCCTCCGAGGCGGCTCCCACCCGTGCTCCCGAGCCGGCGCCCCAAGTGGGCTTCCGTCCCCGGGTGGACCGCACCTTCCGGGAGCAGGTGGAGGACGCGGAGCGGGAGATCATCCTCCACACGCTGGCGCACACGCAGGACAACGTGACGGAGGCCGCGCGCCTCCTGGACCTGGAGCGCGGCCACTTCTACAAGAAGATGAAGGCCCTGGGCCTGCGGCGGAGCGCGGCGGACAAGGAGCCCACGCAGGGCCCCAGCGGAGAGTGAGGACAGAGCCTCAGGCCGCGACGCGCTCGATGCACTCGGGCACGTCGTTGCTGGGCGAGTTCACCACGCGCGCCACCTCGTACATGTCGAGAGCGTCCTCCGCGTAGGGCACCAGCAACGGCATCAAGGCCGCGGCCTCCTGCGGCTCCGGACGCAGCCACTGCTCCTGCCCCTCCTTCGAGAGGATGACGGGCATCCGATCGTGGATGGGGGTCACGAGCGCGTTGGGGCCCGTGGTGATGAGGCAGCAGGTGCGAATCACCTCGCCCGTCTCGGGAGAGGTCCACTCCTCCCACAGCCCAGCGAGCGCGAGCGGCTTCCGGTCCTTGCGGTGGAAGAAGAACGGCGTCTTCGGCTTCGTGGACTGCTTCCACTCGTAGTAGCCGTCGACGAGCACCAGGCAGCGCTTGCGCTTGAGCGCCGAGCGGAAGCTGGGCTTCTCGGCCACCGTCTCGCAGCGCGCGTTGATGAGCTTGTTGGCGATGGACGCGTCCTTCGCCCAGCCAGGGATGAGCCCCCAGCGGTACGTATCCAGCATCCGCTGCCCGTCATTGGCGACGATGGGCATCATCTGCGTCGGGGCCAGATTGAACCGGGGACGCTCGATGGCATTGCGGATACCGGCAAGGCCGAACTCACGCGCGAGGTCCACCGCAGGGGTCTGAACGGTCACACGTCCACACATGGGCCGGAGTATCGCCCCGCCGAGCGGCCACTCCAAGCACTACTCGGGGGGAGCAGCGAAGCCCTCCAGGAAGGTCGTCGAGGGACCCGCCAGCCGGGCCAGCGTCTCCTCGAGTGCGTCCTGGCTGCCCCCGCAAAGAAAACCGGCGTGGGACCGGAGCGCTCCGTTCCCACGCCGGGAAGACATTGCCAGAGGCCGTGGACTACTGGGTGATGTTCACCCCGGCCTCATCGAGGAAGAAGCTCGTGGCGGCCGACGCGTCCTCGGTGCCGTTGAAGTAGATGCGGATCGTCTGGCCCTTGTACGCGGACAAATCGAAGGTCTTCTGCGCGTAGGCCGTGGACTTATCCAGGTTGCTGTAGGTGGCCAGCGTCGCCTTCACGGTGTTCGCGCTGTCGCGGACCTGGATGGCCAGCTTGTCGTAGGCCGTCGCCGTGGTGGTCTCCGACGTGGTGATCTTCACGAAGAACGTCAGCGAGGCGCTGCACGCAGTCGCCGGGATGGAAATCTGCTGGTAGGCGTAGTCGGTACGAGCGCTGCCGTAGCCGTTCAGCCACGCCTTGGAGGTGCCCGCGTACGGCGCGCTGCCGCTGGTCGTCGCGTTGATGACGCCCGAGCTGGTGGTCCAGCCCGAGGTGCCCTCGAAGCCCGGGTTGATGAGCAACTGGGTCGCGGTGGAGCAGCTGCCCGTGGTGTTGTTCACCGAGACAGACACCGGCGCGGAGGTGGCCGTGTTGCCGGCCGCATCGAACGCCTTCGTCGTCAGCGAGTAGGTGCCATTGGCCACCGTCGCGGTGTTCCAGTCGAAGCTGTACGGCGAGCTGGTGTCCGAGCCCAGCAGCGTGGTGCCCGAGTAGAACTCCACCTTCGTCACGCCCACGTTGTCCGAGGCGCTGGCGCTGATGGTGGCGGTGCCGCCCAGCGTAGCGCCCCCGGCCGGCGAGGTGATGGAGGTGCTCGGCGCCGTGGTGTCCACCGGAGGAGGCGTGCCGCCGCCGATGAAGCTGGTGTACAGCAGCACGTTCGGCGAGCCCGTGCCGGGGCTGGTCACCTTGTTCTGAGTGCCGTTGCTCACCAGCGCGTCACGCACCTGCTGCGGCGTGGCGGTGGGGTTGGCGCCCAGGTACAGCGCCGCCGCGCCGGCCACGTGCGGGCTGGCCATGGAGGTGCCGCTCATGGAGGTGGAGCCCGTGTTGCTGCTGTTGGAGGCCGAGGTGATGCTCGAGCCCGGCGCGAAGATATCCAGGCACGTGCCGTAGTTGGAGAACGAGGAGCGCGCATCGCTGCTCGTGGTGGAGCCCACGGTGATGGCTGCCGGGGCGCGGGCCGGCGAGTAGTTGCAAGCGTTGGTGCTGTCGTTGCCCGCGGCGACGGCGAACACGATGCCCGCGTTGACGGCGGCGGTGACCGCGTCATCCAGAGGCTGCGAGGCGTCGCCACCGAGGCTCATGTTCGCCACGGCCGGCTTGACGTGGTTCTGCACCACCCACTCGATGCCGGCGATCACCTGCGCGTCCGTGCCGTAGCCGCTGCAGTCCAGCACGCGCACCGGGTGGATCGTTACGCCCTTGGCGACGCCCCAGGTGGTGCCGCCCACCGTGCCCGCCACGTGCGTGCCATGGCCGTGGCAGTCCGCGCCGGTGCCGCCCGTGGTGATGGCGTCGAACCCGTTGCCCATGCGGCCCGTGAACTGGCTGTGCGTCAGCCGCACGCCCGTGTCCACGATGTACGCGTGCACGCCGCTCGCGTCGTTGTTGTAGGTGTAGGTCTGGTTCAGCGGCAGGCTCGTCTGATCGATGCGGTCGATGCCCCAGGTGGCGCCCGTCTGGGTGGCACCCACCTGCACGTAGCCGTTCTCCTGCACGTAGGCCACGCGAGGATCCTGCAGCAGCTTCTGGACCTGCGCCTCGGACAGCCGCAGCGTGAAGCCCTTGAGCGCCGCCTTATAGGAGTGGAGCACCTGCCCGCCGTGCTTGAGCGCCACTTCCTGCGCGATGCTCTCCGAGCCGAGCTGCGCTACCTCCTTGAGCTCGTTCTTCAGCACGACGATGTACTCGCCAGGGACGGGCTTCGAGCTCCGCAGGAGCTGGGCCACCTGGCCGACCTTCGGCTCTTCGTCCAGGAACTCCTGGCCTTCCATGCCACCGCATGCGGTGACTGCCAGGAACGAGAGGGTGCACGCAGCTTGCTTGATGCGCTTCATACGACCTCGGGGGATGAGAGAAAGAAGTGGCGCCGCGGAGCGCCGGGATGACACGGCGCGTGAAGGTACAGGCCCCAATTCCTTTCGGTCAATCCCCGCTAAGTCGAATTCGTCAGGTTTACATGTATGACTTTGATTGTCGCAAGAGCAAAATTTTCCATTTTTGAGCTACTGTAACTCAGTAACACCTGCCTCCGAGCTTCGGGCCGGTTCAGGCCGGAAGTTTGATGCCGGACAGCCGCTGGTAGAGCTCCACGGCGAAGCCGTCGGTCATGCCGGAGATGTAGTCGGTGACACAGAGCAAGCGCTGGTACGGGGTGAGGTTGCTGATGGCCTTGTTGCGATCCAGCTCGTGTCCGCCTGGCCTCTGGAGGAACTCGAGCGGGAGCAGCTGGCGCAGCTTCTTCTCCTCCTTGTTGGGAGCGTCCGTGACGATGGAGGAGGCGAACATGTCCAGCAGCCCGCCCAGGGTCTTGAAGCCCGCACTCTCGATCTGCAGCACACGCTCGCTCTGGTAGCCCTTCTCACGGGTGATGTTCCGGATGGCGTCCACGCGGCTCGACATGGACTCGCGCACGGAGACGAGTGACTTCTCCCAGCGCCCCTGCTCCATCTCCTGGACAGTCTCGGAGAACACGGCCACGCACTCCTGGATGAGCACCCCAATGGCGCCCGAGCGCAGCACGCCCAGGCGGCTCTCGGACTGGAGCTCAGTCTGCGGGCCCTCCGGCGGGGGCTCCTGCGCGGAGGGGCCTGACTCCTTCATCCGCGCCAGCCCCTCTAGCAGCGAGCAAGCCGTGTCCATGGGGATGAGGCCCAGCATGGCCGAGTCCTCCAGGTCGATGACCGTGTAGCAGATGTCATCCGCGGCCTCGACGAGGAAGGCCAGCGGGTGACGAGCAAAGGAGCCCGGAGCGCGCTCGGCCAGAGCGAGCTCCTTGAAGGCCTCGCGCGCCAGCTCCGCGTCGTCCTGGAAGTACCCGAACTTCTTCTCCGAGATGAACTGCTTGTCCCGTGCCCGGCCTGGGATGACGGAGGGACTCGGGTACTTGCTCATGGCGCCCAGCGTGGCGACGGTGTAGCGCATGCCGCCCTTGCGCTCGCGGGCCTGGAGCCGGTTGAGGATGCGGAAGCCCTGCGCGTTGCCCTCGAAGCGCATGAGGTCCTGCCACTCGGCCTCGGAGGCAAAGAAGCTCGGTGGGCCCGAGGGCTTGGGCGGCCAGGCGGGAAGCTTCTGCTCGGCCCAGTGCTGGATGGCGGCCTCTCCCGAGTGGCCAAACGGCGGATTGCCGATGTCGTGCGCAAGGCATGCCGCGGCGACGATCGTGCCCAGATGGGCAGGCTCCACCTCCACGCCCTGGCGATTCAGGGCCTTGCCCGCGAGCTGCCCCAGCGTGCGCCCCACGCACGAGGCTTCGATGCTGTGGGTCAGCCGCGTCCGCGTGTAGTCGCTGGTGGAGAGCGGGAAAACCTGGGTCTTGTCGTGCAGCCGCCGGAAGGCGCTGGAGAAGACGATGCGGTCATAGTCAATGTCGTACTCGGTGCGCTCCTCATTGACTCGGGGCGGGTAGCGGGAACCGAGGCGCTGTCCCGACAACAGCTGCTTCCATCGCTCGTTTCGTTCCTTGCTCACGGTGGGCGCGTCCTCCAAATTGCTGGCGGCGCATCCTGATTCTCTTACCGGGAGGTAGCAATGAGGCTGAAGGCACTGTGTGTCGCTGTGTCGTTTCTGGCGGTTCCGGGCATGGCCCTGGCTCAGAGCCCGCTCGACAAGTTCAAGAACGCCGCAGGCAAGAAGGTGGAGGAGACGACCAAGGGAACGCTGGAGAAGAAGGTCAACGCGAAGCTGAAGGACGAGGCCAGCAAGAACCAGTGCAGCTTCAAGTCCGGCACGGACGTGCTGGAGCCGGGCTGTGACCAGAAGCTGAAGAACCTGTCCAACGCGCTGGTGGACGCGAAGAAGCAGCTCGATTCCTCGGGGGTCAAGAACTACAAGTTCGAGGTCTCCGGCCACACGGACTCGTCTGGCGACGCGGCGAAGAACAAGCAGCTGAGCGAGAAGCGCGCGGCCGTCATCGTGAAGGAGCTGGTGGCGCGCGGCGTTCCCCAGAGTGAAATCATCGCCATCGGGCGCGGCTCGGAGCAGATGCTGGTGAAGCCGGACAACACGGCCGCGAAGAAGGCGAAGAACCGGCGCTACGAGATCCAGGTCCGGTTCTGACCGAAGGCCGTGGGCCCCCTCGGCCAGCAAGGGTCGAAGGGGGGCGGCCCCAGGGCTTGGCGGAACACTGCGTCACAGAGAAGCGGGCCTGGGATAGCGCTCAACTTCTCAGGTCCCCATCCGATTGGAGTCGCCTGCCCGGCCAGCATCCATACAATTGGGCCATGCGCCTGGATGAATCCGCTTTCGAGCCGACCCGCCTGCACCTCTGGGGAGCACGTGCCGCGCTGGAGGTGCGGTGTCCCATGCCGGGCGTGCTGCGCATCCGGCACGCGCCCTCCTCGGCAAGCTTCGGCTTTGCCCATCCTCAGCTCGCTCCCAAGCAATCCTGGGCGGTCGTCACGGACCAGAACCTGCCGCTCCAGGTGAACGAGGACTCGGGCACGTTCCTCGTCACCGTGGAGGGCCTCTCGCTGGAGCTGGCGGCCTCCACGGGGACCTGGACCCTGCGAGACACGCATGGCCGGGAGCTGGTGCGCTGCGAGTCGGTGTCCGGAGAGTCGCACCCCAACATGCCGCTGAGCCACCACCGCTCGCGGCTGGCGCTGAATGCGCCTCCGGGCGAGGCGTACCTGGGCTTTGGCGAGAAGGTGGGCGCGCTGGACAAGCGGGGGATGCGCTTCACGTTCTGGAACACGGACGTGATGCCGCACCACCCGGACACGGATCCGCTCTACATCTCCATTCCTTTCTGCCTGGGGCTGCGCGAGGGGGTCGCCTGGGGGTTCTTCCTGGACGAGCCGTGGCGCTCCGAGGTGGACGTGGCGTACGGGGAGCCAGACCGGGTGCGCTGGGAGAGCTGGGGCCCAGAGCTGGACGTGTACCTCTTCGCGGGTCCGCACCCGGCGGACGTGGTGCGCCGGTACGTGACGCTGACAGGGCGCCCGCCGCTGCCTCCGCTGTGGAGCCTGGGGGCGCAGCAGTCGCGCTGGGGCTACGAGACCGCGGATGACATCCGCGGCGTCATCCAGGCCTACCGCACACGAGGGCTGCCCCTGGACGTGGTGTACCTGGACATCGACTACCTGGATGCCTTCAAGGTGTGGACGTGGGACCGGACGCGCTTTCCGGATCCGCAGGGGCTGACACGCGAGGCGGCAAGCGCGGGCGTGCGGGTGGTGCCCATCATCAACCCCAACGTGAAGGCCCAGGAGAGCTACCCCATCTACGAGGAGGCGAAGGAGCAGGACTTCCTGGTGCGAGCGGACAGCGGGGACGTGCTGCTGGGCGAGGTGTGGGCCCGGCCGGCGGTGTTCCCGGACTTTACGCGCGAGGAGGTCCGGTACTGGTGGGGGGACCTGCACCAGGAGTTCCTCGAGCAAGGCATCGCGGGCTTCTGGAACGACATGAACGAGCCAGCGTGCTTCGAGCTGCTCGAAGCGGGCGGGAGCGTGTCGGCGATGGGCGGGCGAATGGAGGAAGCCAAGCGGCGCGAGGGCAAGACGCTGCCCTACGCGGCGAGGCACGGGAAGCGGCGGCACGTCGAGGTGCACAACGTCTACGGCATGGCGATGACGCAGGCAGCCTTCGAGGGCTTCCGGCGGCATGCGCCCCAGCGGCGTCCGTTCCTGCTGACGCGCGCGGGCTATGCGGGAATCCAGCGCTACGCGGCGGCGTGGACGGGAGACAACTCGAGCCACTGGGAGCACCTGGAGCTGTCCATGCCGATGCTCATGGGGCTGGGGTTGTCAGGGGTGGCGTTCACAGGGGTGGACATCCCGGGCTTCATCGGCCGGCCGAGCGCGGAGCTGTTCGCGCGGTGGACGCAGCTCGGCACGTTCTATCCGCTGATGCGCAACCACGCGGCGAAGCCGATGCCCTTCCAGGAGCCGTGGCGCTTCGGGCCGCAGCACTTGGAGCTGGCCAAGGCGGCGCTGGAGCGACGCTACCGGTTGCTGCCCACGCTGTACTCGCTGATGCACGAGGCGGCGGAGAATGGCCTGCCGGTGCTGCGCCCGCTGATGATGCTGGACCCGGCGGACACGGAGGCGCTGCAGGCGTTCGATCAGTTCCTCTTCGGGAGGGATTTGATGGTGGCGCCCATCACCAAGCCGGGCCAGACGAAGCGGATGGTGTACCTGCCCAAGGGGCAGTGGCTGGAGTGGCCGAACATGGAGCGGCCGTGCTCGGTGAAGGAGGGAGGCCAGCACATCATCGCGGACGGCCCGCTGAACACGATTCCCACCTGGCTGCGGGCGGGTGGAGCGCTGGCGCTCACGAAGCCCGCGCTGCACACGACGACGGCGAACTGGCCGTACCTTGAGTGGCACATCCACGTGGGCCCGGACGTGCGTGCCCGGCTCTATGAGGACGAGGGCGATGGCTACGGGGAGTCCCGCCTCTCGCTCATCACGGGGAGCTTCGACCGGGGCCGCTTCACGCTCGAGCGCCGCGTCCAGGGCAAGCTGGCTCCCGTGCGGCAGCAGGAGACGCTGTACCTCTATGGCCTCAAGGGCGTGCGCTCCGTCACGGGCGCGCTGGAGCTGGGCGCCTGGAAGGACGGTGTGCTCGAGATCCCGATGGGAGTGGACTGGGACCGGCTCGTGGTGAACGTCTGACAACTGCTCACGGTGCCATCACGGCCGCGCGCGCGGTGTGCCAAAAAGGCGCGGTGGGCCAGCGATCCTCGATGGCGTAGACGATGGCGCGGTGCTCCCGGTAGCGTCGGCGAACCGAAGTGAGGCGGGCAGCGTAGGCGCCGAGGGCGTCGCTCGTACCTGCAAGCACAGCTTGGGCGCCGCGCAGGCCAGTGTAGAGGGCATGGAACAGGCCCTGGGAGCTGAGAGGGTCAAAGGCCAGGGAGGCGTCACCGACAGCGAGCCAGCCAGGTCCGGCGGGCGGATCGGTGACCGCGCCGCTGGCGTCGACGGCGCGCACCGGTGGAGGGAGCGGGGACGGCCACAGCCGGCGAACATGCGTGGTGGCGCTGAGGGCTTCGTGCCACGCGGTGGCGCTGCGGCGGATCGCCTGGGCGTGGGCGGGTGTCGTGTGCAGCACGGCGATTCGCTGCGCGCCCGGCAGACGAGAGCTGTACCACCAACCCTCCTGCGTCCCTTCCACGAGCGTGCGCATCTCCGCGTCCTCCGTGGCAGCGGACGCCCAGGCAGGCAGGGCAATGAGCGGCGTGTCGCGTCTGCGTCTGGCGCCCACCCGGCGAGCGATAGCGGCGTAGCGGCCGGTGGCGTCAATGACGAAGCGGGCGCCAAGACATTCGCCCTGGGTATTCACCACCTGCCAGCTTTGCGGTGCGCCACGGATGGCGCGGACATGACCTGGATGCAGCTGCGCGCCAGCGTTCAGCGCCACGGTGCGGAGTTGCTGGTCGAAGAGGCTCCGGTCCAGGTGCCAACCCGGGCCGTGGGGATCGCGGATGAAATCGGTGGGCACGAGGGCGTCGCTTCCCCACGCGCTGACGTTGCCCGGCGCCAGGGCGTGGGTGCTGTCCACCATCTCGACCAGCCCCAGATCCCGCAGGAGAGGCCGCGCAGCGCCGGGCAGGGACTCGCCCACGCGCGGCGCCAGACGCTCCACTGGCAAGTCATCCATCAGACGCACCGTGAGGCCCGCGCGGGCCAGGACCAGGGCAGCCACCGCCCCCGCCGGACCCGCACCCGCCACCAGCACATCCGTGGTGCTGCTCATGGCTTGTGGCCAAAGCGCGCCGACCGCGCGGCCTCCAACTGCTCGTCGCTGCTCCAGCCAGCGCGGGCCAGGCGGGTGTCGAGCCGGGGCCTGGGGCCGGCCGCGGCTTTCACCAGCAGCGCCTTCTGGGGGCTGGGCCCCACGGGCACCTTGGGGAAGTTGGCGACGAACATCACCTTGGGCAGGTCCGGGTGGTCCACCCCGGGCATGGCCAGCACGATTCCCTGCTCACTGAAGGTGTCCACCATGAGCTGGGAGTTCACGCCCACCGACGGCGACGTGAAGCGGCTCAGCCAGTTGGTCCGTTCCTGGAACGCCGCGATGCGCTCCGCCCACGGCCGGCTCTCGTCCATCACCTTGGCGTAGGCCTCGGGCATGAGCACCTGGTTGGGTACCCGCGCTGGCCAGAAGGTGGGCAGGTAGGGGTCATACTGGGGATCGTAGCCCGAGCGGCAGTACGTGGTGTCCTCCTGCCAGGGCAGCGCCATCCACCGGGAGATGTCGCCGGGCCGCTGTCCGTAGAGCGGGCCGTTCGGCGCCAGCGCCGTCTGTTGGCTCATGGTGCTGCCCATCTCGGGCCCGAGATCGCCCTGAGTCCGGTGGCGGATGCGGAACGGCGCCATGTACAAGGTCGCGTGCCGCATGGGCCACGTCATCTCGCAGCCGGGATGGAACGCGTCGGCCAGGCAGAAGTGCAGAGCAGCCTTGTCGAGCATGGCCGGCTGCTGTGCCACGGGCACGTCCTCAATGCGCCGCGGCGGCTCCGTCTGCGCCCCCTCATCGCCGACAAAATCCCCGTCCACCCACTTCTTCAGGATCGCGCCCTGCACATCGGGGAGCTGCAGGTACACATTGGGGGCGGTCTTGGTATCCGTGCCATACGCGTCGCCGTAGATCCACGGCCAGGTGCTGGGAGTCGCCGATTGCCCCTGGGTTGGCCGGAATGCATTGAACACCGTATTGCGCAGCTCGTGCCACGGATCGCTGCCGTCCTGGGCTCGCGGCGTGGCCAGCCTGGCGATGAGGTTCGGGTCATCGAAGTTCAGCGGTCCGCTGGCGCCGAACATCGCGGCAAAACCCTGGTTGACCCACTGCAGACCGGTCATCCGCTGCAGGAGCGGCAGCACGTCGCGGCTGAAGCGGATCTCGCTGGGAAAGGGAATCCAACCCGCTTGGGTGCTCACCGCTTCGAGCAGATCATAGAGCGTGCGCCACCCCACCGCGTTGGGCGCGAAGTCCGGGGGCGCAGTCACCACCCACGCGGGATCCACGGGGATCGATGCGCCGTCGATCTGCAGTGTGGCGGCCACGCTGCCGTCGCTGGTGTCGTCGTACCAGCCGTCGGCGTTGTTGAAGCCGTACTGATTCTTCTCGTCGTAGATAGGCGCGCCCGAGGGCGACGCCGCCTTGCCGTGTCCCCCCAGAAAGAGCAGCCGTCCCTTCGCGTCGGTGCGCAGCTCGCCGAGGTTCACCGGCGTGCCTTGGAAGGCGCCGTCGAGCTGATAGCCAGCACCTTGGGTGGAGGTCCCGGAGATGCTCTTGGGCCCTGAGTCGATCACGAGCGAGGAGCGCTTCCCCGCTGGCACCGCGGGGTTGCGCAGTGGCACCGCGAGAGTGGCGGCCTCCGGGATGTCCATGGCGCAATCGAAGGCGTACCACTCGGCCTTGCGATTCGCCACGTGCACGGTCCACTCGAAGGACATCCCCTGCTCGCCGGCGGTGAGCTCCCGGACCACCTCGCCTTGCGCGTTGTAGCCGTAGAGGCGGAACAGCGCGCCCTGCCGCTTGATGGCGCCGGTGGCGTCGCGGATGTCCTCGGGCTTCATCAGCGGCGGCGTCGTGACCTGCGGTCCGATGTAGTAACCATCCCCCTGGGTGCTGTTACCCACCCGGGCGATGCCGATGGCGGGGTGGATGGCCGCGCGAACGATGCGTGTGTCGGTAGGAGTTGCGAAAGGCGTGCTCATGTTGGCTCCCGTGGCGCCAGCCCCTTTGGAATGTCCCAGCAAGCTTTCAAGGGCTGAAGTCCCTGTCAGATGATAGTCTTCCGGGACCTGAACAGCACATGCTTATCCATGCTGCACGTCTGCTTGACTTCGCGCAGCGCGGCATAGCTCTCGTCAAAATAGATTTGCGTCCGTACCGAGCTGTCTTTGAAGCTGATGAACGCGCCGCCAGTGCCGGGGATGGGATAGTCCCGGCACGCCTCGATCCAGTCCTCCGCGCGGTTGTCCCAGGGCCGGTTCGCAAGGACGCCGTGCTCAATCTCGGAGCATGAAGCCGTCGGCACCCCGTCCGCGTTGAGGTACTGGTTCCACCAGGCTTGGAACTGGATGGTAAAGAGCCGGTCTTTGTAGGGGAAGGCGCTGGGCGGCTGCTGGCTCTTGTCGTAGGTGGCATAGAAGGGCCCCGTGATGGCACCCAGGGTGATGTACTGGGTGATCGCGAAGTTGTTCGACTTGCCACCCACTTCGTCTGGCGTTGGCACCAGGGATGACTGCAAAGCGCAGATCAAGGCCTTCCTGCCCTCGTCATTCCACCCAGAGGCCTCGGCGAGCCTCGAGGTGATCTTGTGCGGAGCCGGTCCGTCGCCATCCAGTGGGATGTCCGGGTTGATGGGGGTGGAGCCCGTGGCCAGCCGCTTCAATCGCTGCACCTGGCTCGGCACATTCCGGTCCCAGGACTCGAAGTGCCACTGATTCGAGCGGACTGCCGCCCTGAGGCCGTTGGCTGGGGCGCGATGGACCTGCACCACGCAAGCTCCCAGGGGCTGGAGCCCGAAGTACCGGGTGATCATGTCCCTGGCCTCCTGCTCCGTGCCCGCGAAGTAGCCATTGAAGGTACAATCCAGGACGGCCTGCGGATCTGGCTCTTGCCCAGCGGGCAGGTGGGTGGCGACCACCTTCAGGTTGGTGCCGATCAGCCGCGGGTTGTCGTTGCCAGTGATCGCCTTCTCCCAGCACTGGAGGATCTCGAGCGCCGGCCGATGAGGCCATGCATCCATGCAGCGGAGATTGAAGCTGCAGAGGTTCTCGGGCAGCTTGAAAGCCTTGAACCGCAGCTCGGTCACAATGCCGTAGCTGAACCCGCCACCGCCGCGCAGGGCCCACAGCAGCTTTGCCTCGGGGCTGTCCGCGGGAGCGTCAGGCCTGAGGGTGACGATTTCGCCGTTGCCCAGCACCAGGGTGGCGCCGATCAACCGCTCACACCCCATGCCATACAGGCGCGTCCACGGCCCCCAGCCACCGCCCAGGGTGTAGCCGGCGATGCCCACGGTCTCACAGGTGCCATGCGCAATCCCGAGGTTCTGACTGTCGAGGATGGGCTTGATGTGCCGGAAGCGTGCGCCAGCCCCGATGGAGACAATGGGCTGATCCTCCGTGCCGGCATCCTGCCTGGTCACCGTCACCGAGTTCATCTTTGAGAAATCCATCAGCAGGGTGGCCGTGCCAGAGCACTCGCCCTCATGGTCATGCCCACCGGAGCGCACCCTCAAGGTGATCTCCGTCGGGAACCTGTTGGCGAACTTGACGATCTCGCTCACCTGCTCGGGGGTCTCAACCAGCACAATCGCCGCGGGCCGGAACTGAAACTTGGTGTTGAAGACCTGGCTCTTCAGCAGATACCCAGGAGAGTCTTCCGTCAGCACCTCTGGAGCAGCGCCAGCGCTGTTCTTCGGCAGCAGCGAGCTCAGTTGCTTCAAGCGTTCGGCATTCATGCGGGTGTCCTCAAGTGATCGAGGGCAAATCTTCGCATGATTGAGAAAGAGAGAATGTGACGGGCTTCACAATCCTTGCGTGAACCCGGGCATTGCCAGCCCCATGGCTCAGCGCGCCACGGCTACGGGCTGCGGAGCCTCTGTCACCGCCTCCGAGTCTCCGTGCTCCAACTGCTTCTTGGCGGGGACGAAGGTCATGGCGCGCTCAGCCAGCGCGGTGATGGTCAGTGAGGGGTTCACGCCCGGGTTCGCGGAGACCGCCGAGCCGTCGATGGCGTACAGGCCCTCGTAACCGTAGAGGCGGTGCTGCGAGTCGATGGCGCCCGTCTCCGGCGAGTCACCCATGCAGCAGCCACCGAGAATGTGCGCCGTCGTGGGGATGCCCAGAACCGTCTCGTTGGCGAGGCTCATGGGCATGCCGCCCATCTTCTTCGCTACACGGTGGGCCAGCTCGGCGGCCTCGGGGATGTTGGCGGTGGGCGCGGAGCCGGCCTGCACGGCCGTGGACAGCCCCTGGCGCAGCGCAGTCATCAGCCCTCGCCCACGCTTCATGCGCAGGTAGCCGTCCAGCGTGCGCATATAGAGGAGAATGACCGTTTGCTTCGCGTAGTCGCGCGCCGCCATCACCCGCAGCATCTTGAGCGGGTGGCGCAGCATGACGCCGAAGAGCCGTGCCAGCCGCGACACCGGGCCCTCGCCCGTGACGTAGGGCGCTGAGAGCATCCGGAAGAATCCCGAGCCTGCCGAGTAGCGCACCGGCTCCAGGTGCGAGTGCTCGTCCGTGTGCAGGATGGAGCCAATGGCGATGCCCTTGGACAGGTCCTTGTCCCGCTTGGGGGTCACCACGCCAATGAGGGCCTCAGAGTTGGTACGGACGAAGTCTCCGACGCGCTCCGAGAGCTTCGGCAGCCCTTCCGGGCTCGCCTTGAGCTTCAGCAGCAGGTCCACCGTGCCCAGCACGCCACCCGCGAAGATGACGTTGCGAGCGGTGAAGCGCCGCTTGCGGCGGGAGAAGATCGAAGTCCCCTCCAGTGCCTCCACCTCGTAGCCACCGCCGGGCAGCGGGCGCACCCAGGTGACCTCGGTGTCCGCGTGGATGGTCAGCCCGTGCTTCTCCGCGAAGTAGAGGTAGTTCTTGTCGAGCGTGTTCTTCGCGCCGAAGCGGCACCCCAGCATGCAGCCGCCGCAGGAGTTACAGCCGGTGCGCGCCGGGCCCTCGCCGTTGAAGTACGGGTCCGGCACGGTGACACCCGGCTGGCCGAAGTAGACGGCCACGGTGGTGGGCTGGAAGTCCGTGCGGCCCATCTCCTGGCCCACCTCCTGGATGACTTGATCCGGATAGGTGCGCAGCGGGTTCACCGTGGCCCCGAGCATCTTCCGGGCCGTCTCGTAGAACGGCGCCAGCTCCGTCTTCCAGTCCGCCAGTTGGCTCCAGTGGCCGCCCTGGAAGAAGTGCTCCTTCGGGATGGGGAGCGTGTTGGCGTAGACGAGCGAACCACCTCCCACGCCCACTCCGGAGAGCACGGTGACGTGGCGGAAGAACGTCATCTTGAAGAGCCCGCGCCACCCGAGCTGCGGCATCCACAGCCACTTCTTCAGGTTCCAGTTCGTCTTCGGGAAGTCCTCGGCCTGGAGGCGGCGGCCCTTCTCCAGCATCACCACCCGGTAGCCCTTCTCCGTCAGCCGCAGCGCGCTCACGCTGCCGCCAAACCCCGAGCCGATGATGAGCCAGTCGCAGTCCATCGAATCCTCCGCCTGAAGCCAGGCCCCACGCATTATGTTTGTAACGCGCGAGCGTTGGCGACTGCGTGGCACCTCAGGAGCCCTCCTGGCCCCTGGATGACCGCTTGCCCCTGAACGCCTGTCAGTCCTTGATCTCGATCCAGTACGGCGCGTGGTCCGAGGGCTGCTTGCCCTTGCGCTCCTCGCGGTCCACGTCCGCCTGCGCCAACCGCTCCACCACCGGCGCTGTCGCCAGGATGTGGTCGATGCGCAGCCCCTGGTTCTTCGGGAACCCCAGCATCCGGTAGTCCCACCAGCTGAACTTCTGCACGTCCGGGTGCAGCTTGCGGAACGTGTCCGCCAGCCCGAACGCGCACAGCCGCTGCAGCGCGTCCCGCTCCTTCAGCGTGAACAGCGTCTGCCCCTCCCACAGCCGCGGATCCCACACGTCGATGTTCTCGGGCGCCACGTTCCAGTCGCCGCACAGCACCATCGGCTCGTCCGGCTTGTGCTTCGTGTCCAGGTAGCGCCGCAGCCGCGAGTACCACTCCAGCTTGTACTCGTACGCCGGCGAGTCCACCGCCTGCCCGTTCGGCGCGTACACGCTCATCACGCGCACCCCATTCACCGTCGCCGCGATCACCCGCGACTGGGGATCCTCCACCCCGTCGGGGATCCCCTGCACCACGTCCTTCGGCTCCGCCTTCGCCAGGATGGCCACCCCGTTGTACGTCTTCTGCCCGTACAAGGCCGCGTGGTAGCCCGCCTCACGCACGGCCTCCAAGGGGAAGTCCTTCTCCACGCACTTGAGTTCCTGCAGGCACAGCACGTCCGGCTGCCGCGTCTTCAGCCAGTTCAGCAACCGCTCCTGCCGAGCCCGCACCGAGTTCACGTTCCAGGTGACGATCTTCATCGCGCGGCACCGTCGCACGTCACCCACGCCCCTTCCACGCTTTTCCCCGCCCTCCGTGGCCCACAGACCACACTTCTCCCCGCTTTCGAGGGAATTCCCCCTGGCATGGCAGTCGCAATGAGTCCCCTCAGGAGACCGCCATGAAGAAGCCCCTGTCCCCCCGCGCCTGCATGTCCCACCGGCTCCAGTCCCTCGTGCCCTGGATGGCTGCACTCTCCGTCATGGCGCACCAGGGCCTCTGGAGCTCTCGCTCGTTGCGGCCCACTTCGTCCGACATGGCGAGTGCCACAACCCTGGCTGCTGCGGCTTCGGATGCCGTGCCTGCTCGCACGCTCTACAGCCTTGTTGTCCCTGCGGCTGATGAGGCGCAGTCCTCCGAGGTGTCTCCCAACGCCCTCGCCCTCCCCCACGAGCACATGAACCGCGTGAACCATCTGGCGCGCGCCCGGACGCTGCGGGAGCTGGGTGACCTCGCCGGTGCACTGACCGAGTGCCGCCGCGCCCTCTACGACGCTCCCGAGGACACCGAGGCCCTGCGCACCATTGCCCGCCTTGGGCCTCTCACGGGCCAGACCGAGCTCGCGGTGCTCGCGCAGGCGCAGCTCGGCAGCCTGAACCCGGAGGATGCCTCCCCGCTCGTCCAGCAGGCGCGCCTGCTCCTGTCGCAGGGCCGCTCCACCGAGGCCATCCGCGTGGGCGAAGAGGCTGTCGCTCGCGACTCGGAAGATCCCGACGCCTACCAGGTCCTCGGCCGTGCTCAGTTGGCCGCGGGTCATCTCTCCGAGGCCGTCCTCCGCTTCGAGCAGGCCGTCCACCTGGCTCCCGAGCACGGCTATGCGCTCAACAATCTCGGCCTCGCGTGGTTGCGCACCAACGAGAACACCAAGGCCGCCGAGGTACTCGCGCGCGCCGCAGCCCTGCTGCCCCACGTGGCCTACGTCCACAACAACCTCGGAGTCGCCTACGAGCGGCTCGGCCGCACCGAGGACGCCCAGGCAGCCTACGCCGCCGCCACCCGGCTCTCGCCCCGCTACGTCAAGGCCCACGTCAACGCGAGCCGCATGAACAAGGTGGCAAGCCTCGGCGTCTCACCTCCCTGACGGTTCCCGTTGCCCGTCCATCGGTCTAACGTGCGTCCCCTCTCATCCGAGCCTCATGAATCCGGCCCGAGCGATGCCCAACCCTCCCGAAGCCCCAGCCACTCCTGAGCCACCTCCAGCCGCTCCGCCTCCCTCCGCGAAGCCAGGGCTCGGCGCCCGCATCTGGAAGTGGACGAAGCGGCTGCTCATCCTGGGCGCCGTGGGGCTGGTGCTCGCCGTGGCCGTGGGCGTGGGCGCCTACCAGTACTTCAGCCGGGACCTGCCCTCCGTGGAGGCGCTGCGCACCTACCAGCCGCCCCAGGTGACGAAGGTGACATGCGCGGATGGCTCCATCTGCGCCGAGTTCTACCTGGAGCGCCGCACCCTGGTGCGAATCGAGGAGCTGCCCAAGCACGTGCGCGACTCGTTCCTCGCCGCAGAGGACGCCGACTTCTACAACCACGAGGGCCTCGACTTCTTCGGCATCACCCGCGCCGCCATCAAGAACCTCATCCCGGGGAGCCGCAAGTCCGGCGCCTCGACCATCACGCAGCAGGTGGTGAAGAACCTGCTGCTCACTCCCGAGCGCAGCCTGGGCCGGAAGATCCGCGAGTGGATCCTCACCCCTCGCGTCGAGGAGGCGCTCACCAAGGATCAGATCCTCAACCTCTACATCAACCAGATCTACTACGGGCAGCGGCGCTACGGCCTGGAGGAGGCCGCGCTCTACTACTTCGGCAAGCACGCCAAGGATCTGAGCATCGGTGAGGCCGCCGTGCTCGCGGGCACGCCGCAGTCGCCCCACCGCATCAACCCGGAGACGAACATCGTCCGGGCCAAGAACCGCCAGCGCTACGTGCTCACTCAGTTGATGCAGCACGGCTTCCTCCCCAAGGAGCAGGTGGAGCCGGAGTTGGAGAAGCCCATCGTCCTGGCGCCTCGTCCTCCGCCCCCCGTGGGCGGGTACTACGCCGAGGAGATCCGCCGCACCCTCATCGAGCGCTACGGCGAGAAGATGGTGCTCGAGGGTGGGCTGCGCGTGGAGATCGCCATGGTGCCGAAGCTGCAGGCCGCAGCCGAGGACGCCGTGCGCAATGGCCTGGAGGCGGTGGATCGCCGCCAGGGCTACCGTGGCCCGCTCAGCACCGTGGATGGCGGGCAGTTCGATCGCATCAAGGGGCTCATCGCGCACCGCATCGATGAGGCCGGCCGGCGGCAGAAGGACGCCGAGTACGTGGCGGACCTGGCCCCGCTGGCCACTGCGGGCCTGGAGCCAGCGGCCAAGGCGGACCCCAAGCCAGAGGCCAAGGCGGGCACGGTTCCTGTCACCGCCATTGAGCAGGAGGGCGCGGAGGAGCAGCGGCCCGAGCTCAACCCCGAGGGCGAGGCGCCTCCCTCCGCCGAGGAGTCCCTGGTGGGCTCCGTTCCCCTGCGGCCGCTGAAGGAGGGACTGCGCCTCACCGGCTTCGTCACCGCGGTGGATGAGAAGAAGGGCATCGCCAAGGTGGACCTCGTGGGCCGCACCGCGGAAGTCTCTTTCTCCACCGTCAAATGGGCCCGCCAGAAGGGCAAGGGCTCTCCGTCGAACATCGCGGACGTCTTCCAGGTCGGCGAGCTGGTGCGCGTGCGCATCACCAAGGCGCTGCCCGCGCCCGCCTCCGTGGAGGCCACGCTCGATCAGATCCCCCTGGTGCAGGGCGGCCTCGTGGTCATCAACCCCGCCAACCGCAACGTGGTGGCCATGGTGGGCGGCTATGACTTCGAGCGCTCCTCCTTCAACCGCGCCACGCAGGCCAAGCGGCAGCCAGGCTCGTCCTTCAAGCCCTTCATCTACGCCGCCGCGATGGGCAGTGGCCGCTTCACCCCGCTGAGCACGGTGAATGACGCCCCCGAGGCCATCCGCGACCCGTACACCGGCAAGCAGTGGAAGCCGAAGAACTTCGACGGCCGCTTCGATGGGCCCATGACGCTGCGCCAGGCCCTCACCAAGTCCAAGAACACCGTGTCCGTTCGGCTCATCGAGGCCATCACTCCTGCCACCGCGATCGACTACGCTCGCCGCGCGGGCATCCACTCGGCGCTGCCTGAGAACCTCACGCTGGCGCTCGGAACGGGCGAGGTGACGATGCTGGAGGCCGTCAACGCTTACTCCACGCTCCAGGCCAACGGCCGCTACGGCGAGCCGCTGCTGGTGCTTCGCGTGCGGGACGCCTCGGGCAAGGTGCTCGAGGAGCACGCCCCCGCCTTCGAGGAGACGCTGCCCCCGGCCGTGGCCTATCTCACCACCACCCTGATGCGCAGCGTGGTCGAGGAGGGCACCGCCACCGCCGTGCGCGAACTCAACCGCCCCGCCGCCGGCAAGACGGGCACCACCAACGAGTCCAAGGACACGTGGTTCTCCGGCTACACCATGGACTGGGTCGCCAGCGCCTGGGTGGGCTTCGATGACAACTCGCCCCTGGGCAGCAGCGAGACGGGTGGCCGCGCCGCCCTGCCCATGTGGCTGGACTTCATGCGCGTGGCCCATCAGGGGCTGCCTGCTCGCGAGTTCGAGGTGCCGCCCGGCATCGTCCAGGTGCGCATCGATCCGGAGACGGGCCTGCTGGCCGGCAACTCCCGGCCGGGCCGGCTCGAGCCCTTCCTCGAAGGCACCGCGCCCACCGCCGAGGCTCCACCCATGGGCCAGGTGGACACGAGCACCTTCTTCCTCGAGGACGGCAAGGGGAGATAATGGTGCGCAGAGCCCTCGCCACGCTCCTGGTATCCACGCTCGCGCTCGCAGCCGAGCCGCTGGCTTCTGCTCCGGCCGCTCCCGCGCCGGCCACGCCCAAGCCCTCCGCGAGTCCTTCGACCGCCAGCGTTCCCAGCGGGCCTCCTTCGGTCGAGCGGCTCGTGCAGCTCGTCGCGGACGACGTGCGGGCGCTCAGGCCTGAGCCTCCCGTCGCCCTGCACCTGAGCGGGAGCTCCGCCGAGCTGCAACGTGCCTTCGGGACGATGTTGGCCTCGCGGCTCGCCGCTTCCGAGCTGGGTCCCGTGGTACTGGATGCGCCTTCTCCCGAGGCTGCGGAGAATCAAGCCCGGGAGCGGGGCGCGCGGTCCCTCGTGCGGCTCACGATCTCCGTGCAGGAGGGCCAGCTGAGCGCCCGGGGTGATGTGCTGGGCACGTGGATCAACTTCTGGTCCGGACGCACTCCGAGCCGCCCTGTCACTCCCGCCGCGGCCCTGGCCCAAGCGGTGGATGCGGATGCGGGGACGCTGAGCCTTGCGGCCCTCTCTCCGGTCTTGGCCCCGTCCTCCTCTTCGACGACGACCGTGATGACCGGCCCCCGCCAGATGCGCTTGATGGGCGCGGCGCTGGTCAAGCTCGATCAGGTCCCCGCAGCCCTGGCCACGGGAGACCTCGATGGGGATGGCAAGGATGAGGTGGCCGTGCTCACCGAGCGCGCCGTGTCCGTCTTTGCCGCGGATGGGCGCCTCATCGCTCGCCGAGAGCTCGAGAGCCTCCCCCTGAGCTCGGCCCCTCCCCGTGAGCCCTTCGGCGTCATCTCCGTCATCCCTCAGCCTGCAAGGCTCGCGGCCTGGTCCGCGCGCTATGCCCACGGCGAGGTGCTCACGCTCGACGCGGCCAAGGGAACCCTGCGCCCCCTCGGCCCGCTGGACACAACCCCACTGGGCGCTACCGAGCGCGGCACGTTCACCTCTGGCCAGACGACGTTCACGTCCGAGGTGCGGCTCTCGGAGGGCCGGATCCTCACCGTCCCCGCGCCCTTCACCACCGCCAGCATCGTCACGCCGCGCATGCTCTTCGTTCACCTGGACGGCTCGGCCTCTCTCTACTCGCGCCCCACCGCTCCGCCCCTCCGCATCCAAGGGCTGGGGGCTGGCAGCGCGCTCGGGGACCTGGATGGGGACGGGACGCCCGAGCTGATCACCACCTCGCCCCAGTTGTTCCCCTCGCCGGATGTGGTGCGCGTCTATCCCCTCACTGGGGATGACCCCACCACCCACGGCATGCTCTGGCAGACCGTGCTCCCCCCGGGCCGGGCCTTCCAGGTGGTCACCGCCGATCTGGACCGCGACAACCAGCGCGAGGTGCTGGTGGGCCTCTGGCACTCTGACGGCACCGGTGAAGTCTTCCTCATGCGCCAGGGTGCGCCATGACGCTCCGCCACGCTCTCGCCTGCCTCCTCCTGCTCTGTGCCACGCCCGGGCTCGCGGCCGGGCGCATCCCTTATGGTGGCGAGCTCCGGCTGGCCCACAATGGCTCGGCTGACCCGCTCGGAGATCCGACGCTCGCGGACTCGCCCGTGGAGGCCGCGCTCTACAGCTTCCTGTCCCGCCCCGTCTGCCGGCTCGATGCGAGCGGCGCGCCCCGCCTCGCGGTGGCCCGCGATCTGTCCCGGCCCATGGGCCAGTCGGTGCGCCTGGCCATGCCCTCGCTGTCGCTGGCCAACACACTGACCCGCGCGTGGATGCGGCTCACCGGTACCGAGGCGCCCACCCCGTATCGCGCGCTCCTCTTCCCCGTGCAGGGTGAGGCCCGGCAGCTGTCCTCCAACGGCGCCACCGTGGAGCTGCCCCTGTCGTTCCCCTGGCCGGACATGGAGCGCGCGCTGTGCCACCCGGCGCTGGCTTTGCCATTGACTTCCGTGGCTCCTTCATTGGGGCCGTTCTCCGCCACGGCCGCCAAGGGCCTCTTCGAGGCTCGGCTCGGCTACCCCGAGGGCCGGCCCTACCTGGATCGACTCCTGCTCACCGCCACGGATGACCGCGGGCTGGCGCGGATGTGGACCGCCAAGCAGGTGCACCTGGAGCTCGGCGTGCGCCCGGAGGCGGGCGTCCTCACGAGCCCGGCCCTCTACGCCACCTATCTCTCCTTCTCTCAGCGCCGGGTGCCTGCGGACTTCCGTCAGGCCTTCGAGAGCGCCATTGACCGGGAGGACCTCACCCGCCTCTTCGTGCGCGCACCGGCCGTGCCCATGCCGCACCTGCTACCGCCTGCCCTGCTGACCCAGGCGCCCAAGCCCCGTCCCGCAGCCCCCGGGTCCGCGGGTGGAAGGGCGGTGACCCTCCTCTATGACGCCACCAACGAGGATCACCGTGCTGTAGCCGAGCGCATCCAGGTGAAGCTCCATGACCGTGGCTACAAGGTCGCCCTGGAGCCCCTGCCCCGCTCCCTGCTGCGCACCCGCTGGGCCAAGGGTGACTACGACATGATGCTGCAGTCGCTGCTGCTGCCCCCCGTGCCCGGCCCAGCGCTGGCCATCGTGCTGGACGCTGCAGGCCGCAAGGATCTGCTCGGCGTGGAGCTGCCCCTGATCGGCGCTGTGGCGGACATGTCGGCGCGAGATGCCAAGGCCCGCGATCGGGCGGTGGCGCTCGGCCCCTCGGTGCAGATCCTGCCCCTCTATGCTCAGGGACTGGGCATGCGCGTGGTCCCCGAGCTCGGAGGGCTCGTGCTGGACGCCCAGGGCCTGCCCGTGCTCGACGGCGCGTACTTCGTGCCCGCCGAGCCGCCCCCAGCCGGAATGTCCCGGTGAGGAACCCGTCATGCGATTGAGGACCCGGCTCGCGCTCGCCTTCGCCCTGTTGGCGCTGGTGCCGCTGGCGGTGGTGGTGCCGCTCACACTCAACCGCCTGCGCTCCACCCTCTCGCGAGAGCTGGACGCCCGGATGGAGGGCGCGACCACCGCTGCGCAAGAAGCGCTGGAGCGCTCCGCCGAGCGCGCCCGCCGCGCCGTGGAGGAGCTGGTGGAGAGCACCGCGATGGAGGATCTCGCCCGCGAGTCCCGCGAGAGCCCTACCCGCGCCATCCAAGCCGACACCGCCGAGGGGCTGATGAAGAGCCGGGGCCTCACCGTGCTCAGCCTCTTCGATCGCCAGGGCACCACGCTGTCGTCTGGCCACCTTCCTGCCCGGCGTGGCGACCCGGATCCGGAGCTCTTCGCCGTCACGAAGCAGAAGTCCCCCAAGCCCGTCCCGGTGCGCGTGAGCGTGCGCGGCGACGAGGGACTTCGAGATGTGCCCGCGCTCGTCACCGCGCGCCCGGTGGACTACGGCGATCTGCGCTTGTGGGCGGTGGGCGGGGTGCTGCTCAACGAGGAGCTCGCTCAGCATCTGGCGCGCATCACCCAGGCAGAGATCTCCCTGCGCTCCGGAGACGCGGTGGTCGCCAAGGCCGGAAGCGCGCTCCCCCCGACGGTCGAGCGGATCCTCCCGTTGGGTGAAGCGGCCGATGTCCGGCTCGTCTTCAGCCGGTCCGCCGCGCTCGAGGCCGAGCAAGGCGTGACGGGAGCCTTCCTGCTGCTGGCCGCATCCGGCCTGAGCTTCGCGGTGCTGCTGGGGCTCCTGATGTCCCGCCGCATCACCCGGCCGGTGGAGGCGCTCACCGAGGGCGCCCGCCGCGTGGCGGAAGGTGCCCGGGACGTGCAGGTGAATGTCCAGTCCAGCGGCGAGGTGCGCGAGCTGGTGCAGGCCTTCAACCACATGACCTCCGAGCTGCACTCCACCACCGAGCGGCTGGTGGCCAGCGAGCGCATCGCCGCGTGGCAGGAGGTGGCGCGCCGGCTCGCCCACGAGATCAAGAATCCCCTGACGCCCATCCAGATGTCGCTGGAGACACTGCTGGCGGCGCAGAGCGCCCAGGACGCGCGCTTCCCCACCCTGTTCCGCGACAGCGCGGCGGTGGTGCTCGAGGAGGTGGACCGGCTGCGGCGCATCGTCGACGAGTTCAGCCGCTTCGCCCGGCTGCCCAAGCCGCAGCTGTCCTCCGTGGACCTGGGGGAGCTGGCGCAGAGCGTGCTGTCCCTCTACGCCACACCGCCTCAGGGCATCACCCTGCTGCCCACGCTGCAGACGGGCGTGGTGGCGCGCGCGGACCGCGATCAGCTCACCCAGGTGCTGGTGAACCTGGTGAAGAACGCGGAGGAGGCCATGAAGGACAAAGGCGGCCAGGTGCGCGTGCGCGTGAAGGGCACGGAAACGGACGCCATCGTCGAGGTGGAGGACACTGGCCCGGGCATTCCTCCCGAGCACCGGGCCCGCATCTTCGAGCCCTACTTCACCACCAAGGAGGGCGGCACCGGGCTGGGGCTCGCCATTGCCTCGCGCATCCTCCAGGAGCACGGGGGCAAGCTGGAGGTGGGCGGAGAGCCCGGCCAGGGCGCGCGCTTCAGCGTGGTGCTGCCGCGCGCCCTGTGAGTCAGGCCCGGAGGCTCAGTCCTTGACGGGCGTGGCCTTGAGGGCGGCCTTGCCCTCCTTCACGTACACCTGGAACTTCACCGTCCGGCAGGCGTACTTCTGCACGAGCTGATCCTTGTTCTTGCGGAGCTTCTGCACGAACTTGTCGTAGGTGAGGCCGTCGGAGGGCTCGCTGCACTTCTCGCGGGTGATGACGAACTCGCGGAAGACCTCCTGGAAGTGGAACTCCTCCTCCGAGAAGGCATCGCCGGTGTTGCCCAGGAACTGCTGGTAGTTGGCGCCCGGCGGCGGGATGGCCTGGGCCTGCGGAGCCGGGTCGCCCCACGGCACAGGGGCCATGGCGGGAGCCGCCGGAGACGGCGGGGGGGCATACGCCGGCATCTCCTGGGTCGACGGACGGGCCGCGGCCTGGAGCAGCTCGCGAGGAATGGCCGCCACGCGCGTCGTCTCTGGGCTGTCCATGGCCACCGCGGCGGCATACGGATCCGCCGCCTGCTGGAGCGAGTACGCCGCGGTGGGCAGTTCCTCGAAGTGGAAGGCGCCGGCCCGAGCCGTCGCGGTGGCCACCTGCGGAGCGGCAGCCGGAGGCGGCTGGTTCTGCGCGGACTCGAAGGGCATGGAGACCCCACCCGGGAGCGGAGCACCGAACGGGTCATCGAACGGCTGAGGCTGCGCCGCCGGGGGAGGCGGGAACGCGAAGGGCTCCGAGACCGGAGGCGGCGCCATGCTCGCGGGAGCGTCCGGGGCCGAGGGCGGCGGACCGAAGGGGAACTCGCCGGTGGGCGGACGGGCCGGCTCGGCCACGGGCGCGGCAGCGGTCAGCTCGAGACCCGGGTGAGTCACGGGCGGAGGCTCGGCGGCGGGCTGTGCGGCCGGAGCCTGCTGCGAGGGCATGGCCGCCATCGCGTTGCTAAGTCCGAGCGTGTCCCCGCTGCTCTCAGCAGGCGCCCCACTCGCGCGCTTGCCCGAGCCCATCAGTACTGTCCACACCAGGCTGACGGCGAGCAGTGCCCCCAGGCCCATGATCGCGTTGCGCTGGTAGTCCGCGAGCGTGCCCATCAGCTTGGTGTGAGCGAGGGCGATCACCTCGTAGGGGGTGCCCTCCAGCGCGCGGCGGGTCCCCACCACGAGGGGAGCCTGACCGCCCATGAAGTCCTTGCCACTGGTGAGGATCGGGAGCTTCACCGGGCCCAGGTTCTGGAGCTGGCCGGTGACGATGGCCGCCGCAGGCTGGCCCGTCTTGAGCGAGCCCAGCGCCTTCTCGAGGTCGCTCTTCTGCTCCCCCCCACCAGCCACCAGAGCGTTCTCCTTCACCAGCCCGAGCGCGGCCGCGCCCGAAGCCTTGGCCGCATCCTCCAGGGCTCCCTCCGACAGCAGCGGCACGGCCACCACCAGTGTCGCGGCGAGCTGTGTCTCCAGCTTCTCCGCGCCCGGGATGCGGACGAAGCGCCACAACAGCGGCACGGAGGCCACCGCATGCGGAGCCCCGAAGGCGTCCACCACCGTGGGCGCATCCGCCTGGGCCAGCACCTTCACATCGAAAGCAGCCGCGTCCGTCGAGGGCTCACTGCCCGCGCGCGCGTGCACGGCGCCCGCGTGCGTCACCAGCCCAATCACCACGCCTGGCAGCTCCTTGGGAAGCACAGCCTCGGCGGCGGTGCGCACCGGGGCGAAGCTCTCGGCGGTCAGCGCCTCCTGGGCGCTCAGCTCCTGGGCAGCGGTCGCCAGCTCGGCACTCGCCGCCAGCTTCAGCGCCACGGCGCGGGCAATGCCACGGCGCGCCTCCAGGGAGCGCACCACCTCGGCGGTGCCCGCGGAGGCCTGGGCCTGAGCGTCCTCTGTGGCGCGAGCCCTCATGGGACCCGACAGCAAGGAGAGGTGAGCCAGACCCAGCCCAAGGGCCAGGAGTGCGTAAATGAGGAACTTGACGCGAACCATCGCCGTCCTTCTAGCCCGGGGGGTGAGGGTCCCGCTTATAACGTTCACCGCTCGGGGCCAGCAAGAATCGGCGATGGCTCACACCCAGGGCTCGGGCACCTGGCCGTTGGCCTGGAAGCCCGAGCCCCTGTCCACCCGCCCGCTCAGTAGGTGGGCACGTTCGAGGCCACGTCCTGCGGCAGCCCCTGGGTCGACACATCGCGCCGTCGCTCCAGCGTCCGCTTCAGCGCGTTCTCCAGCCGATCCCGGGTCATATCGATGGCCCCGTGCAACGTCTCGCCGGTCTCCGTGACATGGATCGCCGACAGCCCCGGCAGCCTCACCGTGACGCGGCATTCCTTGTCGACACCCCCCTTGGGCCCGTTGATGTCCACGAGCGAGATGTCGATCTCCGACGCTTCCTGGTCGTCGCACAACCTCTCGATGTGATCCACCAGGTGTTCCTGCACATACGTCTTCAGCCCGTCCGTGAGGGACAGGTGTACGCCCCGCATCAACACCTTCATTGCATCACCTCCGGCCCTGAAGATGAGCAGCGTTGTCCCGGCTGGTGAGGGGGACATTCCCTGCTCCCTTGCTCGCCGTGCCGCCAGGGAGCGTAGCGCTGCTCCCCCGTGGACGTTTTGGAAGAGGACGTGGGTTGCTCAGGCGCATGGGCACGGACCGCATCAAAGTCTTGCTGGTCGAGGACGATGGCGACAGCCGGGAGTTGCTGGCGGAGATCCTGGAGGTCGACTTCGAGGTACAGACCGCGGGCGACGGGCTGGCAGGCCTGGCCGCCTTCGAGGCCGATCACCCGGACGTCATTGTTACCGACGAGTCACTGCCAGGGCTGTGCGGCACGGCGCTGGCCCAGCGGGTGAAGGAGCGCTACCCCGAGGTCCGCGTCATCCTCGTGTCGGGCTACGCGCAGGTGGAAGGTTCCGAACACTGCGACGTGGTGCTGCGCAAACCCATTGACGTGGAGCGCCTGTCCGCAGCCGTGGAAAGTCTCGGAGAAGCCGCGCGCCACTGATCCCCCGTGCTAATTTGACGGGTCAGCCCCAGTATGTGGGGCAGGGAGGGTGCATGAAATACTGCGTCGAGTGCGGCTCGGAGTACCAGGACCACGTGACGGAGTGTGCGGACTGCACGGGGAGCAAACTGGTGGACGCAGCGGAGATGCGCCAGCGCGGCCTGCCTCTGCCGCACGAGCGCGACACCCGCGAGTTCATCCGGGTCGGTACCGCTGAGGATCCCCTGACGGCCGAGGACTTCGTCCGCATGTTGGAGGCTCAACAGATCCCCGTCTTCTCGAGGGCCCGCCGGGCGGGCACCGTGGACGTGCTGACCACGGGCAATCTGCAGCCGTGGTGGGAGATCCTCGTGCCCGAGGAGCACGTCGCGCGCGCTACGGAGCTCCTGAACCAGGAGAAGGTGAGGCTGGACTCAACGGCCGACGAGGCCGCGCAGGCCGCCGAGGATGAGGAGCGCGAGTCCGAGCAGGCGGGCGCTCCCAGCGTGCTGAGCTGAGCGGCAGTCCTCAGGGGGAGCGGACGACGGCTCCCTCGCCTGCTTCCGGAGGGAGACGGGTCTCGAAGAGGCTCACGCCCGTCACCTTCCATTTCGTGTACTTCGAGTTGCGGGTGAGGAATGTCTCCAGGTCCTCGTCCACGACGCGCGCATAGCGGCTGCGCGCCGCGTGCCGCAGCCATGTGCGCTTGCCCTTCTGCACCACGAAGCCCAGGTGGGTGATGCGGGTGGCCTTGAGCGGCAGATCATCCCGCACGACAGCCAACACCGTGCCCGAGGGGATGTTGCGCGCGCGCGCCAACACCCGGTCCAGGGGGATGACGTTCAGTGTGTACGTCCCCACGGGCTGCCGGTCCTTGGGCAGCTTCAGCTCCTGCGAGGAGCGGGAGGTCCACGTGCGCGCGGTGAGCGTCTTCTGCGCCTGGAGGGTGTCCTCTCCGCCGTAGCGCCGCGTCACATCCACCAGGAAGCCCTTGCGGATGTTGTTGGGCAACCACTGGGCCTCCATGAGGTGGTTGCGGTCCTCGTAGGAAGGGGTGCTCGCATACCGGATGCTCTCGAGCAGCGTGGGCACCTCGCTGTCCTCGCGCGCCAGGCTGAGCGCCATCGTCTCCTCGACGAAGGTGAGGCAGTCCACGGCGTCGAGGCGGAACGTCGGATCCGGATCCACCCCACTGCCCTCGCCCAGCGGAGAAACGAGGTACGGCGTCCCCAGGAAGCGCGAGCTCACGTGCAGCAGCCGCTCATGGAGCTTCGCCCCGGGCTCCGCGGCATTCAGGAGCGTGGCACGCTGCTCGGGCGTCAGGGCGGCCCAGCCTCCGGGAACGGGAGCAGTGGGCGCCTGCGTCAGCAGCAGGGTTACAGCGAGCGCACTGACCACGAGCATCACTTCACCATGCCCGTCGTGCGCAGGATGGCCTTGCGCTGATCATCCGCCAGCTGCAGCGTCTCCAGTTCCTTCTCGTAGGCGAGCTTCTCCTCTCCCTTGGCCTGGAAGGAGGCAAGCACGAGCCACTCGAGCATCGACTTCTCCCCGCCCTGGTAGAGGATCCGGGCGGCGCCCGCGGCGAGCGACTTGTCGGCATCCTTGAGCAGCGGGGAGAGCGCAGGCGAGGACTTCTTGGAGGGAACGCCCTCATACAGCTCCAGCCCCTGGCGCCGCACGAAGCGGTCCTGTGAGGCCAGCAGCTTGCCGGCGAAGTCAAAGCCATCCTGGGCGCCGAGCCTGCACAGGCCCTTGGCCGCGGCGAAGCGCGTGCTCTCCGAGTCGCTGGCGAGGAACTCCTTCAAGGCGGGCGCCTGCTTCGCGTCCCCGGCGGTACCCGCGGCCACGAGCATCTCGGCGCGCACCTCCAGCTCCGTCTCCTTCTTCGCCGCAGCGACCAGCACCTTGCTCATGCCCGGGTTGCGCGAGGCGCCCAGCGCCCGGGAGGCCTCCTTGCGCACCCCGAGGCTCTTGTCTTCCAGCAGCGGCAACAGCACCTGCACCTGGCGGCTGCGCAGCTTGCCCAATCCCTGCGCCGCGTACATCCGCACCGTGCTGTCCGCATCCAGTGCGAGCCTCATCAACATGGGCTCCGCGGTGCGCGCCTCAATGCCCGCCATGACGGCGGCAATGTTGCGCCGGGTGCGTTCGTCCACCGTCTTCCGCAGGAAGTTCTGGAGGACGTCGGCCGCATAGTCCCGCTCGCCGATATAGCGCAGCCGGGAGATGGTGTTCGGCACCGAGGCACTGCCCTCCACCAACTGGGTGGCGACCTCCTCCGCCTCGGCGCGGCTGCGCAGCCGCTTCTGGGCAGAGGGGGGAATCGCCAGGGCCAGGGGGGCGATCAGGAACAGGGCCAGGCCAAGGGAACGAAAGGGCATGTGCACGGTGTCGGAACGATGGCAAGGCCTACGGTAGCCTGTCAAAACCTCAGCCAAGGAGGCCTGCCCGCCCTGCGGATGTGCCCGATTCTTGACCCCTCCGGACTCGATTGATACGACCTGAACATTCGTCTTCCAGCCCCTCAT
Organism: Hyalangium minutum; assembly: GCF_000737315.1. Lineage (GTDB taxonomy): Bacteria > Myxococcota > Myxococcia > Myxococcales > Myxococcaceae > Hyalangium > Hyalangium minutum. Next base: position 794,035 of record NZ_JMCB01000001.1, read on the forward strand.
CCCAAGGCCTCTCCATGAAGCAGCTGACGGTACTGGTGGCAGTGGCGGGTGCCCTCGCCGGTTGTGGCCCGGTGCGCTCCACCGCCAACATCCTCGACGCCGAGGTGCAGATCCAGGCGGCGCGCACCGCGGGGGCTGAGCAAAAAGCAGCCTACGAGTGGACCGCCGCCAACCTCTACATCCACAAGGCGCGCGAAGAGGTGTCCCACTCGGACTACCAGGCGGGCGTGAAGTTCGCCGTGAAGGCGTCCGAGTTCGCCAATGCGGCCCGTGAGAAGGCCATGGCCTCCGGGGACTCCGAGTCCAACTCCGCGGACAGCCCCCGCCCCACCCCCTGACGTGTGAGCATCCTCCGATGAAGCGATTTGTCGCCTCCGCGCTGCTTCTTGCCTGCACCGCCTGTGTCAGCGGTTCGAAGATCCGCGCCGAATCCGAGGTCATCCAGGCCGACGTGGAGCGCGCCCGCCGTGGCGGAGCCCTGCGCTGTGCCCCCGTCGAGCTGGCCACGGCCGAGGCCAACCTGGACTTCGCCAAGGGCGAGCTGGGCCAGGGCAGCAGCTTCCGCGCCTCCGAGCACATCCGCATCGCGGAGGACTCCATCAAGAAGGCACTGGCGCTGTCCAAGGACTGCGGCCCCAAGCAGGTGGTCGTCCGCGAGCGGCCGGATCAGCCCCGGCCTCCCGACACCACCGCGCAGACGCCGGTGAAACAGCCGGAGCAGCCCCAACCTCAGCAGCAAGTGGTCGTGCGCATCGAGGAGACGGACACCGACGGTGACGGAATCCTCGACAAGGACGACCCCTGCCAGGATCAGGCCGAGGACAAGGACAACTTCGAGGACCAGGACGGCTGCCCCGATCCCGACAACGACAAGGACGGCGTGCTGGATGCGGCGGACAAGTGCCCGCTCATCCCCGGCCCGGCGGACAACGCAGGCTGCCCGGAGGAGGCTCCGAAGGACCGGGACAACGACGGCGTCGTCGACAAGCTGGACAAGTGCCCGGACCAGGCCGAGGACCACGACGGCTTCCAGGACGACGACGGCTGCCCCGAGCTGGACAACGACCACGACGGCATCGTCGACGCCGCGGACAAGTGCCCGAACGACGTGGGCCCCATCCAGAACCTGGGCTGCCCCATCATCGACAAGGACGGGGACGGCATCAACGATCCGCAGGACAAGTGCCCAGACGAGCCCGAGGACAAGGACGGCTTCCAGGACGATGACGGCTGCCCGGATCTGGACAACGACAACGACGGCCTGCCGGACGGCCAGGACAAGTGCCCGAACGAGAAGGGCATGGCGGAGAACGCCGGCTGCCCGGACACGGATCTGGACAAGGACGGCATCCCCGACCGGCTGGACAAGTGCCCCGCGGACCTGGGCCCGAGCGAGAACGGCGGCTGCCCAGACACGGACAAGGACCGGGATGGCATTCCGGACCGTCTGGACGCGTGCCCCGAGGAGCCTGGCGTCCAGGAGGAGAAGGGCTGCGCCAAGAAGTACAAGCTGGTGGTCGTGAAGAAGGACCGGATCGAGATCAAGAAGCAGATCAACTTCGGCAATGCTTCCGCGAAGATCATCGGCAAGGAGAGCCAGGCGATCCTGGCGGACGTGGCGCAGGTGCTGAAGGACACGCCGTCCATCAAGAAGGTGCGCATCGAGGGCCACACGGACTCGGTGGGCAATGACACGGCGAACCTGAAGCTGTCCCAGAAGCGCGCGGACACGGTGATGGCGCAGCTCATCAAGCTGGGCATCGATCCGGGCCGGCTCGAGGCGGTGGGCTTCGGAGAGACGAAGCCGATTGCCTCCAACGCGACGAAGGCGGGCCGCGCGCAAAACCGCCGGACCGAGTTCAACATCGTCGACGACCGGAACCCGCCGGCGCCCGCCCCCACTCCGTAAGGAGGGCTGGCGCTGGGAGAACCGGGGTGAGGGCCTCGCGCCCCACCCCGTCACCGGGGTTCACCCTTCCTTGAGCAGCTCGGCGAGGACCTCGGTGGCGTAGGCCCCCTTGGACAACTCGAAGGCCAGCACCAGATCCTCTCCTTCTGGGGAGAACTCGGGGTTGCCGATGCGCACGCGGTAGGGCCTGCGCGTGCCCTCCGTCTCGCCTCCGCCACGCTGAAAGTCCGAGAGCGTCACGCCCTCCTCGGCCAGCAGCGCGGCCTCGGCCTCCGCCACACCGTGGGCCGAGGGCGTCATCTTCGGGCCGAACATGGGCCCTGCGGGGCTCACCTCGAAGGCGGCTACCCGCGGACCATCCACTTCGGGTGCCTCGCAGACGAAGAGGCCGCCGGTGTCCTCCTTGCGAAGCACGTCCCCCAGGAGCGCCTGATCGAAAGTCCCCGCGCGAAGGCGTGCAGCGAGGGCCTTGTTGAAGAGGCGGGACTGGAAGGCGGAGAGGTACAGCTTGCGCTGGAAGCGGTCCGGGCGCTGAGGCAGCCGCTGGCCCAGGAGGAGCACCTTGCCCCGATCCGCGTTGTCGCGCTCGCGCCCGAAGCGCTGCTCTCCGAAGTAGTTGGGCACTCCTCGCGCCACTAGCCGGGAAAAGGACTCTCGGGCAGCGCCAAGGTCCTTTACGCCTCGCAGACGCATCCGGAAGCGGTTGCCCTTGAGGTGTCCGGTCCGCAGCTTGTTCCCGTGGCGGCGCGCCCACAGCACGGTCACGCCCTCTAGAGAGAAGGCCGGGAGCTTCGGCTCCGCCCGTGCTGGCACAGAGAGCAACTGGCGGGTGACCGCGTGCCGGTCCTTCATGCCCGCGACGCCAATCTCGCCCTCGGGGAAGCCGAGCGCCTGAGAGAGCGCGCGCACCAGCTCGCGCGTGTCCCGGCCCCGCTTCTCCACCCAGAGGAAGAGGTGCTCCCCTTCCCCGCTCGGCAGATAGGCGGGGAGTTCCTCCACCTCGAAGTCCTCGGGGACGAGCTTGAAGGCGCCGCCACAGCCGGGCACGCCCTCGGTGAGTCGGGGCAGATCCGTCACGGGGACTCGAGGGTGGCGAGCAGCTCCTTCACGCGCCGAGCGAGATCTTCATCGGCGCGGGACTCGAGCAGCTCTCCCGCCTGGAAGAGGAGGAAGAACATCACGTCACTGAGCGCCTGCTTGAAGGAGGCGATTGGCTCGGAGCCGAGGCGCGTGCGGTGGCGCTCGAAGGCCTCGATGAGCTGCGGCTCGGCGAGGGTGCCATCGGCGGCCAGCGACAGCCCCTGGAGCACCGGCGAGGACGTCAGCGCCTGGCCCGAGAGCGCCACGTTGGCGGCGGCGATGAACTCGCTGTCCATGCCCTTGCGCGCCACCTCATCCCGGATCTCCTTGAAGATGAGGTTGAAGACACGGACCACCTCACGGTGGTCCACGCGGCTCTGGCGGACGAAGGGGGCAGGCCGCGAAGGAGTGGCCACAGGGGCCTTCTCCGACACCGATGGGGCCACGGGCACGAGCGGCTGTTCGGAGAGGACCGCGTAGCCGCCCTCGAGCAGGCGGAAGACGACCTTGGTGATGTCGAACTCGGACAGCTTGGCCAGGAACCCCAACTCGAGGATCGTGCGTCGGCCGTCGAGCAGGGCCAGCACCCGGTCCTCATCCGCCTCGAGCTTGCCGTCGGAGGCGCGCTTGGGGCCCACATAGAGCCGCCCATGGGGGATGCGCTTCCGGAAGTGCGCCAGCTCGTCGATCTTCCGGATGCTGTCCATCAGCAGGCTTTGCGTGGACAGCTGGATGTGCGACGCCTTGTCGTCTACCGGCTGGTCGATGAGGAAGAACGAGCCCTCGCGGCACAGCACGATGGCGTGGAAGATCTCGCTCACCTGGTGGGTGACGCACTTGAAGAGGTCATGCGCCTGCAGGTAGCCCCGCTCCACCAGGGCGCGGCCCACCTTGGACGGGGGCTGCTCGCGCAGCACCTGTTCGATCTTGGCCCGGTCCACGTAGCCCAGGCGGACGAGCACCTCCCCGAGCCGATCCGAGGGGTCATCCGAGCTGGCCCCGCGCACCTCGCCCTCGCGCAGGGTGAGGGAGCGCTCGGTGCCGGGGGTGCGCACGCGGACGAGGCCGCTCCAGCGCGACTGGCTGAGGAAGGCGATCAGATCCGACAGAGGGAAGCCGCTGGCATCTCCGGTCAGCACCACGCGGGGAGCGGAGGTGGTGCCGCCCTGAGCCGGTACCCGCGAGAAGACGAGCAGGTCTGGAGCCGTCGTCATCAGGGCGTACGAGCCCGTCCGGCCCGCCAGCGGGGGCGGACTCTGGCGCTCCTCGGGGACGAGCTGCGAGGACCCGTCGATGCGGAAGCGAGGCGGCGTCATCCCAGGGTCATCAGTCGGCGGCCCACGCGTTGTTGTTCGCGCGCCACTCGAGCTCGTCCTCGAGGCTCTGGGAGAGCAGGTCCTGCTCGGGCGGGAGCTGGACGCGGCGGCCGTTGAAGAAGATGGACGGCGTGCCGGTGATGTTGGCGCCGCTGCCCTGCGCCTTGAAGCTGTTCAGCTCCTCCTTATAGGCGTCGCCCTTGAGCATCTCCGTCAGCTTGGCGCCCGACAGGCCGATCTTGTCGGCGATGCCCGGCAGCGCGGCGGGAGACAGGTTCGCCTGGTTGGAGAAGAGCGCATCGTGCATCTCCCAGAACTTGCCCTGGTCACGGGCCCACAGCACCGCGCGCCCGGCGGAGATGGCGTTGGCGTGCATGGGCAGCGGGTACGGCAGGTAGCAGAAGCGCACCTTGGAGGCGTTCTTCTTGGCGAACTCCTCCAGTTCCGGGCGGGCCTTGGCGCAGTAGGGGCACTCGAAGTCGGAGAACTCGGCCATCGTCACGGGGGCGTTGGCGTCGCCCATGCACATGCGCGGGTCCACCTTCAGGGTCACGCGAGGCTCCCGGAACGAGGCGTAGTACTGGGACAGGACGTTGATGACCTCGGTGGCGCCTGCGCCATCGGCCACGAACGAGGCCGCCATCCTCGCCATCTTCTTGGCGTGCTTGCAGCCGGTGTGCTGCTTCAGGCAGGCGCCCAGGGTGTGGGGGCAGCCGCAGTAGCAGAACTCGTCGCTGAAGATGCTCGCCAGCTCGCGCTGGGCAGACGGGGGCAGCGAGGAGAAGTCCATGCCCGGAATCCCCGTGAGTGCCGCGCCGGGGTTGGCCGGGGCGGCCGGGGGGGCCGCCGGAGGGGCGGGGGGCGCGGGCGGAGATACCGCGGCCTGAGGGGTCGCCGCGCCCTTGTCGGCGGGGGCGACCTCGGGGTTCTTGGTACAGGCCAGCCCGGTCAGAGACACGGCGGCGATCAGGAGGACAGCGCGCTTCCAGCAGTAGGAGGACACGCCGGGGGGTCTTAGCTACGCGCGGAGGGCTTGTAAAGGAAGGCGGGCTTTGTCAGTGAAGAGCCGCTCATGCCCAAAGTCCTGCTGCTACATACCGGGGGAACGCTGGGGATGGCTGGGGGGCGGCCGTCCGCGCTGCGGCCCTCGGCCTTCTTCCGGACCCTGAAGGCGCGCGTTCCCGAGCTCTTCGAGCTGGCCGACATCGAGCTGGAGCTGTTCTCGAACCTGGACAGCTCGGAGATGCAGCCCGAGCTGTGGAGCGGGATGGCGGCCCACCTCTACAAGAGGCTGCCGGACTTCGATGGGGCGGTGGTGACGCACGGCACAGATACGCTGGCCTACACGGCCAGTGCGCTCTCCTTCATGCTCCGGGGGTTGCCACGGCCTGTGGTGCTGACGGGCTCTCAGCGGCCGCTGGGGGAGATCCGGACGGATGCACGGCTGAACCTCATTGACTCGGTGCTCTCGGCGCTCAATGGCCCCAAAGAGGTCACCATCTGCTTCGACTCCCACCTGTACCGGGGCAACCGGACCCGGAAGGTGAAGGTCGCCGAGTACGACGCCTTCGAGAGCCCCAACTTCCCGGTGCTGGGGACGCTGGGGGTGGATGCCACCTTCGAGCCTGGCCTGCGACCCCGGGGCGCCTTCCGCCTCTTCGAGCGGCTGGATCCGCGAGTCTTCCTCTTGAAGGTGTACCCCGGGTTGGACCCAGCGCTCCCGCTTGCGCTGTTGCCGCATGTGCGGGGACTGGTCTTGGAGGCATATGGGGCGGGCAACTTCCCGATCGATCCATCGCTCGGCCGCTCGCTGCGTCCCCTCTTCGCCCAGGCGCGGGAGCGGGGGATCCCGGTGGTGGTGGTGAGCCAGGCGTACCGGAACGGGGTGGACCTGACCCTGTACGAGTCGGGGGCGGTGGCACTGGAGGAGGGAGCGATTGGAGGGGGGGACCTGACGCCCTCGGCGGCGGCGGTGAAGCTGATGCAGGGGCTGGCCTACCACCCGGAGCCGGAGGCCCAGCGGCGCTTCATCCAGACCCCGATTGCGGGGGAACTCACAGTGGGGCGGCCGCCCATACCGCCCGCCGAACCTCGGAGGCGGAGGCGCCGACCGCACGGGCGGTGAACCCCCCGGATGTCTCCAAGAGCGGTATGTAAGCTTGCCGCCACGAAATACAGGCCCTTAAGATGGGGGCCAGATGTCCGAGGAGAAGACAAACGTCCATTCCATCGCGGATCTGCTGAGCAACGCTCAGCAGCAGAGCGCCTATCTGATCGTGATCAGCGCCAAATCCGCGGCGGGTATCGGGCGGATGTTCAAGCTGGATCGTTCGGAGACGGTGCTGGGCCGCAGTTCCGAGGCGCAGTTCCAGGTCGAGGACGATGGTATCTCGCGCAAGCACGCGAAGGTGGTGGCGTTGGGGGATGGGCGTTTCCAGCTGATGGATCTGGGGAGCACGAACGGGACGTACCTGAACGGCCTGCGGGTGAACACGGCGCCGCTGTACGACGGGGACAAGATCCAGATCGGCTCGAACACGGTGCTGAAGTTCTCCATCCAGGACCAGTTGGAGGAGCAGTACCAGCGGAGCATCTACGAGTCGGCGACGCGGGACGGGCTGACGCGGCTCTACAACAAGAAGTTCTTCATGGAGACGCTGCGCAAGGAGTTCGCGTACTGCCTGCGTCACCGGGTGCCACTGTCGCTGGTGATGTTCGACGTGGACCACTTCAAGAAGATCAACGATGTGTACGGGCACCCGGCGGGCGACTACGTGCTGACGCGGATCGCGCAGCGGGTGAGCGACACGGTGCGTACGGAGGATCTGCTGGCGCGTTATGGCGGAGAGGAGTTCGCGCTGATGTTGCGAGAGTCCGCCGAGGAGCAAGCGCTGGCGTGCGCGGAGCGGTGCCGGCAGGCGGTGGACCGCAGCGACTTCATCTTCAGCGGGACGCCGATCAAGGTGACGATCAGCCTGGGAGTGGCGACGCTGTTGGACTCGGACTTCGCGCAACCCGAGGACCTGCTCGCGGCGGCGGACAAGTACCTCTACCGTGCGAAGCGAGCGGGCCGGAACCGGGTGGACGCCAAGGCCGTCAGCGGCCCCTGAGCGCAGAACGAATCGTTGGAGAGCGGGACGCCGGGGCGGGCGGACCCGTCAGCCGACGGGGGGACCCGCCCCGCAGCGAGGGACCCGCGACCTGTGGCCCCTGGGCTGTGCGTCCTGAAGTGCCCTGCCCTACCGTGCCTACCGCTTGGAGAAGCCGAGTTGCTTCAGTGCCTCGCGAGACACGTGCTGAACGTGGGAGTCCGGATCCTTCGCGGCCGCCTGGCTCAGGGCAGCGATGGCGAACGGGCCGCCCAGCACCCCGAGTGTCTGTGCGGCCACCACCCGGACTGCGGGGACAGGATCCTTTCCGAGACACTCCGAGAGCGCCTTGACGTGCCGGTCCTTGCCGAGCCGCTCGAGCGCCTGGGCCGAAGCCTGACGCACCTCGTCATGAGCGGACCCGAGCTGCTCCGCGATGGCATCCGCCAGTCCCGTCTGGTGCCTGTGGGCCGCAGTCTCGATGGCCGCGACGACGACTTCAGGAGCGGCATCCTGCAGCCCCCTCTTCAGGGACTCACTGAGTTCCTCCCCCGAGGCGCCAGAGAGCGCACGCAACGCGCCAGCACGCAGCGGGGGCTGGGGCTCGTTGAGGAACGGCAGCACCCGCTTGCTGCGCTCCTGGTTCCAGGAAGCACACTCGGGAAGCTGGGCAAGCGCCTCTCCCCGGAGGGAGACGGGCTGCTTGAGGTCTTCCGCCACAGCCAACAACGATGCCTGGCAGTTCTTCTCCCGTGCCAGGACCGCCAGCCATGGCCTCTGGGCCACCAGGTCACCGCCTGCCTGCAACCGCTTCCCCGCCGCCTCCAGCATCGAGAGTCCCTCGGCCAAGGCGAGCCCGCGCGCAGCAGACTCCTGCACTCGCGGATCAGGGTCCCGAAGGGCCTGCTCCAGCTCGCGCTGGGCCAGTGGACCGTAGAGCCGCAGCTTGAATACCGCCGTGCGCCGCTTCTCCGAGTCCCCCGAGGTGAGTTCCGGCTGCAGAGACTGAAGTTCCTGGGAGTAGACGGCAAAGAGCCGGTTGACGCGCTCGCGGTCCGCCGGCTGGGCCACCTCCACGAGCATCCGCCCCACCGAGAGGGACTTGAGCTCGGCCAGCTCTCGCAGGGCAGCAGCCGCGGTCGCATCCGCGGACTCTGGGCGCCCCTCCATGGCATCCACCACGGCCCGTGCCGGGGGAACTTTCAAAAAGGTGGCGAGGTGAGAGAGCGCCCGCTGCCGCGTGGAGGTGTCCTCGGAGTACAGCTCCACCTCCAAGGCTTCACGAATGGCCTCTTTCCGAGCCTGCACACGCGCCGCCGCAGCAGCGCCCTTCTCCCCCGCCTTCTGGAGGAACACCGAGGGGGTATTGCCCGCCTCGGCGGCGGCTCGGGCAGCAGTCAGGCAGGCAGGCAAATCCGATGACGCCTGGAGTCCCGTGACCCACTCCGCCAGGGCCCGGGGCTCGGACACCTTGCGCACCTTGGCGCTGGCTCGCACCGCTGCCCAGCGCACCCGCCAGTCCTCATCCGCCAGAGCCGACTTCAGTGAACTTTCGGGTACCGGCTTCGCCTCCGCCAGCGCCAGCACCCACTCATGGCTGCCCCCCTCTGTCAGGCACAGCCGACACACCTTGGCCCGAAGGGAGGCATCCTGCACGTGCCGCTGGCAGGCCTTCCAACAACCCGTGGTCCCTGCTTCCCCACGGGGGCTGGTCGAGAGCAGGAGCATCACAAGCAGAGCGGAAGTCACGGGCCCCCTACTTTAGTCCATCGCCTGGACGCTTTTTGCCGGGCCTTCTTGCGTTTTGCCTCCCGCTGCGCCATATCCGCTGCCCTTTTCACGACTTTTGACGCATAGCGGAAGGAGGTGACTGCATTGCCCGGTATTCGAGTCAAGGAGGGTGAGTCCATCGAGAGCGCCCTCAAGCGTTTCAAGAAGGCCACCGAGAAAGCGGGAATCCTCTCCGAGATCCGCAAGCGCGAGCACTACGAGAAGCCTTCCGTGAAGCGGAAGAAGAAGGCCCTCGCGGCCAAGAAGCGCGCGGTGAAGAAGGCGCGCAAGTCGTTCTAGTCCGCGCCCGTGTGAGCCGGGGCGCTCTGCCCGTCAGTCGCCCTGGCTCCCGAACGTCGTCGCCCCTCCCACCTCTATCTGGATGGAGTCTCTGCCATGCCCACCCTCAAAGAGCGCATCGACGCGGACCTCAAGGACGCGATGCGGTCCAAGAACGAGCTGACCCTCAGCGTCCTCCGGATGCTCAAGAGCGCCGTCAAGTACAAGGAAGTGGAGCCGGGAGCCTCCGCCCTCGACGACGCCGGCATCGAGAAGGTCATCGCCGGCCTCATCAAGCAGCGCCGTGACTCCGTCGATCAGTACAAGTCCGGCGGCCGCGATGATCTCGCCAAGAAGGAAGAGGATGAGATCTCCATCCTCCAGAACTACCTCCCCAAGCAGCTGTCCGCCGACGAGCTGCGCACCGAAGTCGCCGCCGCCATCGCCGCCGTGGGCGCCAAGAGCGCCAAGGACATGGGCGCCGTCATGAAGGCCGTCCAGCCCAAGATCCAGGGCCGCGCCGAAGGCCGCGCCGTCTCCGAGGAAGTCAAAGCCCAGCTGGCCAAGCTGTCCTCCTGATCAGCCCTTGATCAGGGTCTGCTCCGCAGCTCCCGCCCCACTCTCGGGCCGGGAGCTTGCCCTCGGGCCGTTCCAACGTTAAGGGCTACTCCCAGCCGGCCTTGCCGCGCCCACCCACCTGGGCGGCGCTGATCCGGTGGGAGGAGCCGTACCCGTGCCTACCCCGCTGGAGCAGACCTGCCAGGAGCCGTGCCGGCACGGGCCCTTCCTCCCCCCCCCGCTTCCCTCCCTGAACGGAAGGGCTACATTCAGGGGGGCCCTGGGCCCATGCACTCAACCCTGGACGTCGGAGCCGTGGGGCATGCTCTGCGGAACTCCCCAAGCCGAGGGTCAGGCCACGTGATCCCTGAGCACAAGATCGAAGAAATCCTCGAGCGGGTGGACCTCGTCAGCCTCATCTCCCGCCACGTGGAACTCAAGAAGGCCGGGCGCGAGTACAAGGGCCGCTGCCCGTTCCACCAGGAGAAGACGCCCTCCTTCTACGTCGTCCCGGAGAAGCGCTTCTACTTCTGCCATGGCTGCCGGGCCAGCGGTGACGCCGTCTCGTTCGTCCAGCGCTACCTCGGGAAAACCTTCGTGGACGCAGTGAAAGACCTCGCTCGCGAGGTGGGCGTCGACATCGAGGCCGCCCAGGATCCCACCTCCCGAGAGCGCCAGCAGATCAAGGAAGCCACGGATCTGGCCGCCGAGCACTTCCGCTCCCTGCTCTGGCAGGACGAGGGCCGAGCCGCCCGCACCTACCTGGCCAACCGCGGCGTCTCCGAGGAGACCGCCCACGCCTTCGGGCTCGGCTGGACTCCCAACGCCTGGAGCCTGCTGGCCGACAAGCTCACCCGTTCGGGCATGACCGAGTGGGCCGTGAAGGCCGGCCTCGTCCAGCGCCGCAACAACGGGGACGGCTACTACGACTTCTTCCGCAGCCGGCTGATGATCCCCATCCGCGCCCCCGAGGGCCGCCCCATCGCCTTCGGCGGCCGCCTCATGGGCGCCGAGGAGGGCCCCAAGTACCTCAACTCCAAGGAGTCCCTCCTCTACAACAAGAGCGACACGCTCTACGGCATGGAGCAGGCCCGCGACGAGATCCGCCGCCGCAAGGCCGCCATCCTCGTGGAGGGCTACTTCGACTGCATCGGCCTGCACCAGGTGGGCGTCCGCCACGCGGTGGCCCTCTGCTCCACCGCCATCACCCCCGGCCACCTCCAGCTGCTGCGCCGCGCCGAGGCCACGCAGCTTGTCCTCTTGCTGGACGGAGATCAGGCAGGCCTTGCCGCCGTCGAGCGGCTTGCCGGTCCCTTGCTTGCTGCCGGAGCAGCCGCCCGCGTCGCTCTTTTGCCGCAAGGGGATGATCCGGATACCTTCGCACGTCGTGAAGGTTCAGACGGAGTGGAGCGGCTCATCCACAGCGCGCAGCCGCTCACCTCTCACATCTTCGCCAGCGTCCTCCCGCAGGGCGCCCAGGCGAGCTTCGAGGAGAAGATGGCAGCGCTCGAGCGGCTGAAGCCCATGGCAGCCCAACTGCCCCTGGGATTGGTGCGCTCGGCGTTCCTCAACGCCGTGGGCGCTCACTTCGGCCTGCCCGCCGGGGACCTCGAGAGTGCCCTGCGCCCCGCCAAGCCCGCGCCCAAGCCCGTTCAGCCTCCCGCAGCCAGTGCCCAACGCCCTGCCGCCGCGCCCCGCCCTGCTCCCGTCCGCCCTCCAGACACCATGGAGGCCCTCTACGTCGCCGCCGCCCTGCGCGAGCCGCGCCTCGTCACCCGGGACTCCTTCCGGATATGTGACGAATTGTCCCACACCGGCCTTCGAATGGTGCTGGCCCAGGCCACCTCAGGCCAGGGTACCGAGGACGCCCTGTTTGATGCGGCTGAACCGGTGAAGCGCGCCATCGAGGTGGCCCTGCGACAGCTCCCTGAAGGCGGGGCTGCGCTGGAGACTTTCTTCCTCACCGTTTGCCGAAAGCTCATGCTGCGGCGGATCGACGAGCAGCTTAACTATATTGAGAAGGCCACCAAGCAGGCTCCAGGCGCCTATGACCTCACGGAAGAGACGCGGCGGCTGCTGGCGCAGCGTATCGAGCTCCTGGCGCTGAAGAAGCGCGTCCAGGATGAACTCCGCCCCTCGGTGCCGGGAACAAAGGCACCAATGCAACCGGTTTGAGTTCGCGTTTGTAACTATCCTGCACTTTGCGGTAGATCGGCCGGCTCGCTCCAGGCCAAGCACCTGTTTTTCAAGGAGAAGTACCCGAATGCCCACGCAGAAGCCCTCGAAGGGGTCCGTGAAGCCCAAGAAGAAGGTGGATCCGACGATCCGCAAGAAGAAGGGGGCGGACAGTGGTGCCACGGCGAAGGGTGCGGCCAAGGCTGCCGCCGCCGTCGCCGAGGAGCGAGCGGAGGCCGTGGCCACGGCCACCGAGAAGCTGAAGAAGCGCAAGAGCACCACCGAGGCCGCCGCTGACGACATCGATCCCGAGGAGGCCGCTGAAGAGGCTGCCGCCGCCGTCCACGTTGATCCGGACGCCGTCGAGGACGAAGTCGAGGAGGAGGCCATCGCCGAGCGCAAGGAAGTCAAAGACCTGCTCGCCGCTGGCCGCGAGAAGGGTTTCCTCACCTATGACGAGGTGAATGACGCGCTGCCCGCGGACATCGTGTCGTCGGATCAGATCGACGACGTGATGAGCATGTTCGGCGACAACGACATCGAGATCGTCGACGCGCAGAAGGCCGCGCAGTCCAACGAGATCAAGCCCACCGTCGCCGTCGAGGAAGAGAACAAGCAGGAGACGGACGAGGAGGAGCAGGACGAGGACGACGAGCCGGGTGGCAAGTCGAACGACCCGGTCCGCCTGTACCTGCGCAAGATGGGCAGCGTGAGCCTCCTCACCCGCGAGGGCGAGGTGGAGATCGCCAAGCGCATCGAAGAGGGCGAGAAGGAAGTGCTGCGCGCCATGCTGGCCTGCCGCGTGGCCGTGGCGGACATCCTCGACATCGGCAACAAGCTCAAGAGCGGCAAGCTGCGCGTGCGCGACGTCATCAAGGACGCCCCCGAGGAGGCCCAGGCCGAGGGCGCCGAGGACGCTCCCGAGGAGGGCGCCGAGGGTGAGCAGCCGCAGCAGCTGGCTCAGAGCGAGCTCAACAAGATCGAGCAGATCTGCAAGCAGATCGAGCGCTTCCGCAAGTTCGCCAAGGACTGCGAGGTGCTGGAGGAGGATCTCTCCGGCAAGAAGAAGCTCACCGACGTCAAGAAGAAGGAAGTGAAGCAGGAGGTGAAGGATCTCCGGACCAAGATGATGGAGGTCCTGGAGGAGATGCGCCTCAACAAGAAGCAGGTGGATCGCATCGTCCTCAACCTGCGCCAGCTCATCGACCGCGTGGACAAGGCCGAGGAGGAGCTGCGGGACATCGAGCGCCGCAACGGCGTGAACATGAAGGAGCTGCGCCCTCAGCTGAAGGAGTCGCGCGAGAACCCGGCCACCGCCAAGAAGCTCCAGAAGCAGCTGAACTTCACGCCGGAGCAGCTCGAGGCGCTGGACCGCGACGTGCGCACCGCGGTGCGGAAGATCAAGAAGGTGGAGGAGGAGGCCAACCTCCCCGTCGAGGCGCTGCGCCGCAACTACGACGCCATCCGCCTGGGCGAGAAGCGCGCCGAGCGCGCCAAGAGCGAGCTGGTGGAGGCCAACCTGCGCCTCGTGGTGTCCATCGCGAAGAAGTACACCAACCGCGGCCTGCAGTTCCTGGACCTCATCCAGGAGGGCAACATCGGCCTGATGAAGGCGGTGGACAAGTTCGAGTACAAGCGCGGCTACAAGTTCTCCACGTACGCCACGTGGTGGATCCGCCAGGCCATTACCCGCGCCATCGCCGATCAGGCCCGCACCATCCGCATCCCGGTGCACATGATCGAGACGATCAACAAGCTCATCCGCACCAGCCGCTACCTCGTGCAGGAGATCGGCCGCGAGCCGACGCCTGAGGAGATCGCGGAGAAGATGGAGCTGCCGCTCGACAAGGTGCGCAAGGTCCTCAAGATCGCCAAGGAGCCCATCTCCCTGGAGACGCCGATCGGCGAGGAGGAGGACAGCCACCTGGGCGACTTCATCGAGGACAAGAGCCTCGTGTCGCCGGCGGACGCGGTCATCAACATGAACCTGGCGGAGCAGACCCGCAAGGTGCTGGCCACGCTGACGCCGCGCGAGGAGAAGGTGCTGCGCATGCGCTTCGGCATCGGCGAGAAGAGCGACCACACGCTGGAGGAGGTCGGCCAGGACTTCGAGGTGACGCGCGAGCGCATCCGCCAGATCGAGGCCAAGGCGCTGCGCAAGCTGCGCCACCCCAGCCGCTCCAAGCGCCTGCGCTCCTTCGTGGAGAGCTGAGGCGAGTGGGCGGTTGAAGCCCCGGGCCTTCGAGGCCCGGTGGCACCCGGAGCCCCCGTTCCCAGCGTGGACCGGGGGCTTCACCGTTTCCAAGGCCGCACAGGGTGGACGGCAGCCCCCTTGTCAGCGGCACGCACAGCGGGATACTCCCGCTGTCACCCGGCGTTGCACCGTTCCGGGCCCTTAGCTCAGTGGTTAGAGCTGTCGGCTCATAACCGATTGGTCCCTGGTTCGAATCCAGGAGGGCCCACTCGTTGTCCCCTCTCCCCGCGCCTCGGGAAGTCCCGCCGAGGCGCGGGGGCGCTCAGTAGGAAAGCCCAGGCCACACCCGGGATGCGTGAATCCTCTGAAGAAGCGCTGAGACAGCTTCGGCTGCAGCAGTTCCTGGGGCTCATGCTGCCCATCTCCGTGGGCTTCCTGCTCCTCTACCTCGCCTTCGCGCTCGCGCTGCGAAGCGTGGCGCTCATGGGAGGGGCGGGAGCGGTGCTCCTCTACACGGTAGCGCTCGCCCGGTCCCGGACGCTGGCCACGCGGGGACAGGCTGAGCGTGCGGCGCTCCTGAGCGGCTATGCGCTGCTGGTGATGGTGGCCCTCGGGGCGCTCTTCGTGCACTTCCTGCTCGCGGGGCTGTTGATGATCCCCATCGCCGGAGTGGCGCTGGTGCTGCCGTACGTGGACCCGCCCCCCCTGGCTCGCTACATGCTCGCCGCATTTGGCGTCGACGTATGGGTGATGGTCGTGGACGGATTGCTGCCGCCGCTCTTCGAGCAGCCCCCGCTGGGTTTCCAGCGCTGGGTGTTTGCTCTGGCGGTGGTGGCGTGCGTGGGGCTGACGCTGCGGATGCTGTGGGTGGATGCGGTCCGATTGCGCCAGAGCCTGGCGCGCGCCGAGGAGGCGGTGGCCACCCGGGATGAGTTCCTCTCCGTGGCCAGCCACGAGCTCAAGACACCGCTCACGCCGCTGAGCCTCAAGCTGCAGACGCTCCGGCGCGAGTTCTCGGCGCCCTCCTCCGTGCCCAGCCGCGAGCGCAGCCTGGGGCACCTGGACATGGCCCAGCGTCAGGTGAAGAAGCTCGTCGAGCTGGTGGATGATCTGCTCGACGTGTCCCGCATTGGCGCGGGACAGTTGGAGCTGCACCCCTCACGGGTGGATCTCTCGGCGCTCGTCCGCGACGTGGTGCAGCGCTTCGAGCCGGAGGCGGCCCGCGCCGGATGTGCCCTCGAGCTGGAGTCTTCCCAACCCGTCGTGGGCTGGGTGGATCCACGGCGGTTTGAGCAGGTGCTCGACAACTTGCTGTCCAATGCCCTGAAGTACGGCTCCGGCAAACCGGTGCGGGTGCGGCTCGACCCGCAGGGAACACACCTACGGCTGACCGTGCGCGACCACGGCATTGGCATCCCCGCTGAGGCGCTCGACCGCATCTTCCACCGCTTCGAGCGAGCGGTGTCGGGCCGGCACTACGGCGGCTTGGGGTTGGGGCTCTACATCACCCGAAGGATTGTCGAGGAGAGCGGCGGCACGGTGGTCGCGGCCAGCGAGCCTGACCAGGGAGCCACCTTCACCGTCGAGTTGCCCCTGGGAGCGAGCCCCGTCCCGCCGGGCGGAGATTGACCATCTCCAGCCCCCGCCCCCCGAGCGCCACCTCAGGCCCGCGCCGGGCCCTTCTGGGTGCCCTCGTCGCGGCCGTGAACCGCCGCCGGCGGGCTGGTGGCCTCCACCGCAGTGAAGGGCTCGAGGATCTTGTACGTGTGGCTCGCGCCGCGTGGCACGAGCCACGAGTCGCCCGGGTTCAGCAACAACACCTGTCCCTCCAGGTGCAGCTCGGCCCTGCCCTTCACCACGTAACCGACCGTCTCGTAGTCGCGCGCAACGGGGGCCCTCGGCTCTCCCGGCGGCTCCTCCTCCCACAGGCGCATGGACACGCGGACGCCCGAGGCCAGGTACTTCTGCCCCATCTCTCCACGCGGCGAGTGTCGTGCTTCGACCTTCTTGACGCTGGTGTCACCCATGCCTCGTCTCCTCCGCTTCGCGGTGTTGGCCGCTGAACGACTCTGAAGGGAAGGTAAGGAAGGAGCGGGGGACGACACTTCGAGGGAACCCAGCTGCCCCCTCCTCGTGGGAGGGAGCAGAGGCTCAACCCCTCAGAACTCCAAGGACTTCAACAGCACCTCAGTAGCCCTCGAGCGGCGGCTGCGGTCCGGGAACGATGCCAGCGATGTCCGGATCCACACCTTCCTGGCCCGGCTGGCCGGCACGCTCGGCCTTTTCCTTCTTCCGCTGATCGCGCCGGACGTCCTTCTCCTTGTTCTTCTCTTTGCGCGCCAGTTCCTTCTGGCGTTTCGACATTCCCGGGTGTTGTGGCACGGTGCCCTCCTTCAGCAGCAATTAAGGACTCGGAACGAAAAACAAAAGGCCCAGCCCCTCATAAGGGCCAGGCCTTGTTCTGGCGAGATGAATGCCGCGCGTTAGCCAACGACGCGAACGTTCTCTGCCTGAAGCCCCTTGGGGCCGCGCTTCACGTCGAACTCTACGCGCTGCCCCTCGGCCAGCGTGCGGAAACCATCCGACTGGATGGCGGTGTGATGGCAGAACACATCCTCGCCACCCTCCTGCGCGATGAACCCGAAACCCTTGGCATCATTGAACCACTTCACAGTACCAGTTGCCATTGCTCTTCTTCTTTCTGCTATGCACGGCCCCCTTGCGAGGACCGCCCGTCGCCAGGACGCACATCGCCCTGGTAGCGCCCCTCTATCACGGGGTGCCGCCCATGTAACCCCCCACGTCCCCACTCCATTCCTTTTGGGGACAGAGCCTTCACACTTCTTCACGCCGCTGGGGGCATGGGCTTCACACCCGCTCTCTACCTTCTGCTCCGTCAACAACGAACACCGGGCGCCTGGTTGTCCGGTCCCTGACGGAGCAAGACCATGTTTGGATTCTTCTTTGGAACTGCGTGCCTCGCCGGCCTCATCTTCGCGCTGCGCCGCAGCCAGTGGCACCACTCCCACGGCTTCGCAGGGGGCCGCGGCGGGCGCTGGAGCTGGCGCGGCCGGATGCGCTGGCTCTTCGAGCGGCTGGACACCTCGCCCGGCCAGGAGAAGGTCTTCGTCAAGGCCGCGGATGAGCTGACCGAGGCCTTCGAGAAGCTGCGCGACGAGGCCCGCAACACCCGCGCCGCCATTGCCCAGGCGCTGCGCGGCGAGCAGTTCGACGGGGCCTCGCTGCGCGAGCTGCACGAGAAGCATGACGCGCTGCTCGCCCAATTGCGCGAGACGATGCGCACCTCCATGGCCCAGATCCACGAGTCGCTGGACCCGCGCCAGCGCCGCGAGCTGGCGGACCTCATCGAGCACGGCTTCGGCTACGGCTACCGCGGCTTCGGGCACTGTGGCGGGCGCGGGTTCGGCCGGCACGGCGGCCCCCGGTACGTCTGAGTCCCCTTCCCCTCTTCCCCACGACAAGGAACCACCGCCATGCGCCGACGCATCGTCATTGTCCTGCTCGCCCTGGGAACCGTGGGCGGCTACGTCTCCGGGTTCACCAGCCTCCGCTCCCGCTCCCACTGCCGCCGCGCCTGGATGGAGGAGCGCGCCTCCACCACGTGCGCGCCCTGCCCCAGCAGCCCCCAGGCCCCCACCACTGCCAGCGCCGAGGCTCCCACGCCCTCAGGCCCGCGCTAGAGTCCCGAGCCACCCATGGCCACCCGCGTCCTCCTCATCGACGATGACACCCGGATGTTCGAGCTGCTCGCGCAGTACCTGGGGCAGAACGGCATCACGGTGGCCCACGCGGCGGATGGGGGACGCGGTCTCGCCGCGTTGGAGGCCAGCACCTACGACGCGGTCCTTCTGGACGTGATGATGCCGGGCATGGATGGCTTGGAGGTGTGCAAGCGCATCCGCGCCAAGCAGCAGATCCCCATCCTCATGCTCACCGCCCGCGGCGACGAGACCGACCGCGTGGTGGGTCTGGAGCTGGGCGCGGACGACTACCTCGCCAAGCCGTTCAGCCCTCGGGAGCTGCTGGCGCGGCTGCGGGCCGTGCTCCGGCGTTCTCAGCCCACCGCGGTGGCGGACCGGCTGGAGTCCAGCGGCGTCTCCATCGACGTGGCCGGGCGTGAGGTGAAGGTGAATGGACAGGCCGTGGAGCTCACCGGCCTCGAGTTCGACTTGCTCGTGGCGCTGGTGCGGCGCGCGGGCCGCGTCATTCCTCGGGACGCCCTGCTGGGAGAGGCGGGTCGCAGTGACACCGTGGTGGGCGAGCGCACCGTGGACGTCCATATTTCCCATCTGCGGCAGAAGCTCGGGGACGAAGGCGGCAAGCTCATCAAGACCGTGCGTGGCGTGGGCTACGTCTTCGCCAAAGAGGGGGTGTGATGAGGCCCGGCCGTCCCGAAGATTCCTCCCCTGAGGACCGGCCCGAGCCCTCGCACCGGCGCGATCCCCGCCTCGATCACTGGGAGAACAACCCCTGGGGACCCTGGCCCCATGGCCGCGGCCCTCACGCCCGCTGGCACCGGGGCCACCGCCCCCACGGCCCCTGGTACCGGACGCGCCTGGGCCGCTATCTCCATGCCCGGCTGCACCGGCGGATCTTCGTCTGGTTCGGGCTCTCCATCTTCATCACGGGCGTCGCCGTGGCCACGGTGATCAACCTGGTGGGAGGTTCCTCCTGGCGGCAGAACGTCGACCAGGTGCGCACCTTCACCAGCAACCGCTTCGCTGAGGTGTGGGACGATCCCCAGCAACGGGACGCGCTCGTGCAGGGCATCGCCCGCGACCTGAGCGTGGACCTGGAGCTGCACGACGCCACCGGAGCGCTGATTCGCCGCGCGGGCGCCGCCTGCGACACTCCAGACTACTCCATCCCCGTGGTCCGCTCGGGCGTCCTGCTGGGCACGGTGGAGGCCTGCTACTTCCGCAACCGGCCCCGCCGCGCCTGGAACTTCATCGCGCCCCTGCTGCTCATGGGCGTCATGCTGTGGACGCTCTCGGGGACCATCGCCCGGAGGCTCACCCGGCCCATGGATGCGCTCGTCCGTGCTGCCGCGGGTCTGGGAGCGGGCAAGCTGGCGACCCGTGTCCAGATGACCCCGGGCGCCACGGACGAGATGGGCCTGCTGGCCGCGGCCTTCAACGACATGGCCGCCCGCATCGAGCGCCAGATGGCGGACCAGCGCGAGCTGCTCGCCGCCGTGTCCCACGAGCTGCGCACCCCGCTGGCCCACCTGCGCGTCCTCACCGAGATCCTCCGGGACAGCGGCGGAGATCCGAAGACACTCGACAACGTGGACCGCGAGGTGGTCGAGCTGGATGCACTGGTGGGTGAGCTGCTGGCCAGCTCGCGGCTGGACTTCGGGCAGGTGACGCTCCGTCCGCTCGACTCCAAGGAGCTGGCCTCCCGAGCACTGCAGCGGACCGGGCTGCCCGCGGAGCTGCTGGCGGTGGAGGTCTCGGACACCGCGCTGGTGGCCGATGCGACGCTGCTGGGCCGGGCGCTCGCCAACCTCCTGGAGAACGCGCGCAAGCATGGCCAGGGCGCCGAGGCGCTGCGCATCTTCGAGCACGAGGGCCGGCTGGCCTTCTGCGTGGACGATCGCGGCCCTGGGCTGCAGCCGGGCGAGGAGACACGCATCTTCCAGCCCTTCTACCGGAAGGACCGGGGCGCCGAGGCCCGCGAGGCGGGCTCACTGGGGTTGGGACTGGCGCTGGTGCAGCGCATCGCGAAGGCCCACGGTGGCGACGTGTTCGCGGAGAACCGTCCCGGTGGAGGCGCTCGGGTGGGCTTCAGCGTCCAGCGGGAAGGTCCGCCCGCCGTAGCTGCCCCGACTCCAGCGTGAGCGGCGGGCAGTACGGACCTGACTCGCTCCGCTTCCAATACGCGCCCGTG
The DNA here is from genome assembly GCF_000737315.1 of Hyalangium minutum. Taxonomy (GTDB): domain Bacteria; phylum Myxococcota; class Myxococcia; order Myxococcales; family Myxococcaceae; genus Hyalangium; species Hyalangium minutum. The sequence goes on from NZ_JMCB01000001.1 coordinate 814,315, forward strand.
CTCCGCCACTCGGAGAGGTCCGTGAAGCGGTAGTCGAACGAGCGCGTGCGCACGAAGCGTGGCGGCGTTTCCGGGAACGGATCCTCCCGGAAGAACCCCCGCGCCACCGCGTCGCCCTTCAGGAGCTGCTCCTGAAGGCGAATCAGCCACCGGTTGTCCACACAGCGCGAGAGCGAGGCGAACCACATCTGCCAGTCGAGCCGCGGTTGGTGTGGCGCCACGAAGCGGGGAGCCTCATCCACCGGGCCGGGACGCCACCGCAGGAGGTACTCGTGCCAGGTCTGCCCGTCGGCGCTGCCCTCGAGGACGATCTCCTTCCGCTCCGTGGTCATCACCGCGAAGAGGCCATAGGTGTTCACGCTGCGCAGGCTCGCGGTCTCGCCCAGCGCCCAGCTCAGCGGTGAGGGCAAGGGGGTGCGGCTCACCCGCTGCACGTCCGAGGCCAGCGCCAGGACGCAGTACATGACCGCGAAGCCCCAGAACCCAGCGGTCCGCTGGCTCTGGAAGCGATGGACTGGCGCCGGCACGGGCGAGAGCCTCTGGAAGGGCCTCCACCTCGCCAGTACCCCGTCATCGAGCGCGGAGAGGCACAGCACGATCGTCAGGAGGTTGAAGAACCCGTAGTTGCCCGTGCCGAGGATGCCCAGCTGCAAGGCGATGAGCGCCCCTGCCGCCACGAGCCGCACGCGCCTGGGCCCGAAGAGGAGAAACGGCGCCACGAGCTCGATGACGAACATCACCGCCACGCCCGCGCGGTGGAGCACCGCCGGGAGCTGCCAGACGAAATACGCGACAGGGTTGGGGAGCGGCTGGGTCCAGTAGTGGAACTCGAGCGCCGTGAGGCTGCGCCACACCGCATCCCCGCTGGCCAGCTTCACTACGCCGGACATGAACATCAGCCGGAACAGCAGGAAGCGCACGAGCAGGATCGGCCCGAGGCGGGGCTCTGGGACACTCGTGGAGGGACGCAGCCGTCCAGGAGCCAGCGGCACGGAGACGATGGCGGCCTCCAACAGCAGCACGTCCCACTGGTAGCTGAGGAAGACGCCACCCACGGAGGTGAGCGACAGGTAGCAGGCCCACGCGCCAATGAGCGCCCAGCGCGGCGCCACATCCACCAGAACCAGAACACCGCACGCCAGGCCCGCGAGCCCCACGGCCCACAGGCCGCCCTCTCCTGCCCCGGTAAGCCAGAGCAGCGTGGGCAGGCGGAAGTACCGCTCGGGCCCGAGCTCCAGCCGGGCCCACTCGAGCCACGCGGCCGCGGGCTCCAGGCCCTGCGGCCCCATCAGCCCCGAGAGCTGGGGCAACAGCGAGGCGAAGGCGATGCAGAAGATCAGCCCGAGCCCGCGCAGGTACAGCCAGCGGACCCGGGCCAGGCCCCTCCCAGCCTCGCGCCCCGCTTTCACGCTCACACCCGAGGGCCTAGCCCTTGTCGGTGCCGGTGAACTCGAAGGAGGCCTCGGCGGTCTCGCCGTCCTTCACCGTCACCTCGGCCGTCTTCGTGCCGAACGTCTCGTGCCACGCCTCCAGCGTGTACGTGCCAGCCGGGAGCGCGTTGAGGGTGAAGCTGCCGTCCTCGCCCGTGGTGGCGAAGTACGGGTGCGAGCTCACGGCGATGTACGAGCGCATCCACGGATGCACGTCGCACTTGAGCGTGACGAGCTCGGTGTCGGACGGCGCGGGCTTGGTCACCGGCGGCATGGACGGCGGCTGGGCCAGGTTGAAGATGGGCTTGGTGCCCGCCATGGCGCGCACGTTGTGCAGCGTCCCATCGCTGTTCTTCACCTGGATGGGCTGGCCGGCCTGGGCGCCCGTCACGCGCGGCAGGTAGGTGCACTTCACCTGATCAATCACCACCGGGGTGCTCGGGGCCGCCGGAGCGCCCGCCACGGGGCCCTTCACGCGCACCAGCACGTTCTGGAGCTTGCCGTCCTTCACCAGCACCGCAGGCTCCTTCTGCGCCATGCCCTCGCAGGCCGGATCCGCACTTGCGGGGATGTCCGCCGGGGCTGGGGCCGTACCGGTGAACTTCACCACACCCTTGATGGTGCTCTTGCCCGCGGGCGCCGGAGGCGTCTGCGCCTGCGTGGCCTCGGGGGGGGTGGGCTTGCCCTGCTCCGTCGGGGTGGGGGCCGTGGGCGTCGTGGGCTTGGACGCCTCGTCCTTCGTGCAGGCAGGCAGGACCGCCAGGCTCGCCGCACCGATCAGGGTGAGGCCGAACGTGCGCAGCTTCATGGGGAGCTCCTTGTCACTACAGGGGGGGGTGCTAGACAGCCGGGCCTCGGTCGAGCATCAGCGCGATGAAGAGGCCCGTGAGATAGAGCAGAGAGTAGAAGAACGTCTGCCGGGCCCAAGGCTTTCCCATCTGCTTGAAGAAACCCCACGCCCCGAGCCCCAAGAAGGTGAGCCCCAGCGCCACGGCCACCAGCAGGTACCACGGCCCGGCGATGTGCAGCTGGTACGGCAGCAGCGTCATCGGCACCAGCGCCACCACATAGAGGACGATCTGCGCCCGGCTGGACTCATCCCCGCGCTCGATGGGCACGGACTTGAGCCCCGCCGCCGCGTACTCCTCCTTGCGGAACAGGGCGATGGCCAGGAAGTGGGGCATCTGCCACAGAAAGAGGATGGAGAAGAGGACGAAGCCCCCGGTGTCCAGCTGCCCGGTGACGGCCGTCCATCCCATCAGCGGCGGCAGCGCGCCCGGCACGGCGCCCACAATCATCGCCGCCGAGGTGCGCGCCTTGAGCGGCGTGTACACGAGCACGTAGCTCAGGAAAGCCAGCAGGCCCAGCGCCGCCGTGAGCACGTTGGCCCCCAGGGCCAGCGCCGGCAGGGAGACGCCCACCAGCGACAGGCCGAACCACAGCGCCACGCCCGGCTCCATGCGCCCGGAGGGCAGCGGCCGGTTGTGCGTGCGCGCCATGAAACGGTCGCTCTGCCGCTCGATGTAGCAGTTGAGCGTGTTGGCGGCGGCCACGGTTCCGGCGGTGGCCAACATCGTCACCAGCACCCGGGCGACGGACAGCTCACCGGGAGCCAGGAAGACGCCCCCCGCGGTGGTCGCCAGCACCAGGCTCGACAGCCTGGGCTTCGTCAGGGAGATCAGATCCGACGCAGTCGTCGAAAGGGACACGGCTCGCGCGCTCACACAATCTCCTGGGGTGGGGCTCGGGCAGCCCCGCCCCTTACCCGCATCCCACGCGGACGGCAAGCCGCGTGTATCAGCTCTGCTTTTCGCAGACAGCGGGGCGCCTACCCTCCCGAGGCCAGGCGCTGCAGCTCCGGGGCGTGCTCGCCCTTGGGCTCGATCTTCAGGTACTCCTGCGCCAGCATCTTGACCTTGTCGCCCTGCTTGCGGTCCTTGCTGAGCATGGTGGCGTAGAAGTAGTAGGCCGGCCCGTAACCGCCGTTGGCCTCGATGGCCTTCTGGAAGGAGTCCTCGGCCTTGGCCGTGTCGCCCTTGCCCACGTAGACGCGGCCCAGCTCGGTGAGCGCCAGCGCAGCCCGGTCAGGCTGGCCGATGAACTCCTGGACGGCCTTGTCCAGCTGCTCCTTGGCCTTGTCCCAGTCGGAGCGCTCCCGGTAGATGGTGCCCATGGCGAGGCGGGCCTCGGGGTTCTTGGCCTTCGGATCCTTCACCGCGCGCTGGTACTGGGCGAGCGCCTCGTCCAGCTTGCCCTGGCGCTGGTAGGCCTGGCCGAGCATCAACACCAGCTTGGGGCTGTCGCCCATCGTCTTGAGAGCGGTGGTGAGCGCCTCGGCGGCCTCCTTCTCGCCGCCCTGCTTGGCCATGAGCGCCTTGGCCAGCTCCACGTAGAGCTGGGCGCGCGTGGGGTCCACCTTGATGGCCTCGCGGATGGCGGAGACGGCCTGATCAGCCTGGCCCTCGAGCAGCAGCCTGCGGCCCTTGATGAGGAACAGCTCCGGGTTGGTCTTGTCGAGCGCGAAGCCATCCTTCTCGGCCTTGTCCAGCATGGTGCGCGCCGCGGCCTTGTCCACCGGGACGCCCGTGGCCTCGGAGAGCTTCTGCTGAATGTCCGGCTTGAGGGTGTCCATGGCCAGGGAGACGCGGCTGATCAGCAGCGAGCGCGCCAGCTGCGCGGTGGCCAGCTGCCGCGGCGAGGGCGGCGGATCGGCCTCCAGCAGCTTCTTGAGCATCTTCGAGGCCAGCTCGTAGAGATCCAGGCCCGGCGTCTCCTGGTCCAGCATCAGCAGCGACTTGCCGAGCATGGACTCGGGGTGGTCCTTCTCGTAGCGAAGGGCGAAGTCGTACTTCTGCCAGGCGGTGTTGTCCTGGCCGAGCCGGCGGTACACGGCACCCAGGCTGGCGTAGATGCGCGGATCATCCGGAGACAGGCCCTGCGCCTTGTCCAGGCTGTCGCGGGAACGGTCCAGGTCGCCGGCGTTCATCTGCGCCAGGCCCAGCGTGAGGTACAGGAGGGAGCTGGCCTTGCCCTGCGCGTCGAAGGCCTTCACGCGCTCTTCGAGCTCGCCCAGGGCATCCTTGCCCTTGCCGCCGTACGTCTTGATGAGGGCCTCGGCGGCGTACAGGTGGGAGCTGACCTCGCCTCCCTTCTTGGCGGCGTCCAGGTGCTCCTCGGCCTTGCGGCGCGCGTCGTCACCGCCACCGTGCTCGCCCCAGCGGATGGCCCAGGCATAGGCCAGGTAGCCGTGCGCGGCGGTGGAGTCCGGGAACACCTCGAGCGCCTTGTCCGCCTGCTCCACGGCCTTCTTGTACGAGTCGAAGGAGTCGTGCTTGAGCTGCTCGGTGGCGCCGTCCAGGTGCTTCTTGAACTCGCGGTTGAGCTCCTTCATGTGCCGCGAGTACGCGTAGTACCCGCCGATGGAGAGCACTGCGGCCACGAAGAGGCCCAGGGTGATGTACTTGCTCGAGCCGCCCTGCTTCCCGCGGCGCTTCGAGCCGACATCATCGTCATCATCGTCGTCCACTTCATCGACGACGACGGGGCGGCGCGGCTGCGGACGGGGCTGAGCGGCCGGGCTGGGCTGCGGCGCGGGAATGGCACGACCCGCGGGAGAGGACACGCGGGGCGCCGCCGCGGGGTTCGGATTCGCGACGGGCGCGGGCGCGGCCACCGGTGCCTGAGCCACGGGAGCGGCCGTCACCGGAGCCTGAGCGACAGGCGCGGCCACCGGGGCGGCCACGGGCGCGGGCGCCGGGGCTGGAGCGGCAGCCTTGGGCTGCTCCACCTTGTACTGCTGCATCAAGGCGAGCGTCTCCGAGTCGGTCGGATCCGCCTCGAAGGCCTTCAGGAGGTTGGACTTGCCGGGCTCGGCCTCGCCGGTCTTCAGCTGCAGCATGCCCACCATGCGGAGGGCTGCCTTGTCGGCAGGCTGGACCTGGAGGCCACCGAGTGCCTCCTCGAGGGCCTTCTTGTCCTTGCCCTGCTGGAGGTACACGCGGGCAAGCAGGAGTCGGGGATCGGCCGCGTTGGGATGGGCTTTGACGCCCTTCTTGCAGACGACCATCGCCTCCATGAAGCGGCCCATGCCCAGATACGCCTCGGCGAGCGGCTTGTAAGCATCGGACGACGGGTCTGCGGCGAACGCGTGCTCGAGCTTCGCGAGCTCGGCCGGGCTCAACGTCTTCAAGGGAGAGGTAGACATTTCCGGAAGATGCGCCTGAAAAGGAGAGTTTTTATGACACCCGCACCTGTGCGCGTCAAATGGGACTGCACGGTTTCCTTGCTCTTGCTTGACAGCCTCGCAGGGGTTCGGTATCTGCCGCTTCACTTCATCCGGCCCCAACGGACGGAGGCGCCCAGCAGCCGGGCGGTTGCACACATTGTGGGGGTGTAGCTCAGTTGGGAGAGCGTCGCGTTCGCAATGCGAAGGTCACCGGTTCGATCCCGGTCACCTCCACCAAGAAGGACAGAGGGCCTCACTGGAGACAGTGAGGCCCTTTGCATTTGGGCCACAAGCAAATTGCAAAGGTCGCCGGCTTTGTTATCCGGGGCCGATGACCGAACAGCCGTCGCTTTCGTTCTTCGCCCGCCTCTGGCTCGCGTTCCTCTGCTTCTGGCGGGTGCTCTTCTCGCGCCCCTTCGCCCAGGCCGTCCATCCGCTGAGCCAGGCGTATGACGCTGGGACGCTGGGTGCGGGTTCCCCCACCCCGGCCCTGCCCAAGCCCGAGCCCACGCCGGTGAAGGTGGCGCCTCCGCCCGTGCTGCCTCCCGAGCGGGAGCACGCCTCGGCGCTCGTGCTGCTGTCCATGCTCCAGCGAGAGGGCCGACTGATCGACTTCCTCCAGGAGAACGTGGCCAGCTTCCCGGACGCGGATGTGGGCGCGGCCGCGCGCATCGTCCACGAGGGCTGCCGCAAGGTGGTCCAACAGTACCTGTCGCTCAAGCCGGTGATGACCGAAGGCGAGGGCGCCCGGGTGACGGTGCCCGCAGGCTTCGATGCGCAGCGCATCCGCCTGACGGGAAACGTGGCGGGCCAGCCCCCGTTCGCCGGCTCGCTCAAGCATCAGGGATGGGTGACGACGGAGGTGAAGTTCCCCACCGTGAGCCCAGCGTTGGACCCGCGCGTGCTGGCCCCCGCTGAGGTCGAGCTGAGCTGAGCCTTCACTCTGAGAGGAGCTGACGCCGTCTATGGCCCGCTACGCGATCGGGATCGATCTGGGCACCACGCACTGCGCGGTGTCGTACTTCAACCTCGAGGAGGGCAAGCCCCGGGGCTCGGCCCAGTCCATGCTGCCCATTCCGCAGCTGACGGCCCCCGGCACGGTGGAGGCCCGCACGCTGCTGCCCTCCTTCCTCTACCTGCCGAGCGAGCAGGAGTTCCCTGCCGGGAGCTTGGGGCTGCCGTGGAAGCCGGACGCCACGACGTTCGCGGGCGAGTTCGCCCGAGCGCATGGCGCCAAGGTGCCGACGCGGCTGGTGTCCTCGGCGAAGAGCTGGCTGAGCCACCCGGGTGTGGATCGGCGCTCGGCGATGCTGCCATGGCAGGCGCCACCCGAAGTGCAGCGGGTGTCTCCGCTGGAGGCCTCGGCGCGCTACCTCCGTCATATGCGGGAGGCGTGGGACCACACGTTTGCCCGGTCTCGGGAGGAGGCGGGCAACGCGCTGGCGCAACAGGATGTGATCATCACGGTTCCGGCCTCGTTCGACGCGGCGGCGCGTGAGCTGACGCTGGAGGCGGCCCAGGCGGCGGGGATCCCGAACATCACCCTGCTGGAGGAACCGCAGGCCGCGCTGTACGCGTGGCTGGAGGCCCAGGGTGAAGGGTTCCGCAAGCGGGTGAAGCCGGGCGAGGTCATCCTGGTGGTGGACGTGGGCGGCGGCACGTCGGACTTCTCCGTCATTACGGTGCGGGAGCGCGACGGTGAGGTGGAGCTGGTGCGCGTGGCTGTGGGCGACCACATCCTGCTGGGCGGCGACAACATGGACCTGGCGCTGGCGCACACGCTGAACCAGCGGCTGGCCGCCGAGGGCAAGAAGCTGGATCCGTGGCAGTTCAACGCGCTGACCTACGGTTGCCGCCAGGCGAAGGAGACGCTGTACGGAGATCCGAAGCTGGCGAAGGCGCCCATCTCCATTCCGGGCCGTGGCTCGTCGCTCATCGGCGGGACGCTGCGCACGGAATTGCCTCGCGAGGAGCTGGACCGGCTGCTCACGGACGGCTTCTTCCCCGTGATGCCGGTGACGGAGCTGCCGCGCACGGCACGGCGCACGGGTCTGGCACAGATGGCACTGCCGTACGCGCAGGATGCCGGGGTGACGCGGCACCTGGCGGCGTTCCTCACCCGGCAGGCGCAGGCGCTCGCGTCCTCTCCGGACTCACCGGTGAATGTGGGGGGCAAGTCCTTCCTCCACCCCACGGCGGTGCTCTTCAACGGAGGCGTCTTCAAGGCGGGGCCGCTCAAGGCCCGCGTCATGGAGGTGCTGAACGGGTGGCTGACGGCGGACGGCGGGCAGCCCGCACAGGAGCTGGCGGGGGCGGACCTGGACCTGTCGGTGGCGCGCGGCGCGGCGTACTACGGGTGGGTGCGCCAAGGGCACGGCCTGCGGATTCGCGGTGGCACGGCTCGGGCGTATTACGTGGGGGTGGAAACGGCCATGCCTGCGGTGCCCGGCATGGAGCCTCCGGTGAAGGCGCTCTGTGTGGCGCCCTTCGGCATGGAGGAAGGGACCCAGGCCGACGTTCCGCCGCAGGAGTTCGGCCTCGTCACGGGTGAGCCCACGCAGTTCCGGTTCTTCGTCTCATCGGTCCGACGCGACGACAAGGTGGGCAACATGATCGACGACGTGGCCGGCCGGGACGATCTGGAGGAGCTGGCGCCCATCGAGACGAGCCTGCCGGGTCAGCCTCAGCCCTTTGGGGACCTGACGCCAGTGAACTTGCAGGCGGCGGTGACAGAGGTGGGAACCCTGGAGCTGCGCTGCCTGGAGAAGAATGGCCCCGGCCGCTGGAAGCTGGAGCTCAACGTGCGCATGAAGGAGTAAGAAGCACCGCGGCACGGGAGGCTTATGCGCATCATCGGCATCGATCTGGGTACCACCCACTGCGCGGTCGCATCTGTGGACCCCGCCAAGGGTCCCAGCGCGCCCATCGAGGACTTTCCCATCCCCCAGCTCGTCCGGCAGGGAGAGGTGGCTCCACGCTCGCTGCTACCCTCGTGCATCTATGTCCCCGCTGGCCATGAGCTCGCCGGCGAGTCGCTGAAGCTGCCCTGGGGCGACGCGGGGCCCAACGTGGTCGGTGAGTTCGCTCGCTGGCAAGGCGCTCGGGTTCCCGGCCGTCTCGTCGCCTCCGCGAAGAGCTGGCTGTGCCACCCCGGCGTGGACCGCTCCGCTCCCATCCTCCCCTGGGGTGGCCCCGCCGACGTCGCCAAGCTCTCGCCTGTCGAGGCCAGCGCCCTCCTGCTCTCACACATGGCCCGGGCCTGGAACTTCGCGCACCCGGACGCCCCTCTCGCGCAGCAAGAGGTCGTCATCACCGTCCCCGCCTCCTTTGATGAGGCGGCCCGTGCGCTCACCGTGAGCGCGGCGCGCAAAGCGGGCCTGGAGAAGTTCACCCTCGTCGAGGAGCCCCAGGCCGCGTTCTACGACTACACCGCGCGCCATCGCACGGATCTGGCCAAGGTGCTCGCCAACGTGCGCCTCGTGCTCGTGGTGGACGTGGGCGGCGGCACCACGGACTTCACCCTCGTCCACGCCGGGGTCTCTCCGGAAGGGCCCATGCTGCGGCGGCTCGCCGTCGGTGAGCACCTGATGCTCGGCGGCGACAACATGGATGCCGCGCTCGCCCGCCGCGTGGAGGAGAAGCTCTTCTCCGACGGCCGGCGCCTCTCCGCCACCCAGTGGACCCAGGCCATCCAGGCTGCCCGTACCGCCAAGGAGGCCCTGCTCGGCCCCAACCCTCCCGAGCGCTACGGCGTTTCCCTCGTGGCCGAGGGCAGCCGGCTCCTCGGTGGCTCGCTGTCCACCGAGCTGATGCGCTCCGAAGCAGAGGATCGGGTCCTCGATGGCTTCTTCCCCAAGTCCCCCCCCACGGACAGGCCTCGGCGCGCGGCCCGCATGGCTCTCCAGGAGCTGGGCCTGCCTTACGCCCAGGACGCTGCAGTCACTCGCCACCTCGCCGCCTTCCTCGGACAACACGCGGCGGCGGGCTTCTCGGCGCTCGGGGAGACGGCTCCTTCCGAAGGCGCCCTGCCCCGCCCCGATGCCATCCTCCTCAACGGCGGCGTCTTCAACTCGCCCCGCATCTCCGAGCGGCTGGTGGACGCCATCTCCGCATGGTGGCCCAACACCCCTCGCATCCCCCTGCTGCGCCACGACTCCCTGGAGAAGGCCGTCGCGCGCGGGGCCGCCTACTACGGACTCGTTCGGCGCGGCCACGGTCTGCGCATCGGTGGCGGCGCGGCCCGCGCCTACTACGTAGGCCTGGAGCGCCCCGCCGACAGCGGTGAGCAGCCTGTCCTCTGCCTCATCCCCCGCGGCTTCGAGGAGGGCCAGTCAGTAGACCTGGGCGAGCGCCCCTTCACCCTCACCCTCGGGCGGCCGGTGCAGTTCACCCTGTACTCGACCACCAGCGACCGGATCGACAAGCCGGGAGACATCGTCCCCCTCGCCGAGGACCTCAAGCCCCTGCCGCCCATCCACACGCTCCTCAAGGGCGCCTCGGGGAAGACGGCGGAGGTGCCCGTGCACCTGCGCGCCGCGCTCACCGAGATTGGCACCCTGGAGCTGTTCTGCGTCTCCAACGTCGCGGACGAGCGCTGGCGGCTCGAGTTCGAGCTGCGCGGCTCAGGCTCGGGCCAGGACATCACCGTCACCGAGTCCATGCCCGCCCGCTTCGCCGAGGCGAAGGAGAACGTCGAGCGCGTCTACGGCAACAAGCCGCTGCCCATCGGCCCCAAGGACGTGAAGCAGCTCTCCAAGACGCTCGAGAAGGTGCTCGGCCCGCGCGAGTCCTGGCGCGTCCCCGTGCTCCGTGAGCTGTGGAGCTCCCTCTTCGCGGGCGCCAGCAAGCGCCGCCGCACGGCCGACCACGAGCGCGTCTTCTACAGCCTCGCGGGCTACACGCTCCGCCCTGGCTTCGGCTATCCGCTGGACCACTGGCGCGCCGAGCAGACTTTCGGCCTCTTCGATCAGCTCGTGCAGTTCCACACGGACAAGGCCGTCTGGATCGAGTTCTGGGTCATGTGGCGCCGCATCTCCGGCGGCCTCACGGAAGCGCAGCAGGCCAAGCTCTGGGCTTACCTGGAGCCCCACCTCGCCCGCCGCGTGCCTCCGGACGCGCCTCCCGGCGGCAAGCTCAAGGGCATCGTGCCCGAGGGCCTCGAAGAGATGGTGCGCGCCGCCGCCTCGCTGGAGCATCTGCCCGCCTCGGACAAGACGAAGCTCGGAGGTTGGATCGCCGCCCGGCTCAAGGACGAGGCCAAGTCTGGAGGCCCCTGGGCGTGGTCGCTCGGGCGGCTCGGGGCTCGCGTGCCCCTCTACGGCAGCAGCCACAAGGTGGTGGCCATCGACACCGCCGAGGCGTGGCTCACGCTCCTCTTGGATTTGGATCTGCGCCGCATCGACGGAGCCCCCTTCGCGGCGGCTCAGCTCGCGCGGCTCACCGGCGACCGCACCCGGGACATCGATCCCGCCCTGCGCGCTCGCACGGCCCAGGCTCTCACCGCGGCCCAGGCCTCCGAGGCCTGGGTGCGGATGGTGAACGAGGTGCTCGCGCTCGAGGCTGCTGACGAGGCCCGGGCCCTGGGCGATACCCTGCCCGCGGGCCTCCGCCTCTCCCTGTAGCGGCGAGCAGATCCCTCCCGGCAGGTTGGAGGTGACTCCAACCTCAGAGGGAATCAAAGCCTTTGGGCGCTCAGCCTTCGACCGGAGCCGGAGCGGTCGCGGCCTGGGGCTCTTCGTCCCCAGGGCCTTCGTCCGCCAGCGCGGCGTCGGCGATCGCTGACTCAGGCAGCTCGGCCTCGGCGGCCATCACCTGCAGCGCGGCCGTGACCTCTTCAGCGGCGGTGACAGGCGCCTCAGTCTCGGAGGAGACCTCCGGGCTGGTCTCGGCGGCCTTGCCCTTGGGCTTCTTCGTCCCCGCGCCCGAGCGGCACGTGCGGCACCAGGGCTGGTTCCGGATGGCACCATCCGCCATCTTGCGCAGCCCGAACTGCGCCAGCGGCTTGAGTGTGCGGCACTTCAGGCACATCAGCGAGATGAGCACCTCGTGCCCATCCGCATCATAGACCGCCGACTTGCGCTTCTTGCGCGGCTGCCCCTGCTCGCGCGGCTTCGCCTTCTCAGGCGCTGCGGGCGGCATCATCGGGGTCACTTTGTAAAGCATGTCCATCCCTCCCAGACTTCCAGCACGCGCCCTCGTCTCCCAGGCTCGGACAGAGCCCTCCGACCGGACACGGCATGGCCGTAGAGTAAGGAGGAAATCGGGTTTTGAAAACTGCTCCCGGGCCGAAAAATCGGGCCCGGGGCTGATTCCTCTGAGATCTCGCCGACTTGGGTGACACCCGGGCACGGACAGGCCGAGGACCCTACCCCACAGGGAATGCGGATCCGTCAGGGCGTCTGGGACGCGGGGCAGGGGGTGCCGCTGTCCACGTAGGAGATACGTCCCAGGGTGGGCGTGGAGAGGGGCTTCTTGCGGCCCTGCCAGTACGCGATCAGCTCATCCCGGAGCGTCCCAGGGCGCTTCTCACCCAGATCGATGCGTCCGGGGGGGAGTTGCGCGAGGGCCACCCCCAGCCCATCCCCGCCCCGAGCGAGGAAGTCGGGCATGGTGACGCGGTAGAGCTTCGTGGGCTCCAGCGGCTTGCCATTGGAGAACGTGGCGCCCAGGAAGCGGCCCGGCCCCTGGCAGCGGCCGAGCTTCACCTGGAGCCCGGAGATCTGAAAGACGCCCTTCTTCGTGCCATAGGCCACCTCGAGCAGGCGCTTCAGCTCGGCCCCGGACAGGGTGAGGAGCGCCACGGTGTTGTCGAAGGGGAGCACCTCGTAGACATCCCCAAAGGTGAGCGGTCCCGCGTCGATGTCCGCGCGAAGCCCGCCGGGGTTCATCAGGGCCACGTCCGCACCCACGGCCTCCCGGAGCGAGTCCGCCAGGAAGTCTCCGAGGAGGCTCTCGCCCTGGTAGTCACGCTTGAGCGCCACGGGGACGGTGAGCCCCAGCTCCCGGTGCTGCTCCTGCTCCACGCGCGTGAGCACCGGGGCGATGATCGCCTGCACGGCGGGATCCGGCACCACCGGCTGCCCCAGGAAGGTGGCGGGCACGAGCTTCACCTCCGCCTGATCCTTCAGCTTGCGCGAGTCACAGCTGCCAGTCGCCGCATCCACCTGGGCGCAGAGGGGAATGCCCGCGTGGATGAGGGTACGCTCCGGCAGCACCCGGTGGCTCACCGGATCCACGAACAGCTCGATGTAGCCGAAGGACCGCCCCAGTCCGTACGTCTCGATGACGGGCACGCCGTGGATGAAGTGCCCCATGAGCTGGTGGGTGTGGCCCGCGATCAGCGCATCCAGGGTGCCCGGGGGCAGTGCATCGAGGACCGCGTAGATCTCCCCGTCCTTCATGTCACAGCTGGAGAGATCCCGAGGATCCTCCACACGGGGGCACTTGCCGCCTGCATGGGCCACACCGATGACCACCTGCGCCCCGCGCTCGCGGAGGCGCTTCGAGGCCTCGACAGCGGCCGGAGCCAGCGGGTCGAAGCGGAGCGAAGTCACGTTGGTGGGGTTGGTCGTCGTGGGCGTGGAGGGCGTGGACAAACCCACGATGCCCACCTTCACGCCCTGGACGGTGACGAGCAGCGTGCCGTCATTGCCGAGCCACGCCGGGCGCTGGCCTGACGCGGCCTCGAAGAGGTTGGCGGCCAGGAAGGGGAAGCGTGCCTGCTTGATGCGCTCCTTGAGCGTACCCAGCGGATCATCGCCGGGCTTGGTGGGCACCGGAGACGGGCCCACGGGGCCATAGTCGAACTCGTGGTTGCCGACGGCCGCGGCGGTCACCCCCAGGTGGTTGTAGACGTCGACGACGACGGAGCCCTCGGTGAGGTTGGAGGCCAACGTCCCCTGGAAGAGATCTCCGCCGTCGAGCAGCAGCACGCCGCCCGGGTTGTCCGCCCGCAGCCGCGCGAGGTAGCTGGCGAAGGTGGCGGCGCCTCCGTCCTCGAGCTGGACGCCGCCCTGGAGCGGCGTGCTGTGCGGCGCAATCCAGCCGTGCAGATCATTGAGGCCGACCACGGTGAGCCGGAGGGGCTCGGCGGAGGCCACGGGGGCAGGCTGCGCGGGCGCTGCCGCAGGCTCCGTGGGCTGGGGAGCGCTGCGGCACGCGGAGGCCACAAGGGCGAGCAGTGCGAGAACGGATCGGAGTCGAAGCATGGGGGCGGGCACTTCAGCGCGGAGCCCGGCCGCTGGCAACCGCCATCACTCCTGCCGGCGGCGCCGCAGCAGCGCGAGCCCTGCCAACCCAAGCAGCAGCGTGCCCGGCACCGAGGCCGTGGCGCAGTTGCACCCGCTGTCGGGCTCGACGGGGTACGAGGGGCCATCACCGATGCCGCCCCCTCCGACGATGCCACCGTCTCTCCCACCCGTTCCACCATCGGTCCCACCGTCGGTCGGCACCGGGGTCGACGAGAGCGGAGGGCTGAACGAGCTGGCCACGGTGGCCCAGGCAACGAGCTTGTCGTTCTGCGTGGGATCATTGATCTCGTCATGCACGGCGACGAGGCCCCCCGGGAAGTCCGGCCCGAGCCACCGGGACGTGGCCTCCACCAGGACCGGGGCGTCCACGCGGTCGATAGCGCCATTCTGGACCAAGGCGAAGCTGCCCACGACGGCATGAGGAGGAGTGCGCTCATAAATGACGACCTGATCCCCTCCCTCGCTCGCGGCCAGGAGGTAGCCGGTGCCATCGGGCAGCGCGTAGAGCGACACGCCTCCCAGGGGAGCCGTGAGCGGCGCGCCCACGGAGGCCACGGTGGTGGGAGTGTCGTTGGCGGTGGGCTCGGCGGAGAAGCGCAAGATGCCGGTGTTCTGCTGAGCGACGAAGAGGAAGCCCTGCTGGTCGTCCGCGACCGCTCCGACAATGGTGCCGCCCACGGACAGGCTGCGCACGGGCACGCCATCCACGCCTCCATCCGTCCCGGGGCGCAGCTCGACCTGCTGCAGGGTGCCCGAGGCGTTGGAAGTGAAGGCGTAGAGCACCCCGCTGACGGAGCTGCGGTACAGCGTCACCGAGCGCGGGGAGAAGTTTGGCAGGATCAGGTTGCCCGTATCCACGCGGCGCAGCTGCAGCGTGAGCGGATCCACCACATACGCAGTGAGCGCCTGGAGCGTGCCATTGGCCACCACCACGAGGGGCGCGGTGCCACCCTGCAGGGTGAAGCCATCGCGCACGTCCACGCCGGAGGCCACACCGTCCGAGAGCAGGGCCTGCCGCTCCCCTCCGTTCAAACCGAAGCTGACAAGCCCCACTGTGGGGTCTGCCACGAGCAGCAGGCTCTGCGCCGGAGTGCCGGGGTTGACCCATAGGGCTGTATCCTGGGTGGCGGAGCCACCGCGGACGACGGCCTGGGTCTCGACTGTCGGTTGGACGCTGACCGGCTGGGCCGCGGCGGCAAAGCCTACGAGAAACACGGGTAGAACGAGGCGGGTGGAAACACGCATGACAGCCTCCTGGGTCGCGTCCCTACGTAGCCACCGGCCCGAGGGGCTGCAAGCACTCCTTTCCCCAACGGTTGGCGCAAGGCAGAGCGTCGAGTACAACCTCACGGCTTTTCTTCAGGGAACACTCTGGGGCGTGAGATGCGAATCCTGGTCACGGGCGCGGATGGCTTCGCGGGACGGCACCTATGCGAGCTGCTGCGCGCGGCGGGCGATGAGGTGGTGGAGGTGTACGGCCCACGCGCCGAGGGCGTGAACAGCGACGCGCAGAACTTCGACATTGCGAACGAGGCGGCGGTGCGCACGGCGGTGGAGAACGCCCGGCCGGAGGGGATCATCCACCTCGCGGGCTTCAGCTCGGTGGTCCGCAGCCACGGCAACCCGGCACGCGTGTTCGCGGTCAACGCGCTCGGAGCCGTCAACCTGCTGACGGCAGCAAGAGACCTGTGCCCCAAGGCCCGCGTGGTGCTGATCAGCTCCGGCGAGGTGTACGGCCCCTTGCCCGAAGGCATCCGCGCTGGGGAGCGGGAGCCCGTCCTTCCTCTCAACCCGTATGCCAGCTCGAAGGTCGCTGCGGAGATCGCGGGCCTGCAGTTCCACCGGAACTACGGGCTTCACGTGGTCGTCGCCCGGCCCTTCAACCCCCTGGGAGCGGGACAGGCTCCCACCTGCGCGGTGCCCTCGTTCGCCGCTCAGCTCTGGGCCATCCAGAAACGCAAGGCGGAGTCCGTGGTGCGCACGGGCGACCTGGCGGTGATCCGGGACTTCTCCCATGTCCGGGACGTGGTGGCGGCCTACCGGCTCCTCGTGACGAAGGGCGAAGCGGGCCAGACGTACAACATCTGCAGCGGCACGGGCCGCACGATCCGGTCCGTGCTGGAGGAGATGATGGCGCTGGCGAAGGTCTCCGCCCGCGTTGAAGTGGATCCGGCGCGGCAGCGGCCCACCGACATGCCCCGCCTCGTGGGTGTCCCGGACAAGCTGCGAGCGCTCGGGTGGGAGCCCCGTTACTCGGTGACCGACGCATTGCGCGAGGCACTCGGC
This sequence comes from Hyalangium minutum, assembly GCF_000737315.1. Classification (GTDB taxonomy): domain Bacteria; phylum Myxococcota; class Myxococcia; order Myxococcales; family Myxococcaceae; genus Hyalangium; species Hyalangium minutum. The sequence goes on from NZ_JMCB01000001.1 coordinate 830,505, forward strand.
CTGCGCCAGGCCTGAAGGCTGCTTCGATCCAAGCCCTCCTGTTCGCGGCAATACAGGCACGGCCCTGCCCCCCGCAGGTTCTGCCCAGGAGGATTCATGCGCGGCCCCGCTCCCACTTCTGCCTTTGACGCGACGCGTGCGGCCCATCGGCGGGCGTGGCCGGGGGTGCTGTGCCTGACCGTCCTCTCGCTGACAGTGGCCTGCATCGATGGGGAACCCTCGGAGCCTGTGCCGCCTCCCCCAGAAAACCCAGATGGGGGTGGATGCCAGCCGAAGACGTGTCAGCAGCTCGGCTTCGACTGCGGCGAAGTGGCCAGTGACGGATGCGGAGGAACGCTGAACTGCGGCACGTGCGTGGCCCCCTCCACATGCGGAGGCGGAGGCAAAGCCAACGTGTGCGGCTGCAAGCCCCGCACGCAGTGCACCTTCGAAGAGGGCGAGTGCGGCGTCGCGCCTGACGGCTGCGGTGGGTTCGTCTCCTGCGGCACGTGCCCGGAGCCGGAGGTCTGTGGCGCGCGAGGCCAGGCCAACACGTGCGGCATCCCCTCCGCCGAGCGCTATTGCACCGTGGATGGCTGGTGCTGGGAGTACCCGCTGCCGCACGGCAACACGATCTATGGCGCGCACTTCCGCGCGGCGGATGACGGGTGGGCGGTGGGCGAGGAGGGGCACGTCCAGCACTGGGATGGAACGAAGTGGTCCCAGGTGACCAGCGGGACACTCGCCCCGCTGCGCGGCGTGCATGCGACGGCAGCGAATGACGTGTGGGCCGTGGGCGACACGGGCACGCTGCTGCGCAACCAGGGCAGCGGCTTCCAGAAGCTGGACGCGGGCACGCCTCAGAACCTGCTGTCCGTGTGGGCCGCGAGCGTGGCGGACGTGTGGACGGTGGGCGCCAAGGGCACGCTGCTGCGCAACCAGGGCAGTGGCTTCCAGAAGCTGGACGCGGGCACCGCGAGGGACGTGCGAGACGTGTGGGGCAGCGGCCCGAACGATGTCTGGATGGTGGGCAACGCGGGCCTGGTCATGCGCCATGACGGCAGCGGCCTGACCACCGTGAGCACCTCTTCGCTGGATGGAGGCGTCTCCGAGGATCTCTACGAGGTGACGGGCACGGGTCCGCAGGACGTGTGGGCGGTGACCTCGGATGACCCCTGCCTCTTCTGCCTGGATTACGGGGCCGTGTACCGGCTCACGCCGCAGGGGATGTCGCAGAGCTTCTACGGACCGGATCAGCTGTTCCACATCTTCGCGGCGGCACCGAATCACGTGCTCACGGTGGGCGAGGACTCGCGCTACCTGTGGAACGGGAACACCTGGCGGGAGACGAGCGTGGGGCGCGATGGCGTCCTCGCAGGCACGGCGCCCGAGGACGTGTGGCTCCTGGGCGCGAATGGCCTGATCCAGCGGTGGTCCGGCACCTCGTGGACGACGAAGGTGCCGACGCGCCTGCTGGGAGAGGTCCGGGACATCCACGGCAGCTCGGCTACGAACGTGTGGGCGGTGGACACCGAGGGCAATGCACTGTTCTGGAACGGCGGGGGCTGGCGAGAGCTGAAGGCGGACACGTTCGATGACAACAGCGAGGGCGTCTATACGGCCTCGCCGACGGCCACGTGGGTGGTGTTCGAGGGCATCTCCAGCTCGGACAACGTCATCTATCTCTGGAATGGCACGGCCTTCACGAAGGAACTCGATGGGAATGCCAGCAGCCTCTACGGCATCCACGGCTCGTCGGAGACGGACGTGTGGGCCGTGGGTGAGTCCGGCACGGCCTTGCATCGGACAGCGGCCGGGTGGACGCCGCAGCCGACGGGCGCGGGGGCGACGCTGCACGATGTGTGGGTGAGCCCCGGAATGGCGGTCGCGGTGGGCGACTCGGGCACCATCATGCGGTGGGACGGAACGGCGTGGACCGGCATGAACTCGGGCACGAGCTCGTCACTGCGCACCGTGTGGGGGAGCAGCCCTACGGACATCTGGGCGGCTGGAGCGGGTGGCATCCTGCTCCGCTACAACGGGACAGCCTGGCTCCCAGCTTCGAGCGGTACGACGTCCACGCTGAACGCACTGTGGGGTACCGGGCCCGCGGATGTCTGGGCGGCGGGGGCGGGCGGCACGCTGCTGCACTTCAATGGGACGCAGTGGAGCCGCGTGTCCACGGGCACTCGCCGTGCACTGACTGCAGGGTGGTCCTCCTCCACCACGGACGTGTGGGTGGGCGGAGACACGGCCATCTTCCACAAGCCCTGAGCGCGCGGGGCGCGGCGAAGCCATCCTTACTGGGGGCCCAGGAGCCACTTGACCCGGCGGGTCGGCTTGACCGCTACGCGCGGCAGGTCCTTTCCGGTGACGACACGCGCTGACAGGCTCGTCTCCATGCCGCGCCTGCCCTCTCTGGCGATCCTCGTCCTGCTGTCCTCCGTGTTGCTGGGCGGATCCTGCTCCGAGCCCAAGGCCGTTCCCCTTGAGGAACTTCAGAAGGACATTGCTCCGCCCTTCGACTACTCCCTGTACTGCGACGAGGATGGCACTCTGCTGGGAGACCGCTCCGCGGTTCTCCTCGTCTACCGCGCCTCGCACCTCGAGCGCGTGTACGGAGACGCCCTGGCGGGCAATCCTCGTGCACAGGCCCTCTTCGGGCAGTTGGAGACTGCAGTCAGCCGCACGGGCATGGAGATGGCCAAACAGTCCCTCGGGATTGCCTGCGGGTCCCTGCCAGCCTGCGTGGTGCAGTGGCACAAGCTGGACGAGTTCCTGCCCTCGCGAGGAGAGGGGGGCCTGCGCCTGCGGCAGGTGATGGCCGATAGCTTCTCCAGGGCGGCCATGCTCCAGCACGTGAGCAATACCACCGTCTCCGCTGTGCTCGACGTCCTGCTGGTGGGCACCGTCCTCAAGCGCGGCGCAGTGGGAGCCGCAGGGACCGAGGCGGCGGTAGCGGAAGCCAGAGCATTGGCAGCCGAGACGTCGGTCGCTCCGGTGGAAGCCGGGAGACTGGCCGTGGCGGGCCTGGAGGTACGCCTGGCGGCGGAAGAACTCCCAGCGCTCGAGGCCCGTATCGTAGAGGAGGAGGCCCTCGCGACAGCCGCACGCCACCCGCCACGTCTAGAAGCGCTCACGCGTTACCGTCCCTCTGCTTCCCAGCCGCCTCCGGGGGTACAGGCAGACCACCCGCGCTGGACCAGCTACGTGGCCTACTGGCACCGATGCTACGAGGAACTGGCCGGTACACGCCCTCTTCCCCCGAGAGCGCTCGAAGCCAAACCCCCGCTCGCCTGGGACAGCTACTCGGCCCTGCTCGATAGGTTCCAGCGATCGCTGGAATTTCAGCGGAGCGTCACACGGAAGCTCCAGCAACCAGGCTCCTCAAAAGGCTCGACGGTATGGCTGCCGGACATGAAACAGCCTCTGATTACCGACAATACAGGTCTCCAGCTCGAGAGCCGGGCCCATCCCGTCTATGTGGATCAGCTCGCCGTAGACCAAGCCACCCTCGGCCCGGGCCTCCGCCCTTCCGTCCACACCTTCAGCAATAAACAACGCAACTTCTCGACTCTGAGCGTTGATGAGGCCCTCAGACAGTACAGGGCGGATCTCCAAGAGGTCCAAGCCAAGTACAGCGGCGTCGTGGAGGTGCGCAGGCCCGGCCACCCCCTCTTCCAGCAGAAGGTGGAGATCTCCCAGGCGCATATCGTCTATGACGGGAAGCTGGTGCCTCCTCCCATCCGAACAGGGCTCTCCCAGTATGCGCGATCGAGAGGAGCCGCCCTCCACTTCCATGACCCCTGACGCGTGGAACAAGCAGGACGACTTCATCCTCGCCCTCGTCTCTCCCGCCCGGCCCTTGGCCCAGGGCTTCGATGGATTGGAGCCCGTGCTCGATGTCATCGAGGCGCTTGAACCGGAACTTCGCCCGGACAGCATGTACCTGACAACCCGGCGCCTCCCGTACTCGCGCAGGACGCTCCGCAAGCGGCTCGCCGAGTCCTTTGCCCTCAACGGCCACAGCATCAACCTCACACGCTCAGTGCCACCGCAGGTCAGCTTGTGGCTCAATACCTTTGAAGGCCAGAGCCCAGGCTGCGGCATCGATCTGAGGATCAGCCCCTTTGCATTCGTCCAGGAGCCCGAACAGCTCCAGAGGCGAACTGGACAACTCGTCTCCTTTGTCCGTGCGCTGGCCTCCTGCCTCCCGCTGTCCTTCGGATTGGGACACAGCTTCACGGATCTCAGCCTGGGAACTGATCCGCGCCTGCAGGGCACGAGCGTGGCCATGCCCATCCCTGAGGTCTTCTGGCTCAACGTGTACGGCCCGACCATGGTGCAGGCCATCGGCCGCGAGCGCCTGCTGTCGGTCCCAGCGACTCAGATGGAGGAACTGCCCGGTGGCGCCGTCCTCTGGCTCACCCGTCCCACTCCCGCTGACTTCGACTCCGAAGAGGCCCGCCTCGCCCAGGCTCGCGCCCTCGTCCACCTCCGCCCGGAGCTCAGCCTGGACTCCACTCTGGCGACCCTCCGCCAACGCTCGCTCGAGCTCACCTCCATCCCCATGGAGTTCGACCCGGACGTTGCCGACATTCTGCGCTTGGAGGTGGACTTCCAGGGCGTGCTCGGCGGCAAGCGCAAGAATGTCGAGCGATTCAACCGCTACCGCCCTCCCGCCGTCTCCGAGTGGCTCCCTGCCTCCCAAGCCCCCGCCCCGGATGTAGACGATGTGAAGGCCTCCATCGACACCTACGAGCACCTCTACGCCGAGCAGCTCATTGCCCTGTTCCACTCGGATGTGCCCCAAGTCACAGAAGGCACCCTGGAGGCCTTGCCTCGCCTCGACTGGCACCTGTGGCACTCCGGTTTAGCCAAGAACCTCTCCCAGCAGCAGCGAGAGACCCTCATTCCCGCGCTGGGCGCCTTCCTGGGCCGCTACCTGGTGGATGTGCTTGGCGGCCGCTGGGTGCCGCGAAAGGAGCTGGAGGAGGCCGCCGTGGTGGTGGGTGACAGAGCCTGGCTGCCCTTCCTTCGCGCTCGCCATGCCCTCCAGGGACCGGAGGCCCCGCTGGACTTCTCCTGCTCCCAGTTCTTCCTCACCGCCCAGCGCCTCGCTGGTTCTCACGCACATTGAGTCGTGCTGCAAACGCGCCGTGGGGCACCGTGCCTACGGACATCTGGTCGGCAAGGGCCGGTGGTACGCGCTTCTTCACCGTAGTTTTGGGATGCGATCGCCGCTGGCAGGATCTATCCCCCCACCTGCGCGAGTGCGGACTCGTACGCCTCCAAGGTCCGCTCGGCGGCACGCTTCCAGGTGAACTGCTCGGCGCGCCGCCGCCCCTTCTCCGCCCAGCTGCGCCGCTCCTCGGGTGAGCGCAGAAGTTGGTCGATCACCTCCGCCAACCCTTCCGCGTCATCCGGGCGAACCGCAGGCGCCGCATCGCCACACACCTCCGGCAACGCGCCTGCATTCGAGACGATCGTGGCCGTCCCCAGTCGCATGGCCTCCAGCGGGGGCAGCCCGAACCCTTCCCCTAGGGACGGAAACACGAAGACCGCCGCGCGCCGCATCAGCTCGTAGAAGACCGGAGCGGACTGGTAACCCAGCGGGCGGATGTCGAAGCCCTCTGCCCGCATCCGCCCCACCCGCGTCTCCACCGGACCCGAGCCAAACCAGCTCTGCCCCGCCAGCACCAGCGACGCCTTCTTCCCCTGAGCCCTCAGGCGCTCCAGCGCGTCCAGTACCAGGCTCACGTTCTTGCGCACGTCCAGCGAGCCCGCGTACAGCACGAAGTCCTTGGGCAGCGCCAGCGCCCGCACGAACGCCTCGCCCGTGAGGTCCAGTCGCTCGGCGTCCACATGATCCACGCCGTTGTGCACCACCAGCGTGCGCCCGGTTGCCTCGGGGAAACGCGCGAGGAGTTCATCCTCCGTATGAGCGCTGACACAGATCACCCGGTCGGCGACCCTCAGGCTGCGCGACAGCCACAGGCGGAACTGCCACCGGAACGCCGTGGACACCGTCTCCCGCATCGTCAACGGGAGCAGATCATGCACGGTGACGACGTACGCTTTGCCGGGTACGCGCGTGAGCGGGAGGTTGAAGTTGCCCAGTGCGTGGAACAGCCGCGCCTGTGATGCCCTCAGGTCCCTCGGAAGGTGGGCCAGCGCATAGCCCGTGCGGCCCATCTGTCCCCGAGGGTGCTCGCCTGATACCCGAGCGCCGAAGCGCTCCAGGGTCACTCCGAATCCCTCCAGGGAGGAGGCCAGACACCGGGTGTAGAGACCGATCCCCGTGGTGGGCTCGTCCCAGAGGCTCGCGTCGAAAGCAATGGGCCCGATGGACACGGGGCGCCTCATACCACGGGCCTGTGATAGGCAAGGCGCCCCATGGCAGTCCATCAGCTGATTCCCAGCTTCGTCCCGGGTGATGCCACCGGCCAGGCCGCGCTGCACCTGCAGCTGCTCCTGCGCCGCATGGGCCACTTCGGCGAGCTCTACGCGGGCGAAGTGGGCGCTGGCCTCGAGTCCCTCGCAAACCCCGTCTCAGCCCTCCGCCCCACCCCCGAGGACCTCGTCCTCTACCACCACGGCATTGCCTCCCCGCTGAGCGGCCTCCTGATGCACCTGCCCTGCCGCCGCGGGCTCGTCTTCCACAACATCAGCCCCGCCCGCTTCTACACCGGCACCCCGCTGGCCGAGGCCCTCACCTCCGGCCGTGCCCAGCTCGCCGCCATGGCTCCCTTCGTGGAGGTGGCCATCGGCGTCTCGGACTTCAACAGCGCGGAGCTGCGCGCCGCCGGCTACCGCAAGGTCCACACCGTCCCACTCTTCATCGAGCCCGACCGCTTCTCCCTGGCCAACGCGGACCCCGCCCTCCTCCAGCGCCTCCAAGGCCCCAGCCCCACGGTCCTCAGCGTGAGCCGCGTGGCCCCCCACAAGCGCTTCGAGGATCTCCTCGCGCTCCACGCGGAGCTGGTGCGCCTGCGCCCCGATGCCCGCCTCCTGCTTGTCGGCGGCTACGAGCCCGGCAGCCGCTACTTCAAGTCTCTGCAGCGCACCGCCAAGAGCCTGCCCGGCGTCTACTTCTTGGGCCGGCTGAGCCACTCGGAGCTCGTCGCTGCCTACCGCTCCGCGCAGGTCTTCGTCTCCATGAGCGAGCACGAGGGCTTCGGCGTCCCGCTCGTCGAGGCCATGGCTGCCGAGGTGCCTGTGCTCGCTTTCGGCGCCGCCGCCGTGCCGGAAACACTCGGCGGTGCGGGCATCGCCTTCGATCAGAAGCACTTCTCCTTCCTCTCCGAGCTGGTCGTCGAGGTCACCGAGAACACCGACCTGCGCCAGCGCCTGCTCCAAGGCCAGGCCCGGCGCCTCGCCCACTTCTCCGCGGAGAACAGCCAGCAGGCCCTCACCAAGGCACTCGGCGAAACGGCCTCTCCCCGCCCCAAGCCTCGCCGGCCTGCCCGAAAGCCGAAGCGCCCCCGCGTGGGCATCGTGGTGCAGCGCTACGGCGAGGTGACGGGAGGCGCCGAGCGCCACGCCCAGCAGCTCGCCGAGCACCTCGCGCCTCACTGGGACCTCACGCTCCTCACCACCTGCGCGAAGAACCACCTCTCCTGGGAGAACGTCTTCCCGCCGGGGCCCGACGAGGTGGACGGGCTGCCGGTGCTGCGCTTCCCGGTGACACGCACGCGCAACATCCGCCCCTTCAACGCCCTGTCCAACACCGTCTTCAACCGGCCCAACGAGCGGCTCCGCGAGGAGCACTGGGTGGCCGAGCAGGGCCCGCTGTCCCCCGCCCTGCTCTCGCACCTCGAGACGGCCCGGGACGCCTACGACGCCTTCGTCTTCTTCACCTATCTCTACGCGCCCACCGTCTGGGGCCTGCCCATGGTGGCGAACCGGACGATGCTCGTGCCCACCGCGCACGACGAGCCCCCCATCCGCTTCGGCACCTACGCGGACGTCTTCGAGCGTCCCCGCGTTCTCATGTGCAACACCCCAGAGGAAGTCTCCCTCATCGAGCGCTTCTACCCGAAGCACGCGCGCGCCCGGGTCGTTGGCGTGGGAGTGGACCGGCCCAAGGCCACGCCCCAGAACTTCCGCGAGAAGCACGGCATCCACCGCCCCTACCTGCTCTACGTGGGCCGCCTGGAGCCCGGAAAGGGCATCCCCGAGCTGCTCTCGCACCACCGCGCACTGAAGGACCGGTACGCGGACGCGCCGGACCTCGTCCTCGCGGGTGAGGCCCACATGGACCTGTCCGGCGAGGGCGTGCGCTACGTGGGCCGCATCGACGAACAGGACAAGCACGACGCCCTGGCCGGAGCGCTCGCGGTGGTGGTGCCCTCGCGCTTCGAGAGCCTGTCGCTGCTCACCTTGGAGGCCTTCGCCCAGTCGACGCCGGTGCTCGTCAATGGACACTCCGACGTGCTGGTGGGCCAAGTGGAGCGCAGCGGGGCCGGCCGGGCGTACAAGGATCTGGAGTCGTTCATCCACGGCCTGCGCGAGGTGGGCACCGAGCGAGCCACCATGGGCCAGAAGGGCCTCGCCTACGCGAAGAAATACTCCTGGACGAAGGTGGTGGCCGCCTACCAGGAAGAGCTGGATCGCATCCTCGAGGAGAAGCACTCATGAAGCTGTTGGGCCGAGACATCCCCGCGCGTGAGCTGATCACCCGTATCGAGGAGCGCCTGCGCTCGCGAGGCCTCCCCACCTCCGAGGCCTCCGAAGTGCCTGAAGAGGGCGTGGAGCCCCGCGTGGACCCGCTGTCCTTCTACCTCCAGTCCCTGGAGGAGCACGCGGACCCCACGCAGCCGATGCCGCTGCACACGCACCGGGGCGGCGTGGGCCAGCTCGTCGTGGTGGCCAAGTGGGCCTTCCGCAAGACGTGCCAGGTGCTCATCAACGAGACGCTCTCCCGCCAGCGCGTCTTCAACGGCCACGTCCGGGATTCCTACGCCCAGCTCTCCGCCGAGGTCCTCCGCCTGCGGCGCGAAGTGGAGGAGCTGAGGGCCGCCCAGGCGTCCGCCACCCCTCCGCCCGAGCCCCCCATCGTCCCCGTGCGTCCCCGCCGGCCCAAGACCCCCAAGTAGGCTCCCGCCCGCGGGACGAGCAGGAGGGCAAGGGCCGTCTCCTCTGAGTACGAGCCACTCCGCCCAGCTTGAAGCGCCCGGCACCGGGCGGCTATAGACCCCTCCGAGGCACTCCCACATGACCGCGCCGTCCCAGCAGCCGCGGCTGCTCATCTTCGTCATCGCCTACTACGCCGAGTCCACCCTGCGCTGGGTGCTCGAGCGCATCCCCGCCTCGATCTTCGAGCAGTACGCGTGCGAGGTGCTGGTCGTCGACGACGCCTCCCAGGACCGGACCTTCGAGATCGGCCGCGAGTACCAGGAGAACCATCCGGACATCCGGATGACGGTGCTGCGCAACGAGCACAACCAGGGCTACGGCGGCAACCAGAAGGTCGGCTACTCCTACGCCATCGCGGAAGGGTTCGACTTCGTCGCCATGGTGCACGGCGACGGGCAGTACGCCCCCGAGGAGCTGCCTCGGCTGATGGAGCCTCTGCACGCGCGCGAGGCGGACGCTGTCTTCGGCAGCCGGATGCTGAGCCGCTTCGGGGCGCTCAAGGGCGGCATGCCGCTCTACAAGTACGTGGGGAACAAGATCCTCACCACCGTGCAGAACGCGCTGCTGGGCACGCGCCTGTCCGAGTTCCACAGCGGCTACCGCATCTACTCGGTGGCGGCGCTGCGCCGCATCCCCTTCCAGCTCAACTCGAACGACTTCCACTTCGACACGGAGATCATCCTCCAGCTGCTCAACGCCCAGGCGCGCATCCTGGAGCTGCCCATCCCCACCTACTACGGCACCGAGATCTCCCGGGTGAACGGGATGAAGTACGCCAAGGACGTGACGCTGGCCACGATGCGCAACGTCCTCCACCGCGCGGGTCTGCTCTACCAGCGCCGCTACGATCCGATCAGCCACGACAACCGGCACTACGATCTCAAGCTGGGCTACGCGAGCAGCCACTCGTGGGCGCTGGACGCGGTGCCTCCGGGGGCCAAGGTGCTGGACATCGGCGCTGGGCCGGGAGGCATCGCCGCTCAGCTCGTGAGCAAGGGCTGCACCACCGCCGTGGTGGACCAGCACCCGCCCGAGAATCCCGATCCGCATATCCAGATCCACGTGCAGAACCTGGACGAGCCGCTGCGCTTCAACGTCCGCGACTACGATCACCTGCTCCTGCTGGACGTCATCGAGCACCTCAAGGATCCCGAGCAGTTCCTCGCCGAGCTGCGCCAGCAGTTCGACTACACGCCTCGGAAGCTGGTGCTGACCACGCCCAACATCGGCTTCATCGTCCAGCGGCTCATGCTGCTCGCGGGGCAGTTCAACTACGGCAAGGCCGGCATCCTGGACCGGACGCACACGCGCCTGTTCACCTTCCGCAGCCTGCGCCACCTGCTGCGCGACAACGGCTTCCGCATCAAGGAGATCCGCGGCGTCCCCGCACCGTTCCCCAAGGTGCTCGGCAACGGCGTGCTCGGCAAGGCGGCCCTTGGGGCGAACATGGCGCTGATCCGGCTGAGCAAGACGCTCTTCTCGTACCAGATCTACGTCGAGGCCGAGACCACGCCCGACGTGAGCTTCGTCCTCAAGGACTCGAAGGAGCGCAGCGCTCAGCGCACCCAGCGCCTGCGCGAGGCCCAGCAGCCCCGCGAGGCGCCTTCCTCCTCCAAGGCGAAGGCTCCCAAGAAGCCGCGCCGCCATGCGTGAGTCCGCGTGGAAAATGGGGGGCCCGCTGCATCCTCCCCGCTCCGCCGCCTGGACCTGGCTGAAGCTGCTGGCCGTACTGCTATCCCTCGCGATGCTGTTCTACCGGCTCGCGAACTTCGAGCTCGTCTCCTTCATCCTCGACGAGCCCTTCTTCCTCACGGCGGCACGCGGCCAGGTCCTCACCGGGCACTGGGTCTCCGCCTCGCCGATCCAAGGCACGCAGGGCACCACCTACGGGCCCACCGTCCTGTGGTTCTACGGCGTCGTCCACTGGCTCTTCGGCTCCGCGCCCCAGACGAGCATCCTCGCGATGTGTCTCCTGGTGACGCTCGCGCACCTCGCGGTCGCCGTGGCCCTGACCCGGTCGTTCCGGGAGGACGCCTGGTTCCTGGCAGCCATGCTGGCGTTCATCGCCGCCTCGCCCTACCAGTTCTTCTGGTCGCGCTTGGCGTGGGACCAGATGGTCAACGTCTGCGCTTCCCTGACCGTGGCGCTGCTGTGCCTCCCGGGCTCGCTGGGATGGGTGCGGCGGGTGGCGCTCGGGCTGGTGGTCGGACTCGCCCTCTCCTCGCACTTGATGGTGCTGCCGCTGGTGGCGCTCACCTGCCTCGTCCTGGCCTTCGAGCAGCGCTGGCAGCCGAAGGGCGTGCTGGTCACGCTCGGGCCCGTGCTCGCCTGCGCCCTGCTGGTCAACGTGCCGTACCTGGGCTTCCTCCGCGAGCACCCGCCCCAGCCGCCGCCTGTCTCGGGCCCCTTCTCATGGGGCGTCCTGGGCGAGCACCTGCTCCAACCCGCCCGCGTCGCCTCCACGTGGGAGATCGGCTACTTCTTCGATCAGGCGTGGCCCGACTTCCTGCAGTGGGTAGGCAACCCCGGGCGCTGGCTCCTGGAGCACGCCCAGTGGAGCGTGACCGCCCTCATGGTGTTGAGCGGCCTCGGCCTCCTCTTCACCCTGGGCGCGAGGCAGACCGAGCAGCGCCGGGTGGCGTGGCTCGCCGTCCTGAGCTGGCTCGGCTACGCGGCCTTCTACACCTACCGCCAATTGAACCGGGAGCCGCACTACCAGTTCCCCTCCTGGTGGCTGATCGCCGTGGGCGTGGCGGGTGCCCTGCATGTGCTGCGCGATCGGATCCCACGTTGGGGCGCGGTGGCCACAGGGGCCGTGCTCCTCGTGGCGTGCGGACAGTTCGCCATGAACGTGGCCTGGATGCGCTACATCCGGGAGCGCGGAGGCACCCAGGGCATCCACTACTCCGTCCCGCTCTCCGCGCAGCAAACGGTGGTGCACCGCCTCTGCGAGGAGGCCCAGGGCCAGGTGTTCCTGGAGAACCGCACCGCCCTCTTCCCGCCCTCGCTCGGCTACGTGGCGCAGACCACCCCGGCCTGCCAGAACGTGCGCCTGGGCCTGTGCGCGGGCTGGGACTGCCCTCAGGGCGTCCCCGTGCGCAGGCTGCGCTACGCAGGGCCTGTGGGCGGGGCTGTCGTCCTCGAGTAACGCGGGCAGCCGCTCAGTCCCGAGGCTTCGAGGCTGGCGGCTCCACGGGAACATGCGCCGCCGCCGCGATGCAGAGCGCACCCACCACGAAGTAGTAGTAGTTCGAGAAGGCCTGCTTGTTGAACGCGAAGAAGATGGCGTAAACGAACGCGACGCCCCCCGCGAAGCCCGCGGGCGTCCGAGGCGCCTTCCAGAGCACCAGCACCGTGGCCACGGCCACCGCCGCGAAGGCGATCCACACCGGCGGCTGCGGGTGCCCCTGCGTCACCCACCACGATAGATAGCTCAGCGCGTCCATCCGGAAGGGCTGGCGCAGCTGCAGCGTCACCGCGCTCCGAATGAACGCCGGCACGTTGATGACGATGAGCGGCAGGCTCACCGCCACCGCGGTCGCCCCCGCTCGCCAGATCAGCCCCCAGAGCTGCCGCCCTCGCAGAGGCGTTAGCAGCGGCAGCAGCGGCAGCATGAAGACGGTGTACTGCTTCACCGCCAGCAGCAGACCGAACACATAGGGGAGCGCACGGGGGAACCGGCACGCGCTGAACACCGTGGCCGCGAGCAGGAAGATGAGGAAGGGCTCGGTCCACGCCTGCTCCAGCACGAAGAGCCCTCGCGGTGTCAGCAGCAGCAGCGCCGCCGCCCCCGCCCCCAGCCGGCCTCCCCGGGCATACGCCATCAGCCCCGCCGCCAGGGTGATGGCCACGAGCTTGGCGAAGCGCGGATCCCCTCCCAGCACCTTGCCCAGCGTGGAGAAGTAGAGGCTCAGCGGGGGATAGGGAAAGCCGAACAGCAGCCGCCCATTCTCCACCAGCCCCTCTCCATAGAACCCGCCGTCTCCATAGATGTTGGGGAACGTCATGGCGTACGGGTTTTGTCCCTGGAGGAGGGCCTGCACGCCTTGCGTCTCGAAGACGAAGACGTCGATCCACGGCGACGGCGAGGTGCGCAGCAGCCACACGCCCAGGGAGAAGTGCACCGCCAGCAGCGCCAGCACCAGCCACCACCGCGCTCGCTCCGAGCCCGCCAGCAGCGCCCCCGCGATGAGCGCCTCCGCGGCCAGCCTCAGGTACATCGGCGCATAAGGCCATGGCCCCCCGAGCCGCAGGTACATGCCCGGGTGCTCCTGCACCAGCGCCTCCAGTTGGAGCAGCAGCGCGCCGCCCAGGAGCACCGCGAGCACCGCCTCTACCCGGGGCGTCCACCGCCCGAGCCGCGAGGCGGCAATGCCCCCCAGCGCCAGCGCGAGCGCCCGCGTGAGGCCTAGGATGGCGTCCTCCCGGAGGTTGCCGTTGGTAAGCTGCAGCGTCAGTCCCAGCACCGTGGCCGCGGCCAGACACCCGGCGGCCAGCCCCCACCCTTCGGTGAGCGGGGAGGCAACGAACCCCGCGTCAGCGCGAGGGGTGGCCGGGGCTTGCTCGGTGGACACATTCACTCCTGGAGATTCTGGAGGCAGGGCGCGCCTTTGTAGCACCCTCGCCCGGCTGGCAGGCGCCCTCATGAAAGCCAGCAGAATCGCTCCCATCGGCCCAGGCGATGCAGAGTGTCCAGCCTGCTTGCTTTCCGGCCCCCGGGCCGCGAAATAGGCATTCCGCTGGGCTCGTTTTCCCAGGTTAGCCCTGACACCCCCGAGATATGCGCGCTCCGACTGCTCTGCCTCCTGACTCAAGCCCCACGCTGACCCTGGGCCTCCCCGGGTTCACCTTCGAGGACCTCTACCGTCCCCGCGGGCTGCGCCGGCTCGCAGAGCGCTTCGACGCCTGGCTCACCGAGCACGAGCCCGAGCTCTTCCAGGCCTTTGACGCGTACCGGAAGTCCGGCGGCACCCACCTCACCGGCCCGGCCCAGTCGGACCTGCTCATCCGCGTCTCCCGGCACGTGTCCCGCTTCCTCGCCCGCCTCTTCAACATCGAGGGCGATCAGCAGGACCTGGCCCGCCGCCTCACGGGCGAGCTGCCCCTGTTCGACTTCAAGCGCGACTTCATCACCCGCCGCGTCTTCAAGAAGGGCGCCCCGGACCGGCCCACGCTCGCTGAGTTCCCCTCGCTGGACGCCCGGATGCGCTTGATGCTGCAGCTCGGCTTCCCGCAGGCCATGGCCTCCGGGGACCTGGAGCGCTGCCTGGCCGAGTCCATCCTCACGCTGATGGACCTGGAGCGCCTCTTCTCCGGCGCCCTGCCCGCCGACAAGCAGGACACGGCTCCGGCCCTGCGCGAGCGCTGGACGGCCCTGCGCGCCGCCCTGCTCACCACGCCCGAGGGCAAGGAGGCCTTCGGCTCCAGCCTCGTCACCCAGGGCGATGACGCCGCGGAGCTGCAGTCCGTGCGTGCCCTGCTCTCGCTGGCGGATCGCTGGACATTCGCGCGCGCGCTCCACCCGGAGCAGAAGGAGCTGTTCCACACCTGGCCCACGCACCGGCTGCCCAAGCCGCTGGTGTTCGACCAGCTCGTGCAGCTGCACCGGCCAGACCCGAACCTGCCGGAGATCGCCGAGGGCCCCGAGGAGCACCTGCGCCACCGCGACGGCTTCAAGCTCACGGATCGCCGCGGCACGCCTCGCGACGCGATGAACGAGGTGGACTACTGCGTCATCTGCCACGAGCGCGAGAAGGACTCCTGCTCCAAGGGCTTCAAGGCGAAGGACCCGGTGGCCGAGGGCCACTCCTTCAAGAAGAACCCGCTGGGCATTCCGCTCACCGGCTGCCCGCTGGACGAGCGCATCTCCGAGATGCACCTGCTCAAGCGCGAGGGCAACTCGGTGGGCGCGCTGGCCATGGTGGTGCTGGACAACCCCATGTGCCCGGGCACCGGCCACCGCATCTGCAATGACTGCATGAAGGCCTGCATCTTCCAGAAGCAGGAGCCGGTGAACATTCCGCTGGCGGAGACCTCGGTCCTCACGGACGTGTTGGACTTGCCCTGGGGCTTCGAGATCTACGGCCTGCTCACCCGGTGGAACCCTCTCAACGTCCGTCGGCCGTTCGCGCTGCCGTACCGGGGCCGCAACGTGCTCGTCGTGGGCCTGGGGCCTGCGGGCTACACGCTCGCGCACTACCTGCTCAACGAGGGCTTTGGCGTCACCGGCCTGGACGGCCTGAAGATCGAGTCCTTCGATGACGAGCTGCTGGGCCGCAACGGCAAGCCGCTCAAGGCCATCCGCGACTGGAAGGCGCTCACCCGCGAGCTGGACGATCGCGTGCTCGAGGGGTTCGGCGGCGTGTCCGAGTACGGAATCACCGTGCGCTGGGACAAGAACTTCCTCACGCTCATCCACCTGACGCTGGCGCGCCGGGAGAACCTGCGCATCTACGGCGGCGTGCGCTTCGGTGGCACCCTCACCATCGACGATGCCTGGAAGCTGGGCTTCGACCACATCGCCATCGCGGCGGGCGCGGGCCGCCCCACCATCATCGGGATGAAGAACAACCTCATCCGGGGCATCCGCAAGGCGAGCGACTTCCTGATGGCGCTGCAGCTCACTGGCGCCTTCAAGCGGGACTCGCTGGCGAACCTCCAGGTGCAACTGCCGGCCATCGTCATCGGCGGCGGCCTCACGGGCATCGACACGGCCACGGAGCTGATGGCCTATTACCCGGTGCAGGTGGAGCGCTCGCTGGAGCGCCACGAGCGGCTCGCGGCGGACATCGGCGAGGAAGCCGTCCTCGCGCGGCTGGATCCCGAGGAGCGCGTCACCTACCAGACCTTCCTGGAGCACGGCCGCGCGGTGCGCGCCGAGCGCGAGCAAGCCCGTGCCGAGGGCCGTCACCCGGACCTCATCAAGCTGGTGCGGAGCTGGGGCGGCGTGAGCCTGGTGTACCGCCGCAGCCTCACGGAGTCCCCCGCCTACCGCCTCAACCACGAGGAGGTGGTGAAGGCGCTGGAGGAGGGCATCCGCTTCATCGAGCGCATGAGCCCGGCGGAGGCGCTGCCGGACGCGTCCGGGGCGGTGCGTGGCATCCGCTTCGAGCGGATGGTGACAAAGGACGGCAAGCTCAAGGGCAGCGGCGAGTTCTTCGAGCTGCCCGCGCGCACCGTCTGCGTGGCGGCAGGCACCGCGCCCAACGTCACCTATGAGAAGGAGTACCCGGGCACCTTCAAGCTGGACTCGAACCAGGAGTACTTTCTGGGCCACGAGCTGGCGGAGGCGGGCGAGCGCTTCGAGCTCAAGCCGGTGGAGCAGGCCTCCGAGGATCTGCTGGCCAAGGTGGGCTTCTTCACCTCGTACCAGAAGGACGGACGCCTCATCTCCTTCTACGGAGACAACCACCCCACCTACGCGGGCAACGTGGTGAAGGCCATGGCCAGCGCGAAGGACGGGTACCCCGAGGTGACGCGCCTCTTCGCCCAGGAGCTGGCGGCGACGGACTTCCTGGACGAGCAGGCCCAGGGGCAGCGCGAGGAGAAGCTGGCCTCCCACTTCGCGAAGCTGGACGAGGCGTTCACCGCCACGGTGGTGGCCGTCAACCGCCTCACGCCCACCATCGTGGAGGTGGTGGTGAAGGCGCCGTTCGCGGCGAGCCACTTCGAGCCCGGCCAGTTCTACCGCCTGCAGAACTTCGAGCGGCTGGCCCCGGTGGTGGACGGCACGCGGCTGACCATGGAGGGTCTGGCCCTCACGGGCGCGTGGGTGGACAAGGAGAAGGGGCTGATGGGGACCATCGTGCTGGAGATGGGCTCCTCGTCGCGCCTGTGCGCCGCGCTGAAGCCCGGTGAGCCCGTGGTGCTCATGGGCCCCACTGGGACGCCCACGGAGATTGGCCGCAACGAGACGGTGGTGCTCGTGGGCGGAGGCCTGGGCAACGCGGTGCTCTTCTCCATCGCGCGCTCGCTCAAGGCCGCGGGCTGCCGCGTCATCTACTTCGCGGGCTACCGGACGAAGGCGGACAGCTTCAAGCAGGACGAGATCGAGGCTGGCACGGATCAAATCGTCTGGTCCGTGGACGGGGGTGACCTCATCCAGCCGCGGCGCTCGCAGGACACGGCGTTCCGGGGCAACGTGGTCCAGGCGATGCTGGCGTACGCGGAGGGCTCGCTGGGAGTGCCTCCGGTCATCTCCCTGCACGAGGTGGACCGCATCATCGCCATCGGCTCGGACCGGATGATGCGGGCGGTGCAGCAGGCGCGTCACGGCGTGCTGCAGCCCTTCCTCAAGCCCGAGCACGAGGCCATCGGCTCCATCAACTCGCCGATGCAGTGCATGATGAAGGAGATCTGCGCCCAGTGCCTCCAGAAGCACACGGACCCGGTGACGGGCAAGGAGACGTGGGTCTTCTCGTGCTTCAACCAGGACCAGAAGCTGGATCAGGTGGACTTCGTGAACCTGAACCAGCGCCTGCGCGGCAACACGGTGCTGGAGAAGATCTCCGACGTCTTCCTGGCGAGGCTGATGCTGAAGGTCCCGAATCTGAAGCGCGTCTGATAGATAGAGGAGGCCCAGTCACTGGGCCTTGGCCTGCTCGTACCCTTCCAAGGTCGATCGGACGCTGGGCGCCAGCTTGTGGTTCGGTGCCAGCGTGACGAACTTGCGGTAGTGCACCACGGCCTTGTCCCAGTTGGCCAACGCCGCGTAGGCCGCACCAGCGGCCATGTGGCACTCGGCATGGTTGGGGTCGATCTTCAGACATCGGGCGGTCTTGGTGAGTGCGGCCTCGTACTTCTTGGCCCGGATCAACCGCGCGGCCTCGGTGAAGACCGCCTTGACCTCGGCTCGGGCCGCGGGGCTCAGGGGCGTGGGAGGTGGAGGCGGCGGGTCTGGGAGCTTCGCAGGGGCTGGAGTGATTCCCAGCATCAGGGCCAGGGACTGTTCGACCTCCAGGGCGTGCTCATCGCTGGGCGCGAGGCGGAGGAAGGTCCGGTACCGCTCGGCCGCCTTCTCCTTGTCACCCTGCGCGGCGAGCGCATCCCCCGCGAGCTTCTGGCAGTCCAGGTTCTTCGAGTCGAACTCGATGCACAGGAGTGCCTCGATGCCGGCCTCCTTGTACTGCTTGCCCTCGAAGAGCTTGGCGGCCTTCTCGTAAGCAGCCTTGGCCCGCTCCTCTGGAGAGCGCTCCACCCGGACCGGCTTCTCGGGCGTGGGGTTCACCCGGGGCTTCACCCCCTCGGGAGGCTGAGGAACCGGGGTGGAGGCCATGGACGCGGCCCCCGTCGCGGGAGCGGGAACAGGAGCCCCGGCAACCCCTCCCGGCCCCAGGGGAGTCATCGAGGTGGTGGCATCCAGCCCACTCAGCTTCGGCTCTCCCATGGCGACAAAGAGGAGGATGACGGCCGCCACCGTGAGCACCGCGCCCACGCTCAGGCCCACGTACAGAGCCTTGCTCGCGGACATGGCCGCGGCGGGGACAGCCTTCGGAGGTGCCGGAGCCGGCTCCTGCGGAGCGGGCGCCAGGGGCCGGGTCGCGACCGCTGACCTCCTGGGAGACGAGGGCGGGGCGGACCGAGGCTTGGGGTTGGAGAACTCCTGCACCGGAACGTGCTCGGACGTCGAGCGCCGCCACCGGGCCATCTGCTCCAGGAACGAGCGAGGCACCTGCACCTCCCGCCCCTCAGCGGAGAGGTCCTCCTGGAACATCTTCTGCACGAAGTGGGCGATCGACATCGCCGAGAACCGCGGCTCGATGGCGTAGAGGAACGCCGTCAGCGCATCACCCAGCTCGTGGCAGGACTCCACCCGCTCGGCCTTGTTGACCGTCAGCGCGTGCAGGACGATGTCCTCGAGCTCCTCGGGCAGCTCCGGGTTGAGCTCCCGAGGGCGGGGGAACTCGCCCTTGATGAGCTTGGCCACCGCTGTGTACTGAGTGCCCTGGAACGGGAGCTTTCCGCAGAGCAGCTCGTAGAGCACGACGCCCACGGCCCACACGTCCGTCAGCGCATCGACCTGTTTGCCCCGGGCCTGCTCTGGGGAGAAGAACAGGTACTTGCCCTTCACCACGCCCGGCTCGGTGTTGAACCCCCGCAGCTCACGCGCCTTGGCGATGCCGAAGTCGACGATCTTGACCTGGCCCTCGTAGCTGATGAGCACGTTGTCCGGAGAGATGTCCCGGTGGACGATGCCCAGCAGCTTCCCCGAGTCATCCTTGCGCGTATGGGCGTAGTGCAGCCCCCGGCACATCTCGATGGCGATGAAGACGGCCACCGGGATGGGCAGCGAGTTCATCCCCGTGCGCAGGGCCCGCTTGAGGATCTTGTGCAGGGGCTGGCCGTCCACGAACTCCATGGCCAGGAAGTACTCCCCGTCCACCCGCCCGAAGTCGTACACCTGCGCGATGTTGCCGTGCGACAGGGTGGCCGAGATGCGCGCCTCACTCACGAACATCGTGGTGAACGCATCGTCGTTGGCGTACTCCGGCAGCACCTTCTTGATGAGCACCGGCTTGGTGACACCCGCCTCGCCCACCAGCCGGGCGCGATAGGTCTCCGCCATGCCGCCCCTTCCCAGGCGCGACACCAGCTCATAGCGGCCGAACCGCGCTCCAGGTTGCAGGGTCATCCAGGCGCCATCCTACCTCCGTTGGCAAGAGCGCTGCATGCCCGCCCCGCCGTTACCGCTTGCTGAAGGTGTTCAGCATGTCCTGGTAGTTCTTCGCGAGATCCTCCTCGCGGGTGAGCACCAGGTCCACGTTGGCGTCCCCGTACGTGCGGCGCACCTCCGTGAGCTTCTGCAGCTCCTCGGTGCGCTCGCGCATGGCGGCCAGCTGCGGGGCCAGCTCCTCGCGCTGCTCCGGCCGCAGCTTCGCCTGCATCTCCTCCAGCTTCTTCAGCTCCTCATCGATGTGGAAGGACTGGGTCAGCTGCCGCTGGCTGATGACGGCCGTCACGATGTCCGCGATGCCGTTCACGTCCACCTCGCTCAGCCCGGCCTCCTTGCGCGCCGCCTCCTCCGCCCGCGCCTTGCCCTCGATGAGCTTCATCGTCGCGTTGACCTCGGCCAGGTCATCCCCCTTCCCCGCGTCCCGCTTCGTCTGGGCCAGGTCCTTCAGGAGCGTCTCGTAGGCCTCCAGGAGCTTTCGCTGGTAGCCCACATACGCGTCGAGCTTCTCCTTCGTGAGCGGATACGGCCCCGGCGCGAGCTCGGCCTCCGAAGCCTCGTCTTCATCCGCCTGCTCGTCCGGGGACGGAGCCGGCGAGGGCCTTGCTGCCTGCGGGGCGGCAGGCGCTGGCTCTGCCTTCTCCTTCTTGCAGGCTGAGAAACCCAACGCCACGCACAGCACCCACAACGACCGACGCATGCCCACTCCTCTGGCGACGAGAACCAAGTCAAGTCAGTATATTCTCCCGACCTGCTGGGACAGGGTTCAGCGCCTCCTCGACGACCTATCGGGGGGGATCGGCATTGAACAATCCCCGCATTACCTTTGACCAACCCAGCCAGGGTCGTGTACGAACCGCGATTCTGTGTCGTGAGCGGTGGAGGGACTTTGAGGATTTTCCTGGTAAGGCACGGCGATGCGGACGCGGAGATCCCCGAGGGTCTTGGCGACGAGGCGCGCGCGCTGACCGCGAAGGCCCGTAGCAATACCGCCAACCACTTCGCTTCGTTGTCGGAGCGGATGGGCCCCATCTCGCTCATCCTGACGAGCCCGTTGGTCCGCACCGTGCAAACGGCGCAGATCCTCTCGTTCTCGGTCAAGCACGAGGGCCTGCTGCGCGCCCATCGGTGCCTGCTGCCGGACATGCCGGTGGGAGCCGTGGAGCCCGTCCTCACCGAGCACGCGGACCAGAACCTCGTGCTGGTGGGGCACCAGCCGTCCATGGGAGCGCTGGCTGCTCACCTGCTGGGCATGCAGTCGTTCCCCAAGCCGGTGAACCCGGGCACCGTCATTGGCCTGGAGCGCACCGAGGGCGAGAACCCCGGCCTGAAGTTCCTTTTCTACGCGGCTCCGGGCCAGCAGGTGGTCGACGTCATCCAGTGATGATGGACGAGTCCCTCTACAACCAGCGTGTCGCCGCGGTCTTCAAGCGCATGCTGGCCGCCGCGGACCAGCTGGATCCGGACGTGCTCGAGGCCGACAGCACAGGGGACATGCTCACCCTCACCGCTCGCTCGCGGGAGAAGTGCATCGTCAACACCCAGCGGGCCGTGCGGCAGATCTGGGTGGCGGGCAAGTCCCAGGGCATCCACTTCTCGTACGACGAGGCCTCCGGCACCTGGAAGGACGACAAGGGCAAGGGGCTGGAGCTGTTCTCCTTCGTCGCGGACGTGGTGAGCGAGCTCAGCGGCGAGCCCTTCACCTACCCGTCCTGAGCGGGCTCAGTCCTCGGAGGGCTCCTCCTCCTCGGAGGGAACCTCGCGCTCGATGAAGCTCACCCGGTCGCCGCCCTCGGCTTGGGCCTTGCGCAGCGCCTCGTTGGCATCCTTCATCAGATTGCCGAAGCTCACCTGCGTCTGCCCTCGCACGGGCGAGGGCTCGAAGACGGACAGCCCCATGGACACGGTCATGTTCGGCAGGCGAGCCAGCGTCCTCACGCGCTGACGCATGCGCTCGGCCACCACCATCGCGCCCACCCTGGGGGTGTGGGGGAAGAAGGCGACGAAGCGGCCCTCGGTGGTGGGGACGATGACGTCGATGTCCCGCACCCCACCCGAGAGCAACCCCAGCATCTCCGCCAGCAGCGTGGTGCGCTGCGAGGAGCCCAGCTGAGCGGTGCGCTCGGACAAGTGGTCCAGCTCCATCAGCAGCAGGGCGATGGGGTAGCGGTAGCGCCGGCTGCGCTTCACCTCCATCAACAGCAGCCGCTTGAGAAAGTCGAAGTCCGGAGAGGACGGACCCTCCAGCCCGAACCGGCGGGCCGCCGCGTCATCAGACTCCGGAGCCGGAGCCGGAGCTGGAGCCTGGGTGGAGCGGGTGGCGGCACGGGTGTCGGCGAGCTGGAGCATCAGCCCCACGCACGTCACCAGGGTGGTGCGCTTGAGGGGGCCCACCAGACAGGCATCCGCGCCCGCGGCGGTGGCGCGCTCCTCGGGGTTCTCCTCCTCGGGCATGTAGAGCAGGAGCACCGGCAGCTCCGGCGCCTCCTGCTTCACCTCCCGGCACAGCGTCTCGCCGTCCAGGGAGTCGGACAGCGAGGTCAGCAGCACCTCCGGGGGACTGGTGCGGACCTCCCGGAGCGCCTCCGCCGCCGTGCTGACGACAATCACGGCATAATTGGCGCTCTCCAAGAACCTGCGCAGGGCTGTAGCGACAGGGATGGCGGGTTCGGCGATGAGAACGGAGCGCATACGGGGCTATTAAAGCCCCAAATCAGACCGACATGACCTCCTTTTCCTTCGCGGCGACGATCTTGTCGACCTCGGCCACGCCCGCGTCGGTCTCCTTCTGCACCTTCTCCTCGAGGCGCTTCTTGTCGTCCTCGGTGATCTTCTTGTCCTTGAGCTGGGTCTTGATGAGCTCGTTGGCGTCGCGGCGGATGTTGCGCACGGCGACCTTGTGCTCCTCGCCCTTGGACTTCACCTGCTTGGCGATCTCCTTGCGGCGCTCCTCGGTCAGCGCCGGGAACGGCAGGCGGATGAGCTCGCCGTCGTTCATCGGGTTGATGCCGAGGTTGGCCTCGCGAATGGCCTTCTCGATGTCCTTCAGCACGCTCTTGTCCCACGGCTTGATGGTGATGAGCCGGGGCTCCGGGGCGTTCACGCTGGCCACGCCGCTCAACGGAGTGGGCGTGCCATAGAAGTCCACGCGGATGCCATCGAGGATGCTGGTGCTGGCGCGCCCGGTGCGCACCTTGCCCAGCTCCTTCTTGAGATCATCGAGCGTCTTGTCGATACGGGACTTCAGCTGCGTAACGACTTCATCGCCATTCGCCATTGTGTGCTCCTTCGGAAGGAGAAGAAGAGTTTCAGGCCCAGACCGTCTCGGAGGCGCCCACCACTGTACCGATATCCCCGTTGCCGAGCACGGCCCGGCCGATGTTGCCGCGGGCCGTCAGGTCGAACACGACGATGGGCAGCTTGTTGTCCATGCACAGCGAGATGGCCGTGGAGTCCATCACGTTGAGGTTCTGCCTGAGCACGTCCATGTACGTCAGCGAGCGGTAGCGCTTCGCCGTGGAGTCTTTCTTGGGGTCCGCGTTGTACACGCCGTCCACCTTGGTGGCCTTGAGAATCACCTCGGCGTTGATCTCCATGGCGCGCAGGCTGGCCGCGGTGTCCGTGGTGAAGTACGGGTTGCCCGTGCCGGCGGCGAAGATGACCACGCGCCCCTTCTCCAGGTGGCGCACGGCGCGGCGGCGGATGTAGGGCTCGGCAATCTGCTCCATCTTGATGGCCGACAGCACCCGGGTGAAGACGCCCTGCTTCTCCAGCGCATCCTGCATGGCCATGGAGTTGATGCAGGTGGCGAGCATGCCCATGTAGTCGGCGCTCGCGCGGTCCATGCCCTCGGTGGCGCCAGCCACGCCGCGGAAGATGTTGCCGCCGCCAATGACGACGGCCAGCTCCACACCGGCCTCGACCACCTCTTTCACCTCGCTGGCAATGCGGGTGAGCGTGGGCGGATGGATGCCGTACTTCCCATCGCCCATGAGGGCCTCGCCGGAGAGCTTGAGGAGCACGCGCTTGTAACGGAGGGAGCGGGTCGGTTCAGACATGCGGCTCTGCTCATATCCCCCACCCCGCCCCCGATCAACGTCCGCGTCGCTCTGGAGGTGCGCCACCGTCTCCCGTCAACGCTCCGGCCGGGCCGCCGGTGCAGGCCCCGGAAAACGCGAAGGGCCGCAGCCCCAGGCCCGAAAGGGAACCTGGAACACGCGGCCCTCGTCAGCCCAGAGGGCTGGCGGCGCGGCTAGGCCTGGGTGCCCAGCGTCTTGGCGACCTCGGCGGCCAGGTCATCCTTCTTCTTCTCGATGCCCTCGCCCACCACGAAGCGCGCGAAGCGGCGGATGGAGACCTTCTCGCCGATCTTCGCGGCGCGCTCGGTGACCATCTCGCCCACCTTCTTCTTGTCGTCCTTCACCCAGAGCTGGTCCACCAGGCAGACCGTCTCGTAGTACTTCTCG
Source organism: Hyalangium minutum (assembly GCF_000737315.1). Lineage (GTDB taxonomy): Bacteria > Myxococcota > Myxococcia > Myxococcales > Myxococcaceae > Hyalangium > Hyalangium minutum. The sequence goes on from NZ_JMCB01000001.1 coordinate 854,757, forward strand.
ATCTTGCCCACGAGGATCTTGTCCCACATGGCCTCAGGCTTCTTCTGCTCCTTCAACTGAGCGCGCTGGATCTCCTTCTCCTTCTCCAGCACGTCCGCGGGGATCTCCTCACGGCGCACGTACTGCGGGCTGGCGGCGGCCACCTGCATGGCGATCTCGCGGCCCAGATCCTGGAAGTCCTCGTTGCGAGCCACGAAGTCCGTCTCGCAGTTGATCTCCACCATCACGCCGATGCGGCCACCGTGGACGTAGGTGGCGATGACGCCCTCGGCCGCCACGCGGTCCGCCTTACCCGCGGCGCGGGCGATGCCCTTCTTGCGCAGCCACTCCTCGGCCTTGGTGAAGTCACCGCCGGTCTCGGCGAGCGCCTTCTTGCAGTCCATCATGCCCGCGCCGGTCTTCTCGCGGAGTTCCTTCACCATCGAGGCGCTGACCTCGGCCATGTTCGTCTCCAGACCCCGCGAGCGCAGTGCGCCCCGCGAGGTGTTGTGCAGGTACTTCGGTTGGGGAAATGCAAAGGCCGGGTGGTGAGCACCACCCGGCCGACTTCACGGACTGATACGCGGGAGCGCGGGCCTACTCGGCCGCGGTCTCCTCGCCACCACCCTCGCCGCCGCCGCCGCCGCTGCCCTCGGCCTCACCCTCAGCAGCCGCGGGAGCCGCGCCCTTCATCTCCACGAGGGGTCCACGGCGCTCGCCGCCCCGGTCACCCCCGCGGCGGTCACCGCGATCACCCCGGTCGCCACGGCGCGGGCCCCGGCGATCGTCGCGGCGGTCACCGCGGTCGTCACGGCCCTCACGCTCCTCCTGCTCGTCGCGCTCAGCGGCGCCCGAGGCGCGGTAGCGCGCGCCACCCTCGAGGCACGCGTCGGCGATCTTCGAGGTGAACAGCTTGATGGAGCGGATGGCGTCGTCGTTGCCCGGGATGACGAAGTCGATGCCGTCCGGGTCGCAGTTGGTGTCCACCACGCCGATGACGGGGATACCCAGGCGGGTGGCCTCGTGGATGGCGATGTGCTCCTTCTTCGGGTCGATGACGAACACGCAGCGCGGCAGCTTCGTCATCTCCTTCACGCCGCCCAGGTTCTTCTCGAGCTTCTCGCGCTCACGCTCCAGCGAGGCGACTTCCTTCTTGGGCAGACGCTCGAAGGTGCCGTCCTCGGCCATCTTCTCCAGCGTCTTGAGGCGATCGATGCCCTGCTTGATGGTCTTGAAGTTCGTCAGGGTGCCGCCCAGCCAGCGGCTGGTGACGAAGAACTGACCAGCGCGGGCGGCCTCCTCGCGGATGACGTCCTGCGCCTGCTTCTTGGTGCCCACGAACAGCACGTGGCCGCCGCGCGAGGTGAGGTCCGCCACGAAGCGGAAGGCCTGGCGGGCCATGACCACGGTCTTCTGCAGGTCGATGATGTAGATGCCGTTACGGGCGCCGAAGATGTAGGGCTTCATCTTCGGGTTCCAGCGCTTGGTCTGGTGGCCGAAGTGAACGCCGGCCTCCAGCAGCTGCTTCATCGTGATGCCGCTTGCGGCGGCCATGGCCTGCGCCTGATTCTCCTGCTGCGTCTCCGACATGTTTGCTTCTCCGGTTGTGTCCGCCACGTCCGATGGAAACCCCGGCCGTTTGCTCCTGAAAGCAGAGCACCGGTTGCCGGCACGAACGTGTGAGTAGTGGGTGATGCTTCCTACCGCCCCGGGGAGGCCCCAGGGCGGGGGGGTCCTTAACAAAACCCCTCGGGAGTTCGCAAGCTTTCACCGTTGGCGGATGCAGCGTGCGCTCCGCCGAAGCCTGTCTCCCTGCTCAGCAGCCTCTTCCCGCTTCAGCTCGTGCCGGGTCTTCAAAGACCCAGCGCGGGAGCGCCAGTTCTTTCTGGGCTTGCTGAGAATTACTTACAGCGGCTCTGTTTGCTTTCAGTGATAACGGTAGAGCGAGGCGAGCGAGCAGCCTATCGCACGTCTCCCTCCTATGGAGATCCCTATGTTCGCCCATTGCATCCACAACAAAAGTTTCCGTTATCACCGAGGCGTGCTGTTGAGCGTGTCTGTCGCTGTCACGCTGTGGGCCCAGGCCCCCGCGCTGGCGATGCCGATCGCGGACACCGAGGCCCAGGAAAGCCTCGCTCCCAACGCACCACCGCCCGTGCTCGGCACCGTGCAGCCCGGCGAGATGCTGGTGTACTCGCCGAAGAAGAAGGTGAACCTGTCGACGCTGGTCCCTCTCGGCCCGCCAGAGGCGCTGGGCGGGCAGGTGCTCAAGGGTCACCCCTTGCTGTTTGGCCGGACCGACTTTGCAGAGGGCCCCATGCGGGGCGGCCTCTTCATGGCCACCCGAGGGCTGATCCGCGTCACTTTCCCGTTCACCGAGCACGCCACCATCATCGAGGGCTCGGTCACGCTCACGGACGAGCGAGGCCGGACGCACACCTTCAAGGAGGGCGACAGCTACTTCATCCGCCAGGGCTCGGTCATCCTCTGGGACGTGAAGGGCGCGTACGTCATCAAGAGCTTCTTCAACGTCACGGAGCCCACGACGCCTTGAGGAGGCTCGAAACCTGGCGCGAGCCCGGGGAAGCCTCAGGCGGAACCGGAGCTCACGCCAGGGGCTTGGCGGCGGGCGCTGAGCCTTCCTCGGCGGGCGGGGCGTCGATGGTCCGGATCGGACCGGTGAACCAGCGCCGAGCGGAGGCGTACCACCAGACCGTGATGGCCAGCAGCACGCCGCCCGCGAGGATCGGCGCGTAGTTCACGTCGTACCAGGTGAAGTTCTCGGTGAACGGCACCGCGGACGGCACGAATGGCAGGCAGAAGTAGACCGAGATGATGGCGATCTCCGCCACTGCCACCGTGCACATCCACTTGTAGTGCCGGCCCAGCGTCCAGGGCCCGGGCCTGAAGTTCTCCCCTGCCTTCAGGCGCAGGTAGATGGGGATGAGGAAGGCCAGGTACAGCCCGATCACCGCGATGGACACCACCGCGTAGAAGGCCACCGGGATGCCCGCCGGGCTCTTGTAGAGCGCGGGCAGGGTGATGAGCACGGCGACGATCGAGGACACGAGCACCGCGTTCACCGGCACGTGGGTCTTCGAGTTGACCTTGCTCCACAGCTGGCTGCCGGGCACGGCGCGATCGCGGCTGAAGGCGAACAGCATCCGCGAGGTGCTCGTCATGCAGGCGATGGCGCAGAAGACCTGGCCCACCGTGGAGATCAGCATGACCACCTTGAACATGGCGGCCGGCAGCGCCGAGGCGAAGACCGCGGTGACCTGCCCGGCCCCATAGCCGTTGGCCGGATCGTTGATGAACTTCGTGTCCTTGGCGACGAACAAGAAGGACAGGAGCAGGATCCACCCGCCGATCGCCGAGTAGAAGATCGACTGCCAGATGCCTCGGGCCGCCGTCAGGGCCGCGCCCTGCGTCTCCTCGGACAGGTGGGCAGAGGCGTCAAAGCCGGTGATGGTGTACTGCGTGAGCAGGAAGCCCAGCGGCAGCACGTACCACCAATAGGTGCTGTCGGAGAACCCGGAGTTGTTGATGCGCTCGGTGAAGACGAACGCGGGCGTCTGGTACTCCTTGGCGGTGAGCAGGACGACCAGCACGACCGCTGCCGAGCCGAACACGTGCCAGTAGGCGGAGATGTTGTTGACCACCGCCAGCAGGTGCGAGCTGAAGATGTTGAGCAGCGCCACCACCACCATGAGGGCGATGAACAGCGCGAACGTTTGGAGCAGCGCATCGCCGCCGAGCACTGAGCTCCACCCGGCGAAGAACAGGCCCAGGGTGATGCTCATGAAGCCGGCGCAGGCGTAGACCACCGAGGCGGTGACGGCCACGAGCCCAATCAGGTTGAGCCAACCGGTGTAGAAGCCAGCGCGAGCCCCTCCCAGCTTTGCCGCCCACCAGTAGATGCCACCGGCCGTGGGGAATGCCGAGACCAGCTCGGACATGCACAGGCCAATGACCATGATGAACGCGGAGATGAGCGGCCAGCCCCAGGAGATGGCAATGGGGCCGCCGTTGTTCCACGCCTGAGCGAAGGTGGTGAAGCACCCGGCCAGGATCGAGATGATCGAGAAGGAGATGGCGAAGTTGGAGAAGCCGGACCAGGTCCGGCGAAGCTCCTGCTTGTAGCCGAGCTCGGCCAGCCTTCGCTCATCATCACTGTGCGTCGGGGGGTGGGCATCAGCCACAGGAATCCTCCTCACGGCGAGCTGGCGGATCCGCTGCGTCTTCGGCGGACGCACGGTTATAGCGAGCGCTACCCCTCGGGTGGAAGGGCGACCCGGAACAGACTGCCCTGCCCTACCGCGCTCTCGACCTCGATCGTGCCGCCCAGCTGCTGGACAATCCCATGGCAGATGGAGAGGCCCAGCCCGGTGCCTTCGCCAATGGGCTTGGTGGTGAAGAACGGGTCGAACAGCCGCCGCTGGTTCTCCGGCGAGATGCCACAGCCCGTGTCCGAGATCTCCAGCAACGCCCAGCCATCCTCGCGCCTACGCGTGCGGACGACGATCCGGTGCTGGTCAGCCGCCCCCTGAGGCAGGGACTGGCCCGCGTTGAGCAGCAGGTTGAGGCACACCTGGCCGAGCTTCGACTCGTTGGCGAGCACCTGAGGAACCTCCTCCAGCTCCAAGACGACCCGAGCGCGGTGCTTCAGCTCATGGAGCGCGATGTTCAGCGAGTTCCTCACCACCGCGTGCAGGTCCACCGGTGCCAAGCGCTCGTCATCTCCGCGTGCGAAGAGCTTCAGCTCCTTGACGATCTTGTTGACCCGGCGCGCTCCCTCCAGGGCCTCCGCAGCGGCCTGGCTCAGCTCGGACACATCACAGCCCGCGGTCTTCGCGTCCCCATTCCACCGGGCCAGCTCCGCCAGCTCGGAGGACAGCTGCACCAGGTTCGCCGTGACGGAGGCCATGGGGTTGTTGATCTCATGGGCGATCCCCGTGGCCAGTGTGCCCACCGAGGCCAACCGGTCCGTCAACAGGAGGCGGGCCTGGAGCTGCCTGCGCTCGGAAATGTCCTGGGCGAGCACCACGGTGGACGGAAAACCGTTGAACTCGAGTGCCAGCTCGGTGAGCTCCACGAAGACAGCGGCGCCATCGGCTCGCAGGAGCCGCTGCTCCCGGGGCTTCGAAGGGCTCACCTCTTCCACTGGGGAGGGCGGGACCTCGGTCGCCGCGCGGTTATCGGGATAGAGCACCGCCGACCACTCTGTCCCGAGCACCCGTGAGGGCTCCGTGTAGCCCAGGAGGCGCATCCCCGCGGGGTTCACGTAGACCACCTGTCCCTGCTGACGGATGATCACCGCCTCCGGCGAGCGCTCGATCAAGGTGCGGAAGTTGCGCTCGAAGCGCTGCAGCAGCTCCAGCGTGAGCAGCTCGTTCTTGAGCCGGGCGGCCTCCTCTGCCCGCTTGAGCGCCACCTCGAGCTCCGAGTTCGTCCGGGTCAGCCGGGCCGAGAGCTGCTGGTTGACGTAGCTGAGCTTGACGAAGTCCGCGATGAGGATGGCTCCCGCGCAGAGCCCCAGATCGATGATCGCCAGCGAGAAGAGTCGTGGCGCCTGAAGCACATCCACATCGGTGAGCACGTCCACGATGCTGGTGACGACAAGGCAGAGGGTGGCACTGGCCACCACCAGGTCGGCCCCGCGTCTCCCGCGTCTCACGGTCCTCAGAGTGAGGGCCAGCACGTACAGCACGAGGCCGAAGAGGTAGAGGGCGAAGCCCTGGTAGAGCTTGGGCAGCCAGTGCGCCCGGCCCGCCGCGTACACGCCGAGCAGCACGAAAACGGCTCCGCCGCAAAAGACCCGGTGAAACCTCCGGAATCGGCTCGCGCGCCCCAGGCAGTACTGCTCGAAAAACTCCAGGAACGACCAGGCCAGTGCCACCACGGCCGTGACGATCGCCGCGTATGTAGCAGGCGAGGACACTCGGGCCACCTGGATCAGCCCCGCATGGATCGCCACATAGAAGGCCGCAGCCGCCACGAGGAAGAAGGTGGAGACTTGCAGCGCGCGATGGTCGCGATCGGCCTCCTGGCTCAGGAACGTCCCCAGGAGCACCAGCATGAAGACGAAGAGGACGAGCGCTCCGGCCTGGAAGAAGCGGCGGGTGTCGCTCGCGCGCACGTAGTACGGCATGAGCTGCTCGAAGGCGCCCAGGAAGATGCGGGCGTCGGCCACGCCATCATCTCCCTGCAGCTCCCACTCGAAGCGGAGGGCCAGCACGTTGGGCCCTGGCCGCACGTCTCGGCTGTCCACCCTCCAGGCCTCGAGCCCGTCGAGCTCTCCCTTCAGCCCCCTCATGCGCTCATCTGTCCGCCCCACCTCGTGCCCATTCAGGAAGAGCACGGCCTGGCCACTGCGCACGCCTCCCAAGGTGAATAGGAGCGGCTCGCCCTGGAGCACGGGAGGAAGCTCGAAGTGCCTTCGGACCCATGCCCGCGGCGCTCGAAACCCCTGAGCATGGTAGCCCCCAGGCAAGTGGATCTCCTTCCACGCCGAGTCATCGAGTGCTGGATCCTTCCAGTGGGGATCATCTCCCTCGTGGATCTTCCAGCTCCCGGCCAGGTTCACCACCTGGGACGAGAGGTGCTCGGGCAGGACATACGTGTCGATGAAGATCCAGCACGTGAGGTAGGGCGCGGCAATGGCGAGCAGGAGAAGGACACGGCGAAACCGTGCGTTCATGGAGAGGCCCCCCAGGTGAATGGTAGCCCGCTGACCTGGGTAGGTGTGTTGGAGCCCTGAAAAGCCACCGGCGCGGCCCTCGCTCCCGAAGGAGGAGAGACCGCGCCGGCTGGGACTGCTCAGCGTGAGCCTGGGCTAGACGTTCGCCTCGGCGGCGCCGTGGCACTTCTTGTACTTGCGCCCGCTGCCACAGGGGCACGGATCGTTGCGGCCCACCCGAGGCCCGTCGGCCTTGGCCGGAGCCTTGGGCGCCACGGAGGCCTCGTCCAGCTTGCCCTCCTCGGTCGCCCGGCCCTCGTGGGCCTGCTTCTGCCGCTGCGCCATCTGCCGCTGGATGCGGGCCGTCTCCTCGGCCGTGTTGGCGCGCGCCTGCACCCGCATCATCTGGCTGACGAACTGCGTCTTGATGGCCCCCAGCATCTGGATGAAGCCGTTGTAGCCTTCCTTCTTGTACTCCTGCTTCGGGTCCTTCTGGCCGTACCCGCGCAGGCCGATGCCCTGCCGCAGGTGGTCCATGGCCAGCAGGTGGTCCTTCCACAGCTGGTCGATGGTCGCCAAGTACCGGTACTGCAGGAAGCGCAGGAAGTCCTCGCCGAACTCCTGCTCGCGCTGGGTGATGACCTTCTCGGCTGCCTTGTAGACGTCGTTCTCGACCGTCTCGCGGTCGCCCGCGGCCTCGAAGCTGAGGTTCAGGTCGTAGACATCCTTCACATTGCGCTGGAGCGCCTCCAGGTCCCACGTGGCCGGGTTCTTCGTCGGCAGGTAGGTGTCCGTCAGCTGGACGATGGAGTCCTCCAGCGAGTCGAGCACCATCTCCTTGAAGTCGGCCCAGGACACGGTCTGCTCGCTGCGGATCTTCGCCTTGGTCTTCTTGTCCTCGTCGTACTCGATGAGCGGGATGCCGGCACCGGCGGCCAGCACCTGACGGCGCAGCTTGTAGATGGTGCGCCGCTGCTGGTTCATCACGTCGTCGTACTCGAGGAGGTTCTTGCGGATGTCGAAGTTGTGGCCTTCGACGCGCTTCTGGGCTCCCTCGATGGCGCGGCTGAGCCACGTGTGCTCGATGACCTCGCCCTCCTCCATGCCGAGGCGCTCCATCAAGCTCGTGATGCGCTCAGACCCGAAGATGCGCATCAGGTCATCCTCGAGCGACAGGAAGAAGCGGCTGCCACCCGGGTCACCCTGGCGGCCGGCGCGGCCACGCAGCTGGTTGTCGATGCGCCGCGACTCGTGGCGCTCGGTGCCCAGGATGAAGAGGCCGCCGATGTTCATCACCTCGGTGCGCTCGGCCTTGGTCTGCTCGGTGAACTTCGCCAGCGTCTCGTCGTGCAGCTTCTTCCATTCGGCGTGCTGCTGCTCGTAGGCCACCTTCGCCGCCTCGGCCTGCTCCGGCGTCTCGCCCTCCACGGGCTCGGGAGGCTGGGGCTCAGGGCCCACCGCGCCCTTGGTCATCACCTCCGCGTTGCCGCCCAGGAGGATGTCCGTACCGCGGCCGGCCATGTTGGTGGAGATGGTGACGGCGCCCTTGCGGCCCGCCTGCGCGACGATGTCCGCCTCGCGCTGGTGCTGCTTGGCGTTCAGCACGTTGTGCGGCACGCCCTCCTTCTTGAGGAAGTTGGACACCACCTCGCTCTTGGCGATGGAGACAGTGCCCACCAGCACCGGCTGCCCCTTCTTGTGCAGTTCCGCGATCTCCTTGGCCGCCGCCTCGAACTTCTCGCGCTCCGTCTTGTAGACCACGTCCTCCAGATCCTTGCGGACCATGGCGCGGTTGGTCGGGATGACGCGCACGTCCAGGTTGTAGATCTTCGCGAACTCCTCGGCCTCGGTGTCGGCCGTTCCCGTCATGCCCGACAGCTTCGAGTACATGCGGAAGTAGTTCTGGAACGAGATGGTCGCCAGCGTCTGGTTCTCGTTCTCGATCTTCACCTTCTCCTTGGCCTCGACGGCCTGGTGCAGACCGTCCGACCAGCGGCGCCCCGGCATCAAGCGGCCGGTGAACTCGTCGACGATCATCACCTCGCCGTCCTTCACCACGTAGTCCTTGTCGCGCTTGTACAGCGTGTGCGCGCGCAGGCCTTGCTCCACGTGGTGCAGCGTCTCGATCTCGCCCGGATCGTAGAGGTTGCCGACCCCCAGCCGCTGCTGCAGCTTCTCGATGCCATCGTCCGTGAGGGACACCGAGCGCGCCTTCTCGTCCAGGGTGTAGTCCTGGTCCGGCACCAGGCCCGGGATGACCTGGTCCACGCGGTAGTACTTGTCGGTGCTGTCCTCGGTGGGACCCGAGATGATGAGCGGCGTACGGGCCTCGTCGATGAGGATCGAGTCCACCTCGTCTACGATGGCGTAGTTCAGCTCGCGCTGGACGTAGTCCTGCAGACGGAACTTCATGTTGTCGCGCAGGTAGTCGAAGCCGAACTCATTGTTCTGGCCGTAGGTGATGTCCCGGCGGTACGCGTCCTGGCGCTGCTTGTCCGTCAGGTCATGCAGGATGCAGCCGGTGTTCATCCCCATGAAGCGGTAGATGCGGCCCATCCACTCGGAGTCGCGGCGGGCCAGGTAGTCGTTCACCGTCACCACGTGCACGCCACGCCCGGACAGCGCGTTGAGGTAGCTGGGCAGCGTCGCCGTCAGCGTCTTGCCCTCGCCCGTGCGCATCTCGGCGATGTTCCCCTCATGCAGGAACATGCCGCCGATGAGCTGCACGTCGTAGTGCCGCTGGCCGATCACCCGGCGTGCCGCCTCGCGCGTGAGCGCGAAGGCCTCGAAGAGCACGTCGTCCAGGGAGCGGCCGTTGGCCACCTCCTGCTTCAGGCGGGCAGTCGTGGTGGGGAAGTCCTCGTCCTTGAGCTCCCGCATCTTGCTTTCCAGCTCGTTGACGCGGGCAACCTTGTGACGGGCCTTCTTGAGCTCGCGCTCATTCTTCGTCCCGATGAGCTTCTTTAAAGTCCATTCGATCATGCGTTCAGTTCTCTCGCGCCGCGAGAATCCCCGAAGGGAGGCAGCGAGTGAAGGGAAATCCCTGGAGATGTAAGAGGGAACCTCGGGAAAACCACGCGCGCTCCCGAGGCATTCCTCTTGCCCGTCTGCCCTGCGCGCGGTCAGGACAGAGTAAAGCGGAACCGAGCCCACGCAATGCCCCGACACCGAAAACCCCAGAATCGTCGCCCCTCTGGCCCTCCAGGGCAGCGTCCGCCCCGCGCCCAGGGCCGCTCCCCCGAGCGGCCTGACAGCGCCTCGCCCGGACCTCGCATTCCACTCAGGGTGCGGATGCCCCCTACACCTCCACAGACCGTGGCCGCTCGTCCCGGGCGGTGGCTGTGGACGTGTCGCATCGGCTTCGAGCCCCACCTTTATGAGGAGCTGGCCTGGGCGGGGGCCGAGCCGCGGGTGCTGGGCGAGGCCCTCGTGGAGAGCGAGGGGAAGCAGGGGCTCGTTCTGGCCTTCGCGCGGCAGAGCTTCCGGGTGCTCGCCAGCTTCCCGGGGGCGGCTCCCGAGCTTGCGCCCGCGATGGCGCAGGCTGTCGCTGCACTGCCTGCTTCGGCGCCGATCGTGCTCCAGGCCTTTACGCCGGACACGCCTCGGGGAAATGCACTGGCCGCCGAGGCCGACGCCCTCCGGGAGACCGTGCGTGGGCTCCTCCCCGCCAACCGTCTGCTAGAGGACACGGACCGGGCCCGGGAGACGGGAGCACAGCTGGTCTCCCTCTGTGTGGCGCCGGGCGCCGTGACGGTGGGCGTTGTGCCCGCCCGTGAGGCCCTGTCGCTGGCCCCCGGCGGCCGCCGGCGAATGAAGCGCGCGGGCGAGTCCCCCTCCCGGGCAGCGATGAAGCTCGAGGAGGCACTCGATGGGCTGCCCTTCGAGCCGGGCCGAGGAGACGTCTGCGTGGACCTCGGCGCCGCTCCGGGCGGATGGACGCAGCGGCTGGTGTCGCGCGGAGCCAAGGTCATCGCGGTGGATCCAGCGCGGCTCATGCCCGAGCTGGCCTCGAATCCTCGCGTACGGCACGTACAGGAGAGCGCCTTCGCCTTCGCCCCCGAGGAGCCCGTGGACTGGCTCTTCTGCGACATGGCGTGGCGCCCGCTGGAGGTGGCGCAGCTGCTGGCCAAGTGGGGGCGGCGCGGATGGGCCTCTCACCTGGTGGCCAACATCAAGCTGCCCATGAACGACAAGAACCCCATCCTCCTGCGCGTGCGCCACACGCTCACCGAGGACGGCGGCTGGAAGGGGCTGACCGTCCGCCAGCTCTACCATGATCGGGATGAGGTGACGGTGACGGCCCACCGCCGCTGAGCAGGCCAGGAATCTGCGCGGCCGAGGGCTCCGCGCTACAAGAGCGGAGATGCCCTACTCCGTCGACGACGCTACCGCCACCGCGCTCATCGCCCTGCACCCCTGGGCGGTCGCCCGCAGTCCCCAGCCCGTCCAGCTTGCCGTGGAGACCCTGCTCGAGGCCGAGCGCGCTCGCCGGGGCCAGCCGGACAAGCTGGGCGCCATTCCCGCGCTCGCGCTCACCCAGGGCAGCCTCCTGAAAGAGGAGTTCGACCTGTCCACCCACGCCCATCACGACGGCTGGCGCGTGGGTGCCGTCATCGCGGACGTGCAGGGCATGATCACCATCAACGCGCGCTTCGGCTTCGGCGTGGGAGACGCCGTGCTCAAGGCCACGGTGGACTCACTGGCCGCGCAATACCCGGGAGCCAAGGTGGTGCGCATCCACCCGGACGCGTTCGCCGCGCTGCTCACCCCCACCTCTCAGCTCACTGCCCAGGAGGGACAGCGGGAGGCCACGCGCACGCGGCTCTCGGAGGATGTGGCGAAGGTGCTCCCTGCGGGCACGCCGACGCAGGACATGCCTCGGCACACGGTGTCCGTCATGGAGCTCACCGTGGACCAACCTTCCCACTGGCAGGTGCTGGGGCCGCTGCTGTGGGCCGAGTTGGAGCGGGCCCACGTGATGGAGCGGCAAGGGAGGACCGAGGACGAGGTGCAACGGAGGCGCATCCGCCTCGACGGCTTCGTCCCCGGACCGCCTACTCCGAGAGGATGAACTTCCGAGGGTTCTGCGGGATGCCGTTCACGCGCACCTCATAGTGGAGGTGCGGTCCCGTCGAGCGGCCCGTGTTGCCCACCGCCGCGATCAGCGCACCGCGCTTCACCCGGTCACCGGCCTTCACCAGGATCTTCGACAGGTGGCCGTAGCGCGTCTTGATGCCATAGCCGTGGTCGATGACGATCACGTTGCCGTAGCCGCCCTCGAGCCCCGCGAACACCACCGTGCCGTCCGACGGCGAGAACACTTCCTTGCCATGCGGCGCCGCGATGTCGAGGCCCTGGTGCATGATCCGGTCCGCCGTGTACGGGTCCAGCCGCTGGCCGAAGTCGCTCGTCACCCAGCCGCGCGCGGGCCAGATGGAGGGCGTGGACGCCAGCAGCGACCGCTGATCCTGGAAGTACGCCTGCAGTTCCTGGAGGCTCTGCTCCTGGCGCGTGGCCTCCGCCGACAGCTTGTCCAGCCGGCCCATGAGGGCCTCGGGCTTGTCGTTGGTCGTCAGCTGGGTGAACTGCGTGTCCGTGGTAGGCGAGGTGGTGCCGGGCTCCGGCTCCGTGGGGCCCATGGCCAGGTTGCGCTGAGGATCCGACAACATCGTCACCGCGCGCAGCTTCTGGTCGAAGCGCTCCACCCGGTCCAGCGTGGAGCCAATGTGCTCGATACGCTCGCGCACCGACTTCAGCTGGGTGCGCAGGGTGAGGTTCTCGTCCCGAAGGATGCGGTTCTCGGCGGCGTCCTTCGCCACCTGGAAGTAGTGGACCGTCGCCCCCGTCGCCACGCTTGCCACCAGCGCCACTCCCACCGCCAGCTGGACGATGAGGGACTTCTGGATGTGGTAGCGCTTGACCGGTGCATTGTGGTCCGAGACCACCATGACGGTGTAGGTCTTATTCGCCACGCAACAGCTCCCGCTTGCATTGGGTGTGCACCACGGCGCGCAAACTTTAGTGCCTCAGCTTCCGCGCCACACCTGCCCCAGCAGCCTGACCCGCCCTGTCCATCAGTCTGCGGCATTTCGCCGAAACTGGAACAGTTTGCGCAGCTATCATCCGTATTTCCAAGGTGTCAAGGCGAAGAGAGCCCGTACGCCTGGATGGTGCTGTTGCCGTGGAATGATCCGTCAGCCCTGGATCTGCACGACGATGACGGTGATGTTGTCGTCCCCGCCCCGCTCGTTGGCCATGTCGATGAGCCGCTTCGGCATGTCCTGGAGGTTGGGCGTGCCGTTGACGAGCTCGTGGATCTCGCGGTCCTCGAGCATGTTGGCCAAGCCGTCCGAACAAAGCAGGTAGACGTCGCCGGGCTCGGCCAGGACGCCCATGACGTCCACCTGGACTTCCTCTTCGAAGCCCACGGAGCGGGTGATGATGTTCTTGTACCGGGAGTGCTTGGCCTCCTCGGGCGTGATCATCCCCGCCTTGATCTGCTCGTTGACGAGCGAGTGGTCCTCGCTGATCTGCTGAATCAGCTCTCCCCGGATCAGATAGGCGCGGCTGTCGCCGACGTGGGCGAAGAAGGCCTGATCGTCCCTCACCACCAGGGAGATGACGGTGGTGCCCATGCCGGACAGGCGTGGGTCCTCCTGGGCGGCGGTGTAGATGGCCAGACAGGCCCGCTCCACGGCGCCGCGAATGGCCTCGGGGATGAGGGCCTCCTGGAGGTTGGGGACGGTGATGAACGGGTTGTCCCGAGTCTCACGCGCCTTGCGCAGTTCCTTGTCGATGGTCTCGACGGCGATCCGGGAGGCAGTGCCTCCGCCGGCATGGCCACCCATGCCATCCGCCACGACGTAGAGCTGCAGCTCGTCGTCGATGAGGAAGCTGTCCTCGTTGTGGTTGCGCTTCCGACCGACGTCGGTCTGACCAGCCGAGACGACCTTCAGCCGCGGTGCCGCGCTCTGTCCTGCGGTTTTGGACACGGTAGGGATGCTATGTGACGACTTGGAGCGGGGCAAGGATGCGAATGCTCGTGGCGTCTTCAAGCGCTCTGTCGAAGGCGCCCCCGGGCCCCTCCCCCAGGCGTCGGCTCACGCCGGGGCCGGGGGGGAGCCCCCAAGGCGCGGTGCGCCGAACGAACCAGGGCCTCGGCCGCCCCCAGTGCCTCCCGAGTCACCTCGACCCCGGAGAGCATTCGGGCCAGCTCATGCGTCCGCTCGGCCCCCGCCGCCAGGGGAACCACCTCGGAGACGGTGCGCTCGCCCTTGAGCCCCTTGCGGATGAGCAGGTGGGCGTCCGCGTAGGCAGCCACCTGAGGCAGGTGGGTGATGCACAGGACCTGGCGGTGCCCGGAGACCTCCTTGATCATCCGTCCCACGACATCCGCGATGGCCCCGCTCACCCCCGAGTCTGCTTCGTCCAGCACGTAACACCCGCACCCGTCGCTGCCCGCCAGGGCTCGCTTGAGGGCCAGCAGGAGCCGGCTCGCCTCGCCTCCCGAGGCCACCTTGGCCAGAGGCCGGGGCGGCTCGCCCGGGTTGGCGCTGAAGAAGAACTCCACCTCGTCCAGGCCCTCGGGCCGGAGGGTGGTGCCCTGCGTCACCCTCACCTCGAAGGCCGCCTTGCCCAGGGCCAGGCCCGCCAGCCCCTCCCGCACTTGGAGGGAGAACCGACCCGCACAGGCAGCGCGGGCGCGCGACAGGCCTGTAGCACTCTCTCTCGCACGGGCCTCTGCCGCCTGCTTCTCCTTGGCGAGCCCCTCGAGGATCTCCTGGCGGTTCTCCAGGGTGGACAGCTCCGCCTCCAGCTCGCCGCGCTTCTGGAGCACACCTTCGAGGGCCGCGCCGTGCTTGCGGCACAGGCGCTTGATGGCGTCCAAGCGCTCCTCCACCTCGCCCAGCCGGGAGGGATCCGACTCCAACCCCTCGGCGTAGCGGCTCAGCTTGCGCTGGGCCTCCTCCAGCTCCGCCATGGCAGTGCCCATGGACTGAACCAGGGGCCCGAGTGTCGCGTCACACCGCAGTGCGTCGTTCAAGAGCCCCAGCGCCCGCCCCACCGTCTCCAGGGCCGAGCTCTCGTCACCCGAGACGAGCAGCTCGGCCTCGGCGGCCTGGCGCTTGAGCTTTTCCGCTCCGGCCAGCCGGCGCCGCTCCACGTCCAGCTTGGCGTCCTCGCCCGGAGCGGGATCCAGGCGGTTGATCTCATCCAGTTGGAAGCGCAGGAACTCGGCGCGCTCGCGCACGCGGGCCTCGTCGCCGCCCAGCGACTCCATCTTCGCCTCCAGCTCGCGCACGGCGGCGAAGTGCTGGCCATAGGCCTCGAGCGCCTCGGAGAGGTTCCCGTACCGATCCAGCAGCGTGCGGTGCAGGCTGGAGTCGAACAGGCTCACGTGCTCGTGCTGGCCGGCAATGTCCACCAGCCCCCGGGTGAGCCGGCCGAGAATCCCCACCGTCACCAGCGAGCCGTTCACATAGGCCTTGGCGCGGCCGTTGCGCCCCACCACGCGGCGCACCAGCACTTCCTCGCCCAGGTCCGGCAACCCCAGCTCTTCCAGACGCTCGGCCACCACCGGAGTGCGCGCGAAGATGCCCTCCACGGAGGCCTCGTCGCGGCCCGCGCGGATGACGTCCGCGTCCGCCCGGCCGCCCAGCAGCAGCCCCAGTGCATCCACGAGGATGGACTTGCCCGCTCCCGTCTCACCGGTGAGCACGGTCAATCCGGCCCCGAACCCAACCTCCACCTCTTCAATCACCGCCACGTTCGAAATCCGAAGTCCCAGCAGCACACGCCCTCCGATATCTGCTTTGGCGCCCAGGCACTGAACACCCTAGCAGGTAACGAAGGCACTGCACAGACGTTCCGTACAGTCGCCTGCACGGTTGCGGAGGTGGGAGAGAAGACGACGGGCCGTCACTCTCCGGTGAACAGATCCTGAATGTCCTGTTCCGTCAGGGACTTACCAAAGTCTCCATCCCCGCCGAGCACCCCAGCGGCCAGGTCCTTCTTCCGCTTCTGGAGTGAGAGGATCTTCTCCTCCACCGTGCCCCGGGTAATGAGCTTGTAGCTGATGACGGCCCGGGTCTGGCCAATGCGGTGGGTGCGGTCCGTGGCCTGGTCCTCCACCGCCGGGTTCCACCAGGGATCGTAGTGGATGACGTAGTCAGCGGCCGTGAGGTTGAGTCCAGTGCCGCCCGCCTTGAGGCTGATGAAGAACAGCGGCGGGCCGTCCGGGCGGTTGAAGTCGTCCACCTTGGCCATGCGGTCCTTGGTGCGGCCGTCCAGATAGAGGTACTGCAGGCCCCGCTTGTCGGCCTCGCTCTTGAGCAGCTCCAGCATCTCCGTGAACTGGCTGAAGACGAGCGCGCGGTGGCCCTCGGCCACGAGGTCGTCCACGAGCTGGCCGAAGCGCTCCAGCTTGGCGCTGGAGGGCAACAGCGTGTTGGGCGGCAGCTTGAGCAGGCGCGGATCACAGCACACCTGCCGCAGCCGCATCAGCGCGGCGAGGATGGACACGCGGCTGCGCTTGAAGCCCACCTTCTCGATGCTCTCGCTCACCTTGCGGCGGCTCTCCTCGAGCACCTCGCGGTAGAGCGCGGCCTGGCCCGGCTCCATCTCGCACCACGCGACGCTCTCCGTCTTCGGAGGCAGATCGCTGGCCACCTCTGTCTTCAGGCGGCGCAAGATGAAGGGCTGGATGCGGCGGCGCAGGCGGTCCCTCACGCCGATGTCATTGGCCACCTGGATCGGCTGCTCGTAGCGGTCGCTGAAGCCCTCCGCGCTGCCGAGGAAGCCCGGCATCAGGAAGTCGAAGAGGCTCCACAGCTCGCTCAGGCGGTTCTCCAGCGGCGTGCCCGTGAGCGCCAAGCGGGTCTCGCTGGGCAGCGACTTGCAGGCCTGCGCCGTGGCGCTGTCCGCGTTCTTGATGTTCTGCGCCTCGTCGAGGATGACGTAACGGAAGCCGACCTCGGAGAGCTGTTCCAGGTCCCGGCGAACCAGCGCATAGGAGGTGAGCACGAGGTCCACGTCCTTGAGGTCCTCGGTGCGCTCCTTGCGGTCCTGGCCGTGCCACACCATCGTCTTCAGCTTCGGGGTGAAGCGCTCGGCCTCGCGCTCCCAGTTGGCGAGCACGCTGGTGGGAGCCACCACGAGCGACGGCTTGCGGCCCTCCTCGTTGTTCACCTTCTGCAGCAGGCTCAGGGACTGGATCGTCTTCCCGAGACCCATGTCGTCCGCGAGGATGCCGGACAGGCCGTGCCTGTGCAGGAACCAGAGCCACGCGAGCCCCGCCTCCTGATAGTGGCGCAGCGTGGCCTGGAGCCCCTCGGGGACGGCGACCTTGGGCACGCCGTTGGTGTCGCGCAGCTCCAGCATGGCCTGGCGCGCCTTGGCCTCCACCTCGGTGAACTCGCCCAGGTCCGCGAGCAAGTCGAGCGCCACGGCCTGGTGCAGCGGCAGCCGCGTGCGCGTGCGGCCCGGCATGGCGCCCACTTCCTCGAGGATGTCCGCCACGCGCTTGAGCTCGGCGGGATCCGCCTCCGCGAAGGTGCCGTCCTTGAGCGGCACGAAGCGCCGGCCGGACTCCAGCCACATGCGCACGGCGCCCAGGTCCACCGCCTGATCATCGGTGACGAACTCGGCGTCGAGATCGAACCAGTTCACCCCGCTCATGCCCACGCGGATGCGCGGCTTGAGCTTGGGCCGCAGGCGCACCTTGGGGGCCTGCACGCCGAAGCGCTCCCAGCTCTCCGGCAGCGAGCCGAGCCCGCGCGCCCAGAACTCCAGCGCCACGTCCCCGCTGGCCTCGTAGCCATGGCTCTGCCCGTCGTAGCGCAGGCCCATCTCCGTGAGCAGCTTGCCGGCGGCGCGCTCCAGCTCCTCGCGGCGGCGGTAGAGCTTGCGGCTCTCGTTGCCCACACCGCTGGCGTAGCCCAGGTGCGTCGCCGAGGGCGACACCGGCACCGTCGTCTGTCCGTAGCGCGCGGCGAGCAGCACCTTCACGCGGTCCGCGTTGCCCTCCAGCGTGAGGACGAAGTGCGGCTCCACGGACTCGTCCACGTCCAGGTTGTCCGCCTTGAGCACCATGCGGAAGCGCGGCAGGTGCGCGGCGAAGAACGTCAGCACCCGGTCCAGCTGCGCCGCCGGGAAGGACATGGTGGGCTCCAGCAGCCACTTGCGCAGCAGCCGGGGCGGGAAGTCCGGCTCCACCGGGTACAGGTTCTGCGCCTGGATGGCCCAGGTGCGGCGCCCCGCGAGCAGGATGACGTCCTTGAGCGGCACGCCCACCCCATCCGGGAAGAGCAGCTCGATGCGAGCGGTGGCTCCGTCCGGGCGGGACTCCAGGTGGATCTGCGGGCGCACGGGCACGTCCGAGAAGATCAGCTGCGTGCCCCGGTAGATGATGCGGCGCTGGCGCAGCAGATCCAGCAGCTCCGAGAGATCCTCATCGGAGACCACGATGCGCGAGTCGTACCGGTGCTCGTGCCGGGCGAGCACGAGGAACACGCGCTCGTCCGAGGGGGCGATGCGCGTGCCTGCCTGGAGCAAGCGCTTCACGTGCACGGGGCCCTTCATCTGGGCGTCCTGGCGGCGCACATCCAGCACCCAGTGCCGGCCACCCGGGCCCGTGTTGGCGGGCGTCAACCGGTAGAGGAACTCGTAGTCCGGCTGCGAGGAAAGCCCCAGCCAGCTCTCCACCTTCGCCAGCGCCGGCAGGTTCACCGCATCAACGCCGGGCGGGAGCTCCGGGACGGGGACCTCCTCCTCGTCGGCCACACTGTCCGCCTCGGCTTCTTCCTCCGGGCGCGGAGCAGCGACGGCGGGAGGAGCGGCGGGCGCGGGCGCGGCCTTCTGCGCGGCGGCCTTGTCCGGAGGCGGGGGCGGGCGGAAGCGAGCGGCGTAGATGAGCGCCGCGGCTACCACGTGCTTGCAGTGGGGCCCATAGGTATTCCAGGACGGGCAGGAGCACTTGGAGGTGACCTTGCCGTCCTTGGGCTCCAGCGCCACCTCGTAGCGCTCGCCGGAGGAGCCAGCCACTTGGGCGAAGATGCGGTCGCCCTGGCGCTGAAGTCCAAAGACGCGGCGCGTCTCGGCGCACTCACGGCCCTTCTTGAAGGTTGTGGGCTGTACCTCGGCCCTCAGGGCGCGCAGCCACTGGCCGTCCTGCGGTGGAAGAGTCTCTCGGGTGTCGACGGTCGATTGCACAGGTCGCAAAGGCCCCAGATCGGGGGAATCCCCCCGTGTACCACAGAGATGGCTGGCTGCGTTGAAGGGAATCAGCCAAGCCGTTCAACGCGCGGCAGACCGAGCCCCTGAAGGCGCTCGGCTGTGAGAGGATCAACGCCCGCCATGGCGCCTCCCCTCCCCCCTCGTGTCCTCGTCACCCGCCAGCTCCCTGGAGAGGCCCTCGACCGGCTAAGCAGGCACGTGGACCTGCGAGTCTGGGAGGACGAGCTGCCCCCGCCTCGGGAGACGCTCCTGGAGCTGGTCCGAGGCATGGACGGGCTCATCACCCTGCTCACCGACCGGGTGGACGAGCCGCTGCTCGCCGCCGCCCCCTCCCTGCGAGTCGTGAGCAACGTGGCGGTGGGCTACGACAACATCGATGTAGCGGCATGTACGGCGCGCCGCATCCCGGTGGGCAATACTCCGGGCGTCCTGACGGAGACGACGGCGGACTTCGCCTTCGCCATGCTCATGGGCCTGGCGCGGCGGGTGGCGGAGGCAGATGCGTACGTACGCGCGGGCCGGTGGCGCACCTGGTCCCCGACCCTGCTGCTGGGGGCGGACATCCACGGGGCCACGCTCGGGCTCGTGGGGCTGGGGAAGATTGGCGCCGCAATGGCCCGGCGGGCCCGAGGCTTCGGGATGCGCGTGCTGTACGTCAACCGGCAGGCTCGCCCGGAGCTGGAGGCCGAGCTGGGGCTGCGGCGCGTGGACAAGGCCACGCTGCTCGCCGAGTCGGACTTCCTCAGCCTGCACGTGCCGCTCACGCCGGAGACCCGCCACTGGGTGGGCCGCTCCGAGCTGGCCGCGATGAAGCCCGGCGCCCTGCTCATCAACACCGCCCGAGGCCCGGTGGTGGATCAGGCCGCGCTTGCCGAGGCGCTCGTCCAGGGACGGCTGGGAGGCGCGGCGTTGGATGTCACGGATCCCGAGCCGCTGCCCCTGGACAGCCCCTTGCTCACCGCCCCCAACGTGCTGCTCGCGCCCCACATCGCCAGCGCGAGCCATGCCACCCGCGGCCGCATGGCCTCCATGGCCGCGGATAACCTCCTCGCCGCGCTGGAGGGGCGCCGCCCTCCCCACTGCGTCAACCCGGAGCTGTTCTCATGACCGCCGCTGATCTCTCCCTCGCCGATGAAGTGAAGGCCCGCCTGCGCGACGTTCAGGACTTCCCTCGCCCCGGCATCGTCTTCAAGGACATCACCCCGCTGCTGGCGGACCCAGTCCTCTTCGGCCGCGTCATCAACGCCATGGCGGCGCCCTTCCGGGGCCAGCACATCACCAAGGTCATCGGCGTGGAGGCGCGCGGCTTCATCTTGGGAGCGCCCGTGGCGCTGGCGCTCAATGCGGGCTTCGTCCCGGCGCGCAAGCCCGGCAAGCTGCCCCACCGCACCGTCGTCGAGCGCTACTCCCTGGAGTACGGCTCGGATGGGCTGGAGCTGCACCAGGACGCCATCCTCAAGGGCGAGCGGGCCATCATCGTGGACGACGTGCTGGCCACCGGTGGCACCGCCGAGGCCACCGCCAAGCTCACCTCGCAGCTGGGCGGCGAGCTGGTGGGCTTCAGCTTCCTCATGGTGCTCGGCTTCCTGGATGGCGCGAAGCGCTTGGGCGCCGACCGCGTGCGCAGCGTCATCACCCTGTAGGCCCGGCTGGAGTGGCGTCCTCGGCACGTTGACACCGCCACCCTGGCTGTTTATAAATTGGTCGACTAACCAATAAATCCGAGGATACCGTGGGCCGTCCATCCAACACCGAGGAGCGCCGCCAGCAGATTGTCGCGGGTCTGCTGCGGGTCATGGCAGAGCGCGGCTACGAGGGCGCCTCGGTGGCGGCGATCGCCAAGGCGGCGGGGCTGGCTCCGGGGCTGGTGCACTACCACTTCAAGGACAAGCAGGAGATCCTCCTGACGCTGGCGGAGCAGCTCGCGGCGCGCGTGCACGAGCGCGTGGCCTCACGGCTGGCGCGGGTGAAGGGAGGGGACGCACGGGCCAAAGTGGACGCGTTCCTGGATGCGTTCCTGGCGACGGGGGCGGACGCGGATCCACACGCGGTGGCGAGCTGGGTCACCATCAGCGCCGAGGCCATCCGGCAGCCCGAGGTGCGCGCCATCTACGAGAAGGTGGTGCGGACGGACATCGCGCAATTGGAGGAGCTGGTGGCCGCAGTGACGGGGAAGCGGCGGGCTCCGGCGGTGGCGGCCGGGCTCTTCGCGGCCATCCAGGGCTACTTCGTGTTGGCCGCGTCCGTGCCGGGGCTGGTGCCCCCGGGCTCCGCCGCGAGCACCGTGAAGCGCATGGCCGCGGGGTTGCTCGACACGGCACAGGGCTCGGAGGAGTCATGAAGACCGCGACGAAGATCGGCCTGCTGTCGAGCCTGTATCTGTCGCAGGGGCTGCCCTACGGCTTCTTCACCCAGGCGCTGCCAGCGCTGCTGCGCAAGCAGGGCATGTCCCTGCCCAACATCGGCCTGACGTACCTGCTCCTGCTGCCCTGGGCGCTGAAGTTCGTCTGGGCGCCGCTGATGGATCGGCACGGCTCGGAGCGGCTCGGTCGGCGGCGTGGGTACATCCTCCCGCTCCAGCTGCTCTCCGCGGGAGTGCTCCTGCTGCTCGCGCTTCCTTCGGGGGCGCCGAGCACCCAGCTCCTGCTGGGCGTGGTGCTGGTGGTGAACCTGCTGGCGGCGACTCAGGACGTGGCCACGGACGGGCTCGCGGTGAACCTGCTCGCGGCGCGGGAGCTGGGGCTGGGGAACGGCGTGCAGGTGGCGGCGTACCGGGTGGGGATGATCCTGGGCGGCGGGTTGATTCTGGCGGTGTTCGACGCGGCGGGCTGGCGCCCCACCCTGCTGAGCCTCGGAGCCATGCTGCTCGTGGCCACCGTGCCCATCGCGCTCTACCGGGAGCCTCCGTCCGCGCCGCCAGCTCGCGAGAGCATGGATCTGGCCTGGTGGTTCAAGCGCCCTGGCACGGCGGGGTGGCTGATGCTGCTCGTCCTCTACAAGGCGGGCGAGGCGCTCGCGACGGGCATGCTGCGCACCTTCCTTGTGGACGCGGGGCTGAGTCTCACGGACCTGAGCTGGATGCTCGGAGGTGTCGGCTTTACGGCAGGGCTCCTCGGCGCGCTGGCGGGAGGCGCTCTGGTGAACCGGCTCGGGTACCGGCGGGCGTTGATCCTCTTTGGCCTCGTTCAGATGGGGGCCGTGCTGCTCTACGCGTTCGCGGCGCGTGGGGCCTCGATGGCGCTCCTCACGCTCGTGTGCGGAGTCGAGCACCTGGCCAGCGGCATGGCCACTGCCTCCCTGTTCACCGTGATGATGCACGAGTGCCGCCCCGAGCATGCCGGTACCGACTACACCGTGCAGGCCTCACTGGTCGTCATCGCTACCGGTGGAGCCGCGGCCGTGAGCGGCTTCTCGGCACAGGCGCTGGGCTACTCGGGACACTTCCTGCTATCCGCCGCACTGTGCGCACTGGGGACAGCGTACGTGCTGCTCACCTTCCATCCGCCGCAGCATCTTCAAACGGCTGAGCCGCATTGAATGTCCGCCCCTGCCGCGGCCAAGCTGCGTCTGCGCTTCATCGAGTCCCGGAGTCCGCCATGAGCCTCACGTTCATCCCCCTGGGCGTTGGAGATGCCTTCTCCGCGCTGCGCTACTCCTCCTGCCTCGCCGTGGAGGCCGAGGGCCAGGTGCTGCTCATCGACTGTCCCCACCCCATCCGCAAGATGATGCGCGAGGCTTCCGAGTCCTCGGGCGTCCCCATCGACGTGGACCGTGTGGCCGGCGTGGCCCTCACGCACCTGCACGCGGACCACAGCTCCGGACTGGAGGGCCTGGGCTACTTCTCCTTCTTCCTGCTGCACCGGAAGATGCCCCTGCTCACGCACGCCTCCGTAGCGAAGCGGCTGTGGGAAGGCCACCTCGCGGCCGGCATGGAGTGCCTCATCGAGAAGCAGGGCGAGGCGCCCAACCCCAAGCACTTCGAGGACTACTTCACCCACACGCCGCTCACCACCGAGGCCCCCGTCCAGTTCGGCCCCTTCTCCATCGAGTGCCGCTTCACCTACCACCACCTGCCGACCACCGCCCTGCGCATCAAGGCCGGGGGCCGGAGCCTGGGCTACAGCGCGGACACCTCTTTCGACGAGGGGCTCATCTCCTGGCTGGCCGAGGCGGACCTCGTCATCCACGAGACGAACTACGGGGTCCACACCCCGTACGCGAAGCTCGCCGAGCTCCCCAGCGAGCTTCGCGCCAAGATGAAGCTCATCCACTACCCGGACAACTTCGACCTCCAGGCGAGCAACATCGAGCCGCTCGCCCAGGGCCGCCGCTACACGGTGTGAGCCGCTCCGAACATCACTGCGTCACGGAGCCTGGTACTCGATGCTCACGCCCTGCACACTCAGGGGACGGTTGGAGCCGTCACTCGTGAGGATGATGCGCAGCCGCAGGTCGCTCGCAGCCAGGTCGAACGACTGGAGCGGATCCCCCGGAGTAAAGGCCTTCCAGTTCGCGCCTCCATTGGAGCTCAGCTCATACGTGACACTGCCGCCCCGAGTGTCCTGAACCGTCGAGACGACGCGCGCCTTGGTAATGGTGCCCGAGACGTTGTCCAGCGTCCCGGTCTGTGCACGCACGGTGCTTGAGTTAGAGGACCCTGGGGTAAACGTGGGCGAGGTCGTGTCTCCCGCGTGCAAGCTCGTGGTGTCGATCCGGATACGCCCCGCACCACCGTAACCGCCAGATGTGGGGAGTCCTCCCTTCGCCGTCACACGGTCCTGGCCGATGTTCATGGTGGTGGCACGCAAGTAGACAGAGCCACCTGCTCCCCCGCCCGAGGCATCGACCCCCGTGCCGTCGGCCGAGATGCGTCCGCCCACGCCGAGGGTGTTCGCCCACACCACCACAATCCCACCGGCCGTCGTCGCCGCGTTGCTGCTGTATCTTCCTCCTGCGGACCCCATGAACCACTTGGTCAAGAGCGCATCCCCATAGGTAAAACCGACAGCAACGTTCTGGGTGCCTCTCGGCGTCCCCGCAGTGCCATAACTGCCGCCTGCCGAGTAGTAGCAAGAGCTGCCATTGCCACTGGCACTCCCTCCTCCATTGGCCGGAGTGCACACTGCGGACTGCGCACCGGGCCCTGAGTAGCTCTCCCCGACAGACCACGTGCCCGTATTGACCGCCGAGCGATACCCCGAGCCCGCCATGGTGATCTGGCCCGAGGGCAAGACGACCAGCGCGCCGCTCACCTTGATGAAGAAGATCCCGCCCTGAGTTCCGTCCCAGGGGCTGGCCGTCAGCGTGCCGCTCACCGTGACGTTCCGATAATGGGGGATGCGCTGGACGATGATCTTCTGCCCCGTCAAAGTCGCGTTGCTGTTCGTGGCCCCATACGTCTTGAGGATCGGACTCGTGAAGGTGAGCTGGTTCGTTCCGAAGTTGACGGACCTGACGGTGAAGATCTCGTAGGTGCCCACGTTGCCTGTGTCGCCTACGCCCGCCGAGACCGTGGCAGAGGGCGAGGGGAAGTTGCTGCCCCCCTGAAGGTTGATCAGCACCACCTCGTCCCCCACCGCCAAGCCGGCCGGGAAGTCCGCCAGGGTGAGCGCCGTGTTGTCCGTGGAGAAGGCCGTCACCCTGTAGGCCACGGCATCCGGGAAGGTGCGCGACGGGATCGCGGGATTGGGTTGGGTATTGATGTTGAACGTGCCCGAGGAGACATAGAGATCACCGTCCTCTCCGTTTCCGAGCCCCGCGACGAGAGGGAACGAAGCCTCCGCGCGCTCCACATCCCAGTTGGCGCTCGTGGTGGCCCCGTCCTTGGCTGTGGTCCGGGTGAAGTCCTCTCCCACCCAGAGGTTGGTCCCAGAGACCGCCAGCTGGAAGTTGGCGGTTCCCCTGCAGTTCGAGGCCGTCAGAGTTGTCGCGGTGGCCGTCGCGCTCTGCCCCGCGTTCGCGCCGGGCCCGCTCTTGACCAGGAAGTCGATCTTCCCGTTGATGCTCGCCACCTCGATCGTTCCCGAGGTCGAGGGGTTGAGATCCGCTGACAGCACTCCCCCGGTATTGTTCGACGCCGAGACCGTGAACAGCGTCCCATCCGGAACCGGTACGCCGTTGTTGTCGGTGATCGTGTCCGAGGTGATCAGCAGCGTCGAGTTGTTGTCCGCAGGCAGCGACGAACTGGACGCCCTCAGCGTGAACGGCTTGCACGCCGCGCCACCGCAAGCACCATTGCTGCACGTGGTCGTGCAGGACTGCAGGTAGTTGTACCCAGTCCCATCCGGCTTGCACTCCTCCACGTCCGTGCCGTTGCACCGCGTCCGGCCCGGCACGCAGATCACCGCACCTGACGTCTGACAGGTTCCTGCCACGCACACCTTGCCCTGCGCCGCGCAGTCCACGGTCGTACTCCCTGTGCCCGTCGCGTTGCAGATGGCCGCCGTCGTGCTGTTGGAGCACGTCGCGCTGCCCGGCGCGCACACCACGTCCTGGCATGCGCCCGAGACACACGCCTTGTTCGTCCCACATCCCGTCCCCGAGTACCCCGTCCCCGCCGTGTTACACGTACCCAGCGTCGCGATGTCCAAGCACACCCGTGCCCCACTCGTGCACACCGACGGCTTGCACACGCCACTGGCCGGGTCGCACGCCGTGCCCGCGCCACAGCTCACCGCGTTGTAGCGGGTGCCGCTCGGATCGCACACCTCGCTGCCCGAGGTGCTCGCACAGCGGCTCGTCCCTGGCGTGCAGATGATGTTCGCGCAGGCGCTCCCCAGGCACGTCTGCCCCGAGGCGCACTGCGCATAGGTGTAGCCCGTGCCCCCCGAGTTACACGTGGCCAGCGTCAGCGCGTCCACGCACCGCTTGCTGTCCGGCGTGCACGAGTTGTTGCTGCTGCTGGGGACGCACACCCCTGCCTGGCAGTTCGACCCCGACTGGCAGGCCACGTCGATGTAGCCCGTGCCGTTGGGAGCACACACCTGGCTCGTCGCCGTGTCCTTGCACCGAGTGCTCAGCGGCGCGCAGATGAGCGCCTTGCACGTACCTCCCGAGCAGGCCTCGTTCACGGCGCACGCCGCCGGTGCGAACTCCGTCCCCGCCGCGTTGCACACCCCCGCCGTGGTGGAGTCGAGGCACCGCGTCTGCCCCGGCGTACACACCGTGGGCACACAGCGCCCGCTCACGCACGCCTCCGTGCTGGAGCAGGGCGCCGCCGTTAGCGCCGTCCCCGTGGAGTTGCAGATCTCGTGCGCTCCGCTCACCGGGCTGCACCGCTCCGAGAAGGGCACGCAGATCGGCGCCTTGCACGCCTTGGAGGACGAGTCACACCCCGCGGAGCAGAACTGCAGGAAGGCCCAGGCGCTCCCCGTCGGAGTGCAGGCCTCGATCGACTCGTTGTTGCACCGCTTCTCCCCGGGTGTGCAGACGGAAGCCCCCGAGGTGGAACAGGTGCCACTGGCACAGCCGATATCGCACGTCTGCACCACCTGGTACCCGGTGCCGTCCGGCGTACAGGCCTCCACCGTCTTGTTGTCCGCCCGGCACCGCGTGGTGTTGGGCGTACAGGCCTGGGCCAAGCAGGCTCCGTTGCTACATGCCCCCGCGCATTTCTCCTTGAACTCGTAGCTCCGCCCGTCTGTCCCGCAGAGCTCCACGTCGCCCCCGTTACAGCGCGTCTTCCCCGGGACGCAGGCCTGCTCGCTGCCTAGCGCTGCGCACTTCTTGTCCATGCACAGCAGCGACTGGCCACAGTCCGCGTTGTAGGTGCACGCTCCGCCTGGCTGCACGGAGCCCGGCTCCGGAGCGCTCGCTCCGCAGCCCAGCATCCACAAGCACATCCACACTCCCGTGACGGCACTCCATCTCTGACAACTGGTCATTCGACCCTCCATGACCGGCGAGGGTGCCGAGAGATAGGCAGTGAACGCTGTACCACCAGGGCAGTATGGCGCGTGGAGTTCGCTCTCCCATCGCACGAGGCGCCGCTACACGGTATGAGGGGGCGCTCGCCCCACGCCCCCGTGGGGTCCCATCGGAGATCGCATCCCGTGGAACCCTCGCCCAGTCCTGCCGCCTCCTCCCCTCCCCTCGCCATCGAGGTGAAGGGGCTCGTCAAACGCTTCGAGGACGTCACCGCCATCGCTGGCACCCACTTCGAGGTTCCCGTGGGCCAGTGCGTGGGCCTGCTCGGCCCCAACGGCGCCGGGAAGACGACCACCGTCGAGATCCTCGAGGGCCTTCAGCACCCCACGTCGGGCGAGGTCCGGCTCCTGGGCCTGCGCTGGGACAAGGACGAAGCTGAACTCCGGGAGCGCATCGGCATCGCCCTCCAGGAGACGCGCTTCCATGACCGGCTCTCCGTCGAGGAGACCGTGCGCCTCTTCCGCTCCTTCTACCGGAAGGGCCTGTCCGTCGAGGAGGCCATCGGCCTCGTCAAGCTGGAGGAGAAGCGCAATGCCCAGGTGGTGAAGCTCTCCGGCGGCCAGCGGCAGCGGCTGGCGCTCGCGGTGGCGCTCGCCGCAGACCCGGAGATCCTCTTCCTCGACGAGCCCACCACCGGCCTGGACCCCCAGTCGCGGCGCGCCCTCTGGGACGTCATCACCGGCCTCAAGGGCAAGGGCCGCACCGTCGTCCTCACCACCCATTATATGGAGGAGGCCCAGGTGCTCTGCGACCAGGTGATCATCATGGATCACGGCCGCATCGTCGCCCGAGGCACTCCGGCCCAGCTCATCGCCTCCATTGGCGGCGAGCAGGTGATCGATTTCTCCACCACCCCCACCCTCCCCGCCGAGGCCTTCGCCGAGGTCCCCACGCTCGTGGCCACGCACTCCCGCGGCGACGGCTACACCCTCTCCGTCAAGGAGCTGCACCGCGCCCTGCCGGGGCTCCTCTCGCTGGTGTCCGCGCGCGGCGCCCACCTCGTCCACCTGTCCACCCGCCAGGCCACGCTCGATGACGTGTTCCTGGCCTCCACCGGCCGCAGCCTGCGCGAGGACGCTCAGTCATGAACTCGAACCACCCGTTGGGGCAGCTCGTGCTGTTCCGGATGCGCGGGTTCCTGCGCGAGCCCGCCGCCCTCTTCTGGGTCTTCGTCTTCCCGCTGCTCACCGCCCTGGCGCTCGGGGTGGCCTTCCGCAACCGCGCCCTGCCCGAGCTGGCTGTGGCCGTCGTGGACAGCCCCGAGGCCGAGCAGCTCGTCCCCACCCTGGACGCTGTGGACGGGCTCACCGCCCAGCAGATGACCGAGGCCGCCGGCCGCGACGCCCTGCGCCGGGGCAAGGTGTCCCTGGTGCTCATCCCTGGCGCGAAGCCCGAGCTCATCGTGGATCCCGCCCAGGCCGAGGGCCGCACCGCGCGGCTCATGGTGGTGGACACGCTGGAGCGGCTCCAGGGCCGCGTGGACCACGTGGCGTTGCAGCGCACCGAGGTGACGGCGCCGGGCTCGCGCTACATCGACTTCCTCATCCCCGGCCTGCTGGGCTTTGGGATCATGTCCTCCAGCCTGTGGGGGCTGGGCTGGGCGCTGGTGCAGATGCGCACCGGCAAGCTGCTCAAGCGCCTGGTGGCCACGCCCATGAAGCGCGGCCACTTCCTGCTCTCCTTCATGATCGGCCGCAGCATGCTCGCCGTGGTGGAGATCCTCTTCTTCGTCGCCTTTGCCCGGCTGCTCTTCGACGTGCGCATGTTCGGCAGCCTGCTCTCCTTCACCCTCCTGGGGCTGTGGGGCTCCACGGCCTTCGGGGGGCTGGCGCTGCTCGTCGTCTGCCGGGCCAACAACGCGGAGACGGCCAGCGGGCTCATGAACCTCGTCAGCATGCCGATGACCGTGCTCTCGGGCGTGTTCTTCGCCTCCACCAACTTCCCGGACTGGCTCCAGCCCGTCATCCAGTTCCTGCCGCTCACCGCCCTGAACGACGGCCTGCGCAGCATCATGCTGGATGGCACGCCCCTGCTCGCCCTCTGGCCCCAGGTGCTGATACTGGGGGTTTGGGGCCTGATTCCCTTCTTCATCGCATTGCGTTACTTCAAGTGGATGTAGCGCGGTCCTGGGGAGGGTAAGGTCCGCGCCCCTGGAGGTGACATCCGTGAACGCCGTGCGCCGCCCTCTCCCCCGCTGGCCGTCGCTGGTGCTGGCCCTCGCGCTCGCGCTGGGCTGCAGCCCCTTAGCGCAGAAACAGGCCACGCCGGAGACCGTCCGCATCAACCTGCTCCACCTCAACGACGTGTACCAGTTCACCCCGCTGGAGCAGGGGCGCGTCGGAGGTATTGCCCGCGTCGCCACGCTGCGCAAGAGGCTCCTCGCCGAGGCCCCTCACACGCTGACGCTCTTCGCCGGCGACACGCTCGCCCCCTCCGTGGAGTCCATCAGCGAGGTGGGCGGCAAGCCGCTCCAAGGCCAGCAGATGATTGATGCCTGGAACGCGCTCGGGGTGGACTACGCGGTGCCGGGCAACCACGACTTCGACTTCGGGGACGCCGTGCTGCGCGAGCGCATCAAGGCCTCGCGTTTCCCGTGGCTCGCCGCGAACATCTTCGACAACGACACCGGAAAGCCCTTCGAGGGTCTCCACCCCTACCAGCTCATCCAGCTCAGCGGCGTGAAGGTGGGCTTGTTCGGCCTGCTGGTTCCCGAGACGGAGGTGACCTCCAGCGTTTCGGAGCACACGAACATCCGGGACGTCTGCTCCACGGCGAAGCCCATCGTCTCGCGGCTGCGCAAGGAGGGCGCCACCGTCATCATCGCGCTCACCCACCTGGACGTGCAGCAGGACCGGGAGCTGGCCCAGTGCGCTCCCGTGGACGTCATCATCGGCGGGCACGAGCACGAGCGCATCGAGGACCGCTCCACCGGCGTTCCCATCTTCAAGGTGGCGGCAGATGCCGTGGAGCTGGGCCAGGTCACCCTGGATGTGGACACCAAGACGGGCAAGGTGCGCCAGCTGGACTGGAAGGTGCACCCCATCACCCCGGAGCTGCCCGAGGATCCCTCCTTCCTCGCGGCGATGACGAAGTACGCCCCCCTCATCGCCGAGCTGTCCCAGCCCGTGGGCAAGACGCCCGTGCCGCTCGATGCGCGAAAGCTGGTGGTGCGCAGCCAGGAGACGAACCTGGGCTCGCTCGTGGCCGATGCGCTGCGCCAAGCCGCAGGCACCGATGTGGCGCTCGTCAACGGTGGTGCCATCCGCGGTGACACCCGCTTCAGCGCCGGAGTGCTCACCCGGCGCGAGATGCTCTCCATCTTCCCGTACCGTGATCAGCTCGTGCGGTTGCAGGTGACGGGCGCCATCCTCCAGGCCGCGCTGGAGAACGCCGTCAGCAAGAGCGCCGAGGACCCCGAGCCCGGCCGCTTCCTCCAAGTCTCCGGCCTGCGCTTCGCGTTCGATCCAAGCCGGCCCAAGGGCCAGCGCGTCCTGTGCGTCACGGTGGGGGGCAAGCCCCTGTCCCCAACGGCGACATACAGCCTGGCGACATTCAGCTTCCTCGCGAGTGGCAAGGACGGCTACGAGATGTTCAAGGGACTCCCGGCCACCCCGGCCCTACAGGAGGGCCGCACCCCGAGAGACGTCCTGAGCGACGCGCTCCGCACCGGCAAGCCGCCTCCCATGCAACAGGGAGATGGGCGCATCCAGCGCGCCAGCGCCTCGGCTGGAGCGTGCACGACGGGCCCGAACTCCCTGTAAGGGGTTTTCCCACCGAGCCAGCGAGCAGTCAGGCCCTCACGGAGCTCGTTCGGGTGCGCGGGCCCTGCGCATCGGGACATCAGGACGATGCCTTCGCGTCGCGGCATGCCTACCTCCCGGAGGTGTGCCTCGAAACGCTCATGAGGAGGCGGTCATGGCTCAGTGCGAAGTGTGCGGTAACGAGTACTACCTCGCGTTCCAGGTCGTCACGGCCGGCGTCACTCACACCTTCGATTGCTTCGAGTGCGCCATTCACAAGCTCGCCCCCATCTGCGACCACTGCAACTGCAAGATCCTGGGCCACGGTGTCGAGGCGCAGGGAACGTTCTTCTGCTGCGCCCACTGCGCCCACGCCAGCGGCTCCCACCAGATCGTGGACAACGCGGAGCACGCGCAGCTGAGCTAGGGCGCCGTCCAGCCGCGCATCCGGTACACCATCCGGCCCGCCAGCTCTCGGAGCGCGTCCGAGCTCGCGCTCAGGTGATAGCCCCGAGGCAGCCAGCTCGGCGACCGCTTGCCCGGGGGTGACCGCACATCCGCCAGGAACGTGTCCGTCCGGATCCCTACCGCCGCGTAGCACCCGTATGCCCGGGGCATGTGCGCCGCGCTCGTCACCAGCAGGAGCGTTTTCCATCCCTGCTGCCGGATGATCTTCTCCGACTCCACCGCGTTCTCCCGCGTGTTGCGGCTGCGGCCCTCCGTGAAGATGCGCCCGGGCTCGATGCCCCACATCTGCAACTGGCGCGAGAGCACATCCGCCTCGATGGGCGCCTCCGGCCGTGGATCCAGTGAGCCTCCGGAGATGAGGATGTTGCGCGCGTGGCCCTCGCGCAGCAGCTCGTAGCCTCGCAGGATGCGATCCCCCGCCGCGTTGTACTCCGCCCGGCCCGAGGTCTCGGTCGCGTCCGGATCCAGGCCGCCGCCCAGCACGATGACCGCGTCGTAGACCACGTCGGGCCGGTACGTCGCCTCCACCCCGGACTCGGTCCACCGCATGAGCACTGCGGCCACGGGCTCGATGGAGAAGACGTAGAGCACTGCGAGCCCGAAGAGCTGAAGCCCGAGAGCCAACCGAGCCCGGCGCCGCCGCAGGAGGATCCCCGCGAGGATGAACAGCATCGCCCACGTGAGCGGACCGAGGAACAAATCCAGGATCTTGGAGAGGAAGAGGAACATACGGACACCGAAGCCCCAGAGGCGGTGGCTCGAGCGCTAACGGCCCCCTCGGCCATGTTCCCGGACATAGTCCCGGGCGGCGGTGGCGCCGTCGCCGCGCGGATCGAGCTCCAGGAAGCGCGCGTAATACTCCAGCGCCTCCTCCGTGTTGCCCAGCGCCGCGGAGACCTCGCCCAAGCGGCGGAAGCACTTCGCGGACTTCGGGTCATGCGCCAGGCACTGCCAGAACAGCTCCTTGGCCTTCTGGAGCTTGCCCCGGCTCAACTGCTTCACCCCCGCCTTGTACTTCGCGGCGGCAGTCTCGGCAGAGGGCTTGTCCGCGGCGGTGATCCGGAGGCCCGATGGGGGCGAGGCTGAGGACTTGGGCTGGGCCGTGGCCTTCTTCGTCGCAACCGCGACACGGGAGTCCTCGGGTTGCTCCTGTGGAGGAGCCTTGGCCTCCTCTGGCTCCGACTCCGGATCGGGAATGGCCGGCTCCTGAGTGGCCGACTCCAACTCCTCGAGCTCGGCCTCCACCTTCCCCCGGAGCGTGCCCGCGGCGAACGAGCGCTCCCAGGACTTCTTCCCCAGCAGGACCAGTTCCATCGTGTGCGGCGCGTCTGGCTTGACGTCCTCCAGCACCAGCGGCGTCACGCCCCGGAACTGTCCATCGATGCGCACCTGCGCCCCAGGCGGCTCGGAGTGGATCTCCAGGGTCCCGGGCCCGCGCAGCACCCAGAACAGGCCTCCCGCCATCACCGCCGCGAGCGCCGCCACGCCCAGGCTCCACAAGGGACTCCTGCGTGACGTGCTGGGCTCGATCTGCGCGGGTGCCACCTCTTCCGTGGCGTCACTGGAAGCCTCTCCCGCGCCTGCCGCCCGGAAAACCTGCGTGGGGAGGGCCTCCGGCTGGGTGTCCCACTTCCACGAGTCCGACGCGGGCCGTGCAGGCAGTGCATTCGGCCCCGGCGGGGCCTCCCGCGTCACCGCAGGGAGCTGGTCCGGCGTGGTCTCCTCGCCTGAAGGGCCCTTCCACAGCCGGACCTGATCGAGGAACTCCTGCGGCAGGACGGGGGCCCGGCCCTGCGCCGCCAGCTCCTGCGTGTAGAGCCAGCCCATCAGGTGCTTCAGGCTGTTCACGGAGAACAGCGGCGCCCGCGAGGCCATCCACAGGCTGAGCGCCTGCTGCAGCGCCTCGGCGCTCTGGAAGCGGTCCTCCCTCGAGGTGGCCAGCGCCCGCATGACGATCTGGTTGAGCTGGCCATCCAGGTCAGGGTTGAGCTGGATGGCTGGAGTGATGCCGCCCTGGACGATGCGAGCCATCACCTCGAAGTCTTGGCCCTCGAAGGGCAGCCGGCCGCAGAGCATGCGGTAGAGCACCACCCCCACCGCGTACACGTCCGAGCGCGCATCCACATCATCCTGCCCCTGCGCCTGCTCCGGCGAGAGGTAGAGGTACTTGCCTTTCACCATGCCCGCCGCGGTGATGGGCCGGCCCGCCAGCTGCGCCTTGGCGATGCCGAAGTCGGTGATCTTCACCTCGCCGTCGTAGCTGACCAGCACGTTGTCGGGAGACACGTCCCGGTGGACGATCCCCAGCGGGCGGCCCTGCTCGTCCTTGCGCGTGTGGGCGTAGTGCAGCCCCTTGCACATCTCGAGGGCGATGCTCGCCGCCAGCGCCTGGGGCAGAAACCGGAGCCCCTGCTGCTGGGCCCGCTTGATGACGCGCGACAGCGGCTGGCCGTCCACCAGCTCCATGGCCAGGTAGTACTCGGCATTCACCTGACCGAAGTCGAAGACTTGGACGATGTTGCCGTGGCTCAGTCCCACGGAGATGCGCGCCTCATGGATGAACAGCTCCATGAAGGTCGGGTTCTCCGCGTACTCGTCCAGCACGCGCTTGATGACGACGGGCTTGGTGATGCCAGGGACGGCCGTGTACCGCGCACGGTAGACGTTGGCCATCCCGCCCACGCCCAGGCGCTCGAGCAGTTCGTACTTGCCGAAGGGGATGGACTTTTCCTCGGTCGCCACGGGGGGGCACCATAGCAGCCAGGGCGCCTGCTCCCCAAAGGGGCGTCAGCGCTCGCCCCAGTGGAGCTTCTGCCGGAGGATGGTGAAGTAGGCCATGTGCGGGTTGCGCACCAGGTTCACCCGGTTGGGCGAGCGCACCACCTCGATGCAGTCCCCACCCTGCAGCGAGTGGCCCGTCTGTCCGTCCAGGGTGAGGTACGTGTCCGCCGTCTCCTTGCGCAGCGTGACACGGATGGTGCGATCCGCGGGCACCACGATGGAGCGCTGAGTCAGCGCGTGCGAGCAGATGGGTGACAGGATGGTGCAGTCCACCGAGGGGTGGACGATGGGGCCTCCCGCCGACAGCGAATAGGCCGTGGAGCCCGTGGGCGTGGCCAGGATCATCCCATCCGCCTTGTAGGTGGTGATGGGAACCCCATCGATGGACGTCTCATGGTCCGAGATGCGGGCCAGCGCGCCCTTGTTGATGACCACGTCGTTGAGGACCTCGTCCTCCAGGACGGTCTTCCCCTCGCGCACCAGGCGGCAGGTGAGCTTCATGCGCGAGTCCACCTTGAAGCGGCCGGCGAGCACCTCGTCCAGGGTGGAGAACAGCTCGTCCACGGGGATTTCGGTCATGAAGCCCAGGCTGCCCAGGTTCACCCCGAGGATGGGCACGCCCCGCCCCGCCAGGAGGCGCGCGGTGTAGATGAGGGTGCCGTCCCCGCCGAGAACGATGACCAGCTCGGCCCGCTGGGCCAGTTCCCGGTCCTCCACGCGGGGCCAGCCCAAGGAATGGGACAGGTAGCGCTCCGCGAGCACGGTGAGATGCGGGTAGCGCTCGCGAATCCGCGCCGCCAGCGCTACGGCTTCCTGCTTGTCCCTCTTCGCGACGATGGCCAGGGTGTGCACTGTGGCGGATGGTTCTAGTCCAGGTGGGCAAGTCGCGCTGGAGGAAATGAAGCCAAGCGATAGGTTCCCGGCATATGGACCTCTTTGAACATGCCGGCCAGAAGGAGCAGGCCGAGCAAGCCCCCCTGGCCGAGCGCATGCGCCCCACCACCCTGGCGGAGTTCGTCGGGCAGGAACACCTGACGGGCGAGGGCCGCTTCCTCCGGCGGGCCATCCAGCAGGATCAGGTGCCCTCGCTCATCCTCTGGGGGCCTCCGGGCACGGGGAAGACGACGCTGGCCCGTGTCATCGCCCAGTCCACTGGCTCCTCCTTCGAGTCCCTGTCCGCGGTGCTCTCCGGCGTGAAGGACATCCGAGAGACGGTGGCCCGCGCGCAGGACCGCTGGAAGATGAACCGCCAGCGCACGCTGCTCTTCATCGACGAGATTCACCGCTTCAACAAGAGCCAGCAGGACGCGCTGCTGCCCCACGTGGAGAAGGGCACGGTGACGCTGATTGGCGCCACCACGGAGAACCCCTCCTTCGAGGTGAACGCGGCGCTCCTGTCCCGCTGTCGCGTCATCACCCTGCGCGGGCTGGAGCAGGAGGAGCTCGTCATGGTGATGCGCAAGGCCCTGGCCTCTCCCAAGGGGCTGGCGGGGAAGGTCGAGGTAGACGAGGAGGCGCTCCAGTTCATCGCGGACGCGGCGGGCGGAGACGCGCGCAAGGCGCTCACGGCGCTGGAGGTGGCCGCGGCGTACGGGGGGGCGCGGGTGGACAAGAAGGCCGCGGAGGAGGCGCTCCAGCAGAAGACGCTCCTCTACGATAAGGGCGGCGAGGAGCACTACAACGTCATCAGCGCCTTCATCAAATCCATGCGCGGCTCGGACGTGGACGCGGCGCTCTACTGGATGACCCGGATGTTGGAGTCCGGGGAGGATCCGATCTTCGTGTTCCGCCGCATGGTCATCTTCGCCTCGGAGGACATCGGCAACGCGGACCCCAGGGCGCTCGGGGTGGCGGTGGACGCGATGCAGGCGTTCCAGCTCATGGGGATGCCGGAGGGGGCGCTGCCGCTCACGCAGGCGGTGACGTACCTGGCGCTGGCGCCCAAGTCGAACGCGGTCATCACCTCGTACGGGGCGGCGCGGGCGGCGGTGATGCAAGAAGGCTCGCTGCCGGTGCCCATGCACCTGCGCAACGCGCCCACGAAGCTGATGAAGAACCTGGGGTACGGGGGCGGCTACAAGTACCCCCACAACTTCGAGGGCCACTACGTGCCCGAGGACTACCTGCCCGAGGCGCTCAAGGCCCGCCGCTTCTACAAGCCCAGCCAGAACGGGCAGGAGAAGGAGCTGTCCGAGCGCTACGAGGCCATCCAGCGCCAGCTGGCGGACCGGGACAAAGACCGCAAGCCTTAAGCCACCTCTAATGGAGAGTCGCTGTCGCTGCCGCCCTTGCGCGTCTTCATGGTGCGGCCAGCCACCTCGTACTGCTTGAGCAGGCGGCGGAAGTTGGAGCGATCCACCCCGGCGGCCCGCGCGGCGCTGGAGACGTTGTTGTTGTTCTTCTCCAGGAGCGCCGTGAGGTAGCGCCGCTCGAAGGCGCGCATCGCCAGCCGCTTCGCCTGCGCATACGGCAGGTGCGCCAGGCTGAACACCTCCACCGGCGAGCCCGCCTGCGGAGACTCCTGGAACCCGGGCGGCAGGTCCTCCACGTCCAGCACGTCATTGGAGGTGAGCACCACCGCGCGCTCGATGACGTTCTCCAGCTCGCGCACGTTGCCCGTCCACCGGTTCACCGTGAGCGCCTCCATGGCCCGCGGCGTGAACCCCGTCACCTTCTTCGCCAGCTTCGCCGCGTACATCTTCAGGAAGTGGTGCGCCAGGAGCGGCACGTCTTCCGGTCTGTCCCTCAGCGGCGGCAGATCAATGGTGATGACGTTCAGGCGGTAAAACAGATCCTCGCGGAACTTGCCCTCGGACTTGGCGCGGTTCAGGTCCACGTGGGTGGCCGCGATGACGCGCACGTCCACCTTCACCGGATCGTTCGCGCCCACGCGCTTCACTTCGCCCTCCTGCAGCACGCGCAGCAGGCGGACCTGGGTGGCCGGCGGCACGTCGCCGATCTCGTCCAGGAAGATGGTGCCGCCGTCGGCCGCCTCGAAGAGGCCCTTCTTGTTGTTGGTGGCGCCCGTGAACGCCCCCTTCATGTGGCCGAACAGCTCGCTCTCCAGCAGCGTCTCCGTCAGCGCCGAGCAGTTCACCGCCACGAAGGGCTTGTCCTTGCGCGCGCTGCGGTAGTGGATGGCCCGCGCCACCAGCTCCTTACCCGTGCCGCTCTCGCCCTGGATGAGCACCGTGGCCGTCGAGTGGCTCACCGTCTCCACCAGCTTGAACACCGCCCGCATCTGCGAGGACTGGCCAATCAGGTCCTCGAACTGGCTGCGGACCGTGAGCGCCTCCTCGAGCGCCCGAGTGCGGTCCTTGAGCGCCTTGCGCTCGGCCGCCTTGCCTACCGTCAGGCTCAAGTCGTCGATGTTCTCGAACGGCTTGGTCAGGTAGTCGTACGCGCCCGCCTTCACGGCCTCCACTGCCGTCTCCACCGTGGCGTAGGCCGTCATCATGATGACCTCCACGTCCGGCCGCTCGGCCTTGATGGCCTTGAGCAGGTCCATGCCGGACAGGTGGGGCATGTTGATGTCCAGCACCGCCACATCGATGGAAGGATCCTTCGCGGCCGTCAGTCCCTCGACGGCGTCGTCGATGCCCACCACCGGGTAGCCCTCGCGCTGGAGGATCTGGGTGACGGCCTTCAGGACGACAGTGTCATCGTCCACCACGAGGATCTTGGCGCGCTTGGGTTGATTCACGGCAACCTCTCGAGCTGCAGGGGAATGGGGAGATAGACGGTGAAGCGGGAGCCCTGGCCAACCTGGGTGTCGACCTGGAAGACGCCCCCGTGGTCCTGGACGATCCGATACGCGATGGACAGGCCAAGCCCCGTCCCCTCGCCCGGCGGCTTGGTCGTGAACGAGGGCTCGAAGATGCGCGGCAGGTGCTTCTCTTCGATGCCTGTCCCCGTATCGGAGACGGCGAAGAAGCACCGGTCACCCTCTCGCCCCGTGTCCACGCGCAGCTCACCCTCGGCGTCTGGAAGCGCGTACAGCCCGTTCTGCAGCAGATTGAGCACCACCTGCGACAGCTGCGCCGGATCCCCGAACAGCTTGGGCAAGTCGCGGGAGAGGTTCATCTCCAGCTTCACCTTGGGGTTGGCCTTCAGCTGCGCCTTGAACAGCACCGTCGCGTCCTCCACACACTTCGACAAGTCGAAGTGCCGCCGATCATCCGGCTTGCTGTGACGGCTGAACTTCAAAAGGCTCTCGACGATGCGCTTGCACCGCAGCGCGCTCTCCTCGATGAGATCGAGCGACTCCTTGTCCGCCTCCGTGCGCCCGGAGTCCCGCTTCATCAACTGCGCGAAGGCGAGGATGCCTCCCAGCGGGTTGTTGATCTCGTGCGCCACGCCACCGGCCAGCTGGCCCACCGCCGCCATCTTCTCCGTCTCGATGAGCCGCTTGGTGAGCGAGTGCTCCTCGGTGACGTCACGGTAGGTGAGCACCACGCGCTTGTCCCCTGGCATGGGGTAGGCAGCCACCACGTAGGTACGGCCCTTCTGTGTGATCTCCCCGCGCGCGCTCTTGCCCGTCTCCACCGCGGCCGGCAGCGGGCAGCCCTCGCACGGCGTGTCCCGCCCGAAGAGGTACTGGTAGCAGGTGGCCGCCGAGGCGTTGGCCCCTTCGCCTGTCGCAGCCACCTTCAAGTAGGCCAGGTTCGCCCGCCGCACCATGTAGTCCGGCTGCATCACCGCCAGCGGATTCTCGATGCAGTCGAACGTCTGCTCCCAGTCGCGCTTGGCCTGGCTGAGCATCAGCGTGCGCGACTCCACGCGCGCTTCCAGGTCCACGTTGAGCCGCTTGAGCTCCGCGTTCTGCTCCTTCGTCACCCGCATCAGCCGCTGGTTCTCGGCCACGAGCGCGTACTGCTCGAAGGCGCTCTTCACCGTGAGCACCAGGTGGCTGTCGTTCCACGGCTTGGAGATGAAGCGGAAGATCTCCGAGCGGTTGATGGCCTCTTCAATCGCCATCTGATCCGCCTGGCCCGTGAGCATGATGCGCTGGGCCAGCGGTACCTGCTCCTTCACCCGCGTGAGGAAGTCCACGCCGTTCATCCCGGGCATCCGGAAGTCCGAGATGACCACCTGCGGCGAGAACTGCTCCAGCCTCCGCAGGCCCTCCTCGGCATCCGTAGCGGTCTCGATGTCCCAATCGCCCCGGCGCAACACGCGCCGGATGGACTTGAGGATGTTCTCCTCATCGTCGACCAACAGCAGTCGCCCGCGGGAACCCGTCGCCTCCTGTGTATGCGCAAGTCCCACTCGCAGCCCTCGCCTATCTTTCCCCGTCAAACAATTGCAATGCTGTGGCCACAACCCCGGGGGGAAACCGGTACGCCAACCTGTTGATTCTTCAGTCTTTTCAGAACTGTAACGCCGGACTCAGGGGGTCATTCTATACCCGTGAGGTGACAAAAGGTCAAAAATGACCCGGGTCAGCACCCAATGACCCGGGTCAATTCTCATGAAGCGGGCGAACCCTACCCACGCGGGACGGTGGACAGGAAGGGCATCGGTGAGTGCAGGCAGATGCGGTTCCGGCCCTCGCGCTTGGCCTGGTAGAGGGCCTCGTCCGCGGTGAGCAGCAGCTGATCCGAGGAGAGCACCGAGCGGTGGGGGAAGCCCGAGAGCCCCAGGGAGGCGGTGATGCGCTGGGTAAGCTCGGGCCCCGCGCGCAGCGCCCCCATCTCCTTGCGGATGCGCTCGGCCACGGTGATGGCGCCCGTGAGCGGGGTGCGCGGCAGGAGCACGGCGAACTCCTCGCCGCCGTAGCGGGCGACGAGGTCCGTCTCTCGCACGCTCTGCTGGAGCACGCGCGCCACCTTGCGCAGCACCTCATCGCCTTCGGGGTGGCCGAACGTGTCGTTGAAGGCCTTGAAGTGGTCCAGGTCCACCAGGATGAGGGCGAGCGCGTCATCGTAGCGCTGGGCGGCACGGAACTCCTCGCGCAGCCGCTCCTGGAAGTAGCGGTGGTTGTGGAGCAGGGTCAGCCCGTCCAACACGGAGAGCTTCTGCAGCTCCGCCACCTGAGAGGCCAGGGAGACCAGCACCTCGTGCGCGGAGAGGGCGCGACGCAGCCGGGCGCGCAGTTCCTCGTCATCCCAGGGCTCGGTCACCACCTCCACCCCCAGCCGGAGCGCCGCGACGCGCAGCGCCATGGCCTCGGCGGGAGCCACGACGACGACGGGCCCTCCCCGGCCCGGCCCCTCCACGCTCATCAGCCGCCGCAGCAGCGCCAGGTGTTCGTCCGAGGAGGGATCCGCCAAGGGCTCGAGGCACAGCAGGACGAGGTCCGCATCCAGGGCCAGGCGAGAGAGCTCGGGACCGGGAGGCACGGTGCGCGGGGCGTACTCCGGAGAGTCAAGCGAACGAGCCAGCTTCGCCGCGGTCGACCGGGAGTCATCCACCACCAGCAGCGACAACGGCTTCTCTCCCACAGTCTCCCCAAAATGAAGGTCGGTGCACCAACGTACCATGGCCTTTCCCTGGGGACGACACCGGCGATTGCGTTGGCCTACTGGCCTCTGCTACCCAGCCTCCTCGTCACACTGCCGTGAGGAACTCCGTGGCCAACTATCCAAGCATCAGCCTCTTCCTCCCCGCCTGGAACGAGGAGGACTACGTCGAACGCGCCGTCACGCGCGCCCTGGATGTCCTGCCCCGGCTCACGGATGACTTCGAAATCATCGTCGTCAACGACGCGTCCACCGACCGCACGAAGGAGATCGCCGAGGGACTGGCGGCGCGCATTCCGCAGCTGCGCGTCATCACCCACGCCACGAACCTGAAGCTGGGCGGGGCGATGCGCACGGGCCTGTCGGCGTCCACCAAGGACATCGTGGTCTACTCGGACATCGACCTGCCGTGGGACTTGCGGGAGCTGGAGCGGGCGCTGCACCTGATGGACTACCTGGAGGCGGACATGATCTGCGCCTTCCGGTTCGACCGCACGAGCGAGGGCCCCAAGCGCATCATCTACTCGTTCGTCTACAACCTGCTCATCCGGTCCTTGTTCGACATCAACATCAAGGACGTGAACTTCAGCTTCAAGGTCATGCACCGGCGGGTGCTGGAGGCCATCGAGCTGAAGAGCCTGGGCTCGTTCATCGACGCGGAGCTGGTGGTGAAGGCCATGCGCAAGGGGTTCCGCGTCTTCCAGATGGGCGTGGACTACTTCCCGCGCACCCGCGGCGTGTCCACGCTGGCCTCGCCCTCGGTCATCATGAAGATGGTGAAGGAGCTGGCCAAGCTCTACCCGGAGACGCGCTCGCCGGAGGCCCCGGTGCAGCCGGTGCGGCTGCCTCCCTCGGTGGCGCCGCTGCACCCCACGACGTCCCGGCGCCGTCAGCACGGGTAGGCGGGATTGGCCGTGGGACTCGGCGGCACGCGCCTCATCGTCAACGCCGACGATCTCGGCCTGCACCCCTCGTTGGATAGCGGCATCCTCCGGGCGCACCGCGAGGGCATCGTCACCAGCGCTACGCTGCTCGTGATGGGGCCCAGCGCGCCCGAGGCGGTGTCCCGGGCCCGCGCGCAGGGGCTGGCGATCGGCGTGCACCTGGCCCTGTCCACGCGGCTGCCCTGCGCGGCTCCGGCGGCCGAGGTGCCCACGGTGGCGCCGGACGGAAGGCTGCGCGCGAGCTGGGCGGACTTCGCTCGGGCGTTTCTCACCGGCAAGGTCCGGCGCTCGGAGGTCGCACTCGAGCTGGAGGCGCAGCTGGCCCGGGCCCGCGCCCTGGGCGCCGAGGTGGACCACCTGGATGCTCACCAGCACCTGCACCTGCTGCCCGGCATCCGTCCGCTGGTGGAGACCCTGGCCAAGCGAGAGGGACTGCCTGTGCGCTGGCCGGATCGGCTGCCTCGCCCTTCGTGGCGCCGCGCTCCAGGACCTGCCCTCAAGACGCTGATCCTCACCGCGCTGGCCCGCACAGCGCCTCGGGCTCCGCTGGGTGTGCGGCGAGTGAGCGCGGGAGGCGTCTTCGAGGCGGGGCGGCTGGATGAGCCCACCCTGCTGGCGCTGGTGGACTCTCTGCCTGAGGGCGTCTTCGAGGTGGGCTGCCACCCTGGCGAGGGCACTCCGCATGTCCCGGAGGATCCCGCGTGGACCTACGGTTGGCAGGCGGAGCTGGACGCGCTCACGAGTTCCCGGGTGAAAGCGCGGCTCCTGGAGCGAGGCATTGTCCTGACCACCTACGGGAGCGTCCGGTAGCGAGCGCCGCTCTAAGTCCGGGTTTGACGGGTGGCGAGGCGGCTGCCAAACCGGCGGCGTATGAGCGACCCACTGCCCTCCGCACCTCCGCCCCAGCCCGCCGCTCCCTCGCGTCTGCCGCTGGTGGCGGGCATTGTCGTCGTCGTGCTCATCGGCCTGGGCACCGCCTGGTTCCTCCTCCGTCCCAGGCCCGAGGAGCCTGCTGCCCCTACCCCGACCGCGCTCACTCCCACGGCGACGCCTACACCCACCGCCCCGGCCGAGGAGCCGCCGCCCCAGGGACCGCCGCTGCCAGCGCTCGATCAGAGCGATCCCCGCACGCGCGAGCTGTTGGGCGCCATGTCCTCAGATCCCGAGTTCCAGAAGTGGGCCGCCAACGAAGGCCTCGTCCGGCGCTTCACTGCCGCCAGCTTCAACATCGCCGAGGGAGAGAGTCCTCGCGCCGTGCTGGTCTTCCTGGCGCCCCAGGGCACCTTCCAGGTCGTCGAGCGCAATGGCCACACTTTCATCGCTCCCGAGAGCTTCGCCCGCTATGACACCGTGGCGCGCGTCCTCGGCTCGCTGGACACGCAGGCCACCACGCAGGCGTACCGGATGCTCAAGCCGCTTATCAATCAGGCCTTCAAGGAGATTGGCCCGCCGGGCCAGCGCTTCGACGCTGTGCTCTCACGGGCCATCCAGCGGATGCTCGACACGCCCGTGCCCGAGGGCGACCTGGAGGTGGTGGACACTCCCGGCGTCAACTACGCCTATGCCGCCCCGGAGCTGGAGCAGCTCAGCGCCGCCCAGAAGCACCTGCTGCGCATGGGGCCCGCCAACGCCCGAGCCATCCAGGCGAAGCTGCGTGAGCTCCATAAGGCGCTTGGGCTGCCTCCCGCTGGCCGTTGAGCTTGCGCGCGGGTCCGGCCGGGGCTCTGTCTTCGCCTGACGAGGGCCTCTCTTCCTGGTAGAGCTAGACCATGCGCTTGCTCCTGAACATCCTGTGGGTCGTGCTCGGCGGCGGGTTCGTCATCTGGCTCGAGTACCTGCTCGGCGGGCTGCTGCTCTGCCTGACCGTCATCGGCATCCCGTTTGGGGTGCAGTGCTTCAAGATCGCGGGCGTGGGGCTGCTGCCGTTCGGCAAGGACATCCAGGACGCGCCGGGAGCCAGCGCCATTGGCTGCACGCTCAACGTCTTCTGGATCGTCATCGCCGGCATCTGGATCTTCCTGAGCCACATCGCGCTGGCGCTGTCGCTGGCGGTGACGATCATCGGCATCCCTTTCGCCATTCAACACGTGAAGCTCGCGATGCTCGCGCTCGCGCCCTTCGGAAAGATCGTGCGCGAGATGAAGGAATGACCATGCCCAGCCTCGAAGGAAAAGTCCTGTTCATCACCGGCGCCAGCCGTGGCATCGGCAAGGCCATTGCTCTGCGGGCCGCACGTGACGGCGCGAAGATCGTCATCGCCGCGAAGACGGCCGAGCCCCACCCCAAGCTCCCCGGCACCATCTTCACCGCCGCTCAGGAGATCGAAGCCG
Source organism: Hyalangium minutum (assembly GCF_000737315.1). GTDB lineage: Bacteria > Myxococcota > Myxococcia > Myxococcales > Myxococcaceae > Hyalangium > Hyalangium minutum. The sequence continues at coordinate 898,299 of NZ_JMCB01000001.1, forward strand.
CGGGCGGCAAGGCGCTCCCCCTCATGGTGGACATCCGCTCCGAGGAGCAGATTGCCCAGGCCGTCGCCAAGACGGTGGAGACGTTCGGGGGCATCGACATCTGCGTGAACAACGCCAGCGCCATCAGCCTCACGGGCACGCTCGAGACGCCGATGAAGCGCTTCGACTTGATGCACTCCATCAACATGCGCGGCACGTTCGCCACCTCGCAGGCCTGCCTCCCCCACCTGCTCCTGGCGAAGAACCCGCACATCCTCAACCTGTCGCCGCCGCTCAACATGTCGCCCAAGTGGTTCCAGAACCACGTGGCCTACACCATGGCCAAGTACGGCATGAGCATGTGCGTGCTCGGCATGGCCGCCGAGTTCAAGGAGCAGGGCGTCGCTGTGAACGCGCTCTGGCCCCGGACCACGATCGCCACTGCGGCCATCAACATGGTCGGCGGCGAGGAGATGATGCGCCAGAGCCGCAAGCCGGAGATCATCGCGGACGCGGCCCACTCCATCCTCACCAGCGACAGCCGCACCTGCACCGGCAACTTCTTCATCGACGAGGACGTGCTGCGCGCGCACGGCGTCACTGACTTCGAGCAGTACGCCATGGAGAAGGGCGTAGAGCCCCTGCCGGACTACTTCCTGGACTGAGCGGCCGGCTCCACGGCCTCGGTGACATAGAGGATGTGCGGCGTGGTGTAGCCCCGATCCAGTTCCACCACCTCGCGCATCCGGAAGCCCGCGTCGCTCAGCAGGGCTTCCGCGGTGGCGCGAGGCTCGAGCACCAGCCCGCCCCCCGCCTTCGTGCGGCCGAGCAGCGTCACCATCACCCACTCCTGCGCGAGGCACTTGTAGTGCTTCCAAGAGCCGTCTCCCTCCGCCTCCTTCAGGAGGAACCGCCCGCCGGGCTTCAGCAGGCTGCGCACCTGGCGGAGGAACTCCGGCCACTGTGCCCGGGGCAGCAGGTAGAGGACGTCGCAGACCACCGCAGCGTCAAACCCACCTGGGCGCTGCGCCCCGAGGCTCTCCACCGTGCCCACCTCGAAGTGAACATTGGGGAGCTTCCCGGCGGCCTCGGTGGCCCACTTCACCTTACGAGGATCGGGATCCACGCCGTGCACGGTGCGGCTCCCGTCCTCCAGAGCCATCATCGCGGAGAGCAGGCCGTGGCCACACCCCACGTCCGCGACGGTGGCGGCGGGAGGCACGCGCGAGGAGACAGCCTCCAGAGGCGCGGAGAAAGCGCGGGCGCGCACGTGGAAGCGCTCGGCGGGCGGCAGCGCCGAGAACTGCTGGAGCGTCCTCTCGGTCAGCGTGCTCATGAGACGTAGATCTCCCGGCCAAAGCACCAGGACAGGAAGACGAGGCCGACGGCGCTCACGGCCATGATTCCGCGCAACAGCCTCGGGCGCTCCTTCAGCAGCAGCGCCAGGGTGAGGAACAGCGGGAAGGCCGAGATGAGGTAGCGGGCCATGCCCATGAAGTCCTTGGTGGACAGCGCCGGCATCCCCACGACGGCCAGCGTGAAGGCCGCGTAGCCCCACCCGAGCCGCTTGAAGGTGGGAATCACCAGGGCGAGACCCGTCAGGGTGAGCAGGGCATGGGTGATGAGCCGCCCCTTGACCTCCCACGATTGACCCGGGTCGAAGACCGTCTGGAACCAGGTCACCTTGAACCAGGTGTGGGGGCCAGGAGATTGATCCCACCCG